>JAITVG010000227.1 GCA_031285925.1 Tannerellaceae bacterium
CGGCTGGAAACGGATGAAACGGGTTATATACGGACAATACCGGGTACGCCCCGCACGAATGTTCCGGGAGTGTTTGCCGCAGGCGACGTAGCCGATCCTGTTTACCGGCAAGCTATCACGGCGGCGGCATCAGGATGCAGGGCTGCAATCGAAGCGGAGCGTTATTTGCTGGAGAGTGGGATTTAGAAACTGTTTCCGAACGTAACAAATAATATCCTCTGTGGTGAGAGTTTTTCTTCTTCTTCTTTTTTCTTCTCTTTCACTTTACGCGGTGGAGCCGCCTAAAACAGAAATCCGCGCCGTCTGGCTGACGACAGTCTACGGACTGGACTGGCCGAAGAAAGCGGCTACGACCGCACACGATACGGAAAGCCAAAAAGAAGAACTGCTGCACATCCTTGACCGGCTGGAAGAGGCCAATTTCAATACAGTATTCATACAGGCACGGCTTCGTGGTGATTTAATCTATCGTTCCACCATCGAGCCTTTCAGTCGGGTCTTTACCGGAAAACATAATCAAAAGCCCGGCTACGACCCTTTACAGTTTGTCATAGACGAATGTCACAAGCGGCGAATGGAGTGTCATGCCTGGTTCGTTACATTTCCTTTAGGTTCCGAGCAGGGAGTGCGCTTACAGGGAAACAGTTCGACTGTCAAAAGGCAGCCAAAATTAGTAAAGAAGCACAAGGGAGAATGGTATCTGGATCCGGGAGTGCCCGAAACCTCCGACTATATACTGTCGCTGGTTCGGGAGTTGGTGTCGTCTTATGATGTGGACGGTATTCATTTCGATTATATCCGTTATCCGGAACAGCCGCAAAGTTTCCCTGACAAATCCCTGTACAGTAAATACGGGAAAGGTGTGAGCCTGGCCGATTGGCGGCGGGATAATATCAACCGGCTGATGGCGTGTATTTATGACGAAGTAAAGAAAATGAAACCCTGGGTGCAGGTCAGCAGTTCCCCTTTGGGAAAATATAACCGGACGGAACGTGCCCCCAATACCGGATGGACGGCCTACGAGAGTGTTTTTCAGGATCCCGGGCAATGGATGAAGGAAGGAAAGCAGGATATGATCGTTCCCATGATGTATTACCGGCATGACGACTTCTTCCCTTTTGTCGATAATTGGGCGCGCAATTCCAACGGTCGGCTTATCGTTCCCGGATTGGGTGCTTACCGAACGGATGAAAAGGAAGGAGGCTGGACAATAAACGACATTACCGACCAGATTGATTACAGCCGCTATTTCGGGGGAGCCGGTTGTGCCTTTTTCCGTTGCGAACATATTCTGGAAAACAGGGAGTTGTATAATGAATTAAAAGACAATTATTATGCACATCCGGCACAGCTCCCTCCACTTCCCTGGCTGAACAAGCGGTTGCCGGAAGCTCCCGAAGAAGTTAAAGTAGAACGTTCGGGCGACTGTTTAAGATTGTATTGGGACAAACCGGCAGGAGAGGAAGAAGCGCTCACCTACACATTATATTATTCCCTGACCGACAGCATCGGCCACTCCTCGGCTAAAAGCATTTTGGCAACGGGGCTGCGCTCTACGGAGTTTTACCTGCCCGTCAAAGAAAAGGAACAGGGATATTTATTCGGAATAACCTCCTCCACTCGCTATCACATAGAAAGCCTGCCTTCAAGGGAAACGTATTATTACCTGATTGAACACCCCAAGTAATTACGAATATTTTATTCGACACACTTATGCCTTGATATTTTTATGTAAGTTTGTCCACATGAATGCTATGGACTTCCAAGAATTATATAATAAATGGTACAGGCGCTCCTTTACTTTTGCCAAAGCATACGTACAGGATAATATGGTGGCTGAAGATATTGCGTCTGAGTCGTTTGTTAAGCTATGGAAGATGATACAGGAGAAAGAGATTGAGTATCCACAATCATTGCTATTAACGTTGATTCGGAATAAAGCGTTGGATTATCTGCGTAGAGAGGTTGTGCGACAAACCGTTGAAAAAGATATGGCGGATGCTTACCAAAGAGAATTGTCCATACGCATTTCAACATTGGAAGCCTGTAATCCGGAAGATATTTTCTCAAATGAGATAAAAGAAATCATTCGGCGTACGCTGGAATCTTTACCTGAACAAACCCGCCGAATATTTGAAATGAGCCGTTACGACGGACTCCCGGTAAAAGAAATTTCTCTCCGACAGGGAATTACACCCAAAGCCATAGAATATCATATAACACTATCTCTTAAAGCATTACGCATAAGCCTCAAGGATTATCTGCCTCTTTTTCTCTTTTTGTTTGGGGATTTGTTTTAAATACGCACAAAAAACAATCTGCTCTTAGGGATTGACTATTTCTGTTCGTTATATATACAGAAGCAGATTAAATTATGGATATTCAGTACCTATTGCAACATTATATAAAGGGAGATGCTACACCGGATGAAAAACGTCGGGTTATACGCTGGCTGGAAGAAGATGATACGCATATACATGAATATCGGGCACTTCGGAAATTGCATGATTGGAATACCTGGAACATGGAAACGTCGTGTCCGAAAAAATGCACAAAAACAGTCATCTGGAGTAAATGGGTTCAGGAATTTTTTAAGATTGCCTCAGTTTTGCTGATCGGTGTTTTGGTCACCTATTTCGTAATCCATCAGAATGGAGAAGAATTGCAAATGCAAACTCTTCATGTACCGCATGGACAACGAGCGGAACTGCATTTGAGTGATGGTACGGAAGTGTGGCTGAATTCAGGAAGTACACTGACCTTTCCGGATCGTTTCGCGCACTCAGCCCGAAGCGTTACTCTCGACGGAGAGGGATATTTCAAGGTAACAAAAAATGAGAAAAAGCCTTTCACCGTGCAGACCGCTCATTATGATGTACATGTATTGGGAACTGAGTTTAACGTCATATCCTATTCAAAAAATAACTATTTTGAAACTTCTTTGCTTAAAGGAAGTGTAGATATTGTTACGGAAAACATGAAACCTGTACGCCTTAAAGAAAATGAGAGGCTTTATGTGAAAGATGAAAAAACGGTCAAAGGACAGATTCCCGATTTCAACTACTTTAAATGGCGCGAAGGACTGATCTGTTTTGAAAAAGAAAACCTGGCTTCCCTGTTTCGTAAACTGGAATTATACTACGATGTGCGGATCATTGTAGAAAACAAATCACTGTTAGACTGGTCGTACAACGGAAAGTTCCGTATCCGGGACGGTATAGAACATGTGTTACGGGTATTGCAGCGCCGACATCAGTTTGAATACACCAAGAATGAGGAAGACAGTATCATTATTATAGAATAGAGAACCTGTGATATTATAACCTGAAATAAGAATGCCTATGGAATAATCCAATCAAGAAGAAAAGAATACGGGAAGTGCGGCAAACACCCCCCGTGTTGAATAGTCAGTAATGACTGAAACTCAAAAATCCAACCAATTTAGTACTAACAATTCAATTGATTACAAAAGTATGGAAATATTTTGTAAAAGGGCGAATGTACCCTTAAAATTCAATAAACACCTGATACGAATTATGAGATTAACCTTTATCGCATTCCTGTTATGCGTGACCGGCATCTTTGCTACGGAAGTCAATTCACAAACTGCACGGGTGAGTTTCTCCATGCAAAATGCGAGGACAGGTGACATCATAGAAGAAATAGAAAAACAGACCGATTTCTTATTCCTTTATGCCTGGAAAGAAATCGATTTGGATCGGCGCACCTCGTTAGAAGCCAGGAATCAGACTGTGGCGGAAGTCCTTACCTCCCTTTTCCGCAATACGGATATTGTATATGCGGTAGAAGGCACAAGTATTTTGCTAATGAGGAATGGAGAATCGGAAAAAGGACTCCTCTCCGCAATACTTCAACAACAAAACCGTCGCCAAATTACCGGAAAGGTAACGGATGAACAGGGCGAACCTCTAATTGGAGCAAACGTTTCGGTAAAAGGAACGACTACAGGAAATATCACAAATGTTGATGGAGAGTTTACCCTCTCGGTTCCGGAAGGAGCAATCCTGGCTATTTCCTATATTGGGTATGTTACGCAGGAGGTGTCTTGCAATGATAAAACCGTATTGAATATCCGCCTGGAAAATGATGCCTATCAGTTAGACGAAGTAGTAGCCATTGGTTTCGGTTCCGTTAAAAAAGTGAATCTTACCGGAGCTGTATCCGCTTTAGGGACAAAAGAGATTGAAAAATTAAAAGTTACGCAAACATCCCAACTTCTGGCCGGTATAATCAGTGGTATTAATGTAACGCAAGGATCCGGGCAACCGGGATTTGATGGAGCTTATGTTCGGATTCGCGGATTAGGAACTTTTAGCAGCGCCGGAAATGAACCTTTGGTTTTGATTGATGGTATATCTTCGTCACTGAATAAAATAAATGTAAATGATATTGAAAGTATTTCAGTGTTAAAAGATGCGGCTTCGGCATCTATTTACGGTACAAGAGCGGCAAACGGTGTTATACTGATCGAAACAAAAAAAGGGAAAGAAGGAAAAGCCGGTATTTCATATCAAGGGACTTTTGGCTTTACAAGAGCAGCGCGAAAAGCAAAAATAGTAGATTCCCGGGTATATGCCGAAATGTATAATGATGCGTTGGTAAATGCCGGGGGAAGTCCACAGTACAGCGAGGAAGAAATAGTTAAATTTCAATCGGGAGAAGATCCGGATAATTATGCCAACAAGAGGCATTATGACGATCTGATTTCATCGGGCAGTGGTTTCCAGACCAACCATCATCTCAGTTTTGCAGGTGGAACGGAAAATACTTCGTATATGTTTTCGCTTAGTTATATGAATCAGGAAGGTATAGTTGCGAAAACAAATTACAAGCGCTACAATGTCATGTTTAATGTAAGTAGTAATATATTCGACAATTTTAAGATCAATGCCAGGTTTTCCGGACAAAAAGGGAATCATTCCCAACCGACTGCCATTGATCCCAATCCGGTGGAAGGGATAGAGGGCATTGTTGAGTATTCTATCAAAGTTCCAAATACGATAGCAGGTAGAAAATCGAATGGTTATTATGGTCAGCAAACCGGATTTACTATTGAAGGATGGATGGATAGCGAATCTTTCATAAAAAACAACGATGTGGATGCATTGGCTAACACAAGTTTCGAATGGAATATTCTAAAGGATTTGAAATTGACCGGAGTTGCCGGTTATAATTTTACTTCGGGAGATCGAAAGAAGTTCAGGCCTACATTAGTTATTGACGAAAGTTATACCGCTTCTCCATCTGTTTTACAAGTAAGAAATACACGAAGCTCTCTGTTCACAATTCAAACCTATTTAGACTATGACTTGGCAATCAACTCTCATCAGTTTCATTTCCTTTCCGGATATTCGCAAGAGAGCTATAAAGAGGAATATGTAGAAGCATACCGCGATAATTTTCCAAGCAATTCACTTTATGAAATAAATGCAGGAGCTGCTTCAAATCAGCAAAATACAGGATCTGCCTACGAGTGGGCTTTGGAGTCATTCTTTGGGAGGATAAATTACTCTTACCTGGACAAATATCTATTGGAATTCAATGCCCGCTATGATGGGTCTTCTCGTTTTCCAAAGAAAAACAGATTCGGACTCTTCCCGTCCATATCCGGGGGCTGGAATATTTCACGGGAAGATTTTTTCAATTTTCCGGTTATGAGTAATTTAAAACTTAGAGCATCCTATGGGAAACTGGGCAATCAGAATATCGGTAATTATCCGTATCAACAAGTCATTTCGTTGGGAGTAAATGCCCCGTTTGGAAAGAATGAAGTATTATCATCCGGGGCAGCAGCAACTGTCGTGCCCAGCATGGATATTACCTGGGAATCCACACAAGTAACCAATCTTGGGTTAGATGTCGGTCTCTTTGAGAATAAGCTATCGTTTACTGCTGATATTTATCATAAGAAGACAACAGATATATTGTATAACATAACAGCTTCAACTATTCTCGGGATGACTCCCTCAATAGAAAACGCAGGAACAGTAACCAATAAAGGAATAGATTTTAATATCCAACATAAAAATAGAATTGGAGATTTTTCTTATACTCTCACAGCAAATACTTCTTATGTCCAAAATGAAGTTACAAAGTTATCAAATGTCGAACGAGACGTAGCTAACGGGTATTTTGTGGGTCATTCCTTGAAATCTATTTACGGTTATGTTACAGACGGTTTTTTTAACAGTCAGGAAGAAGTAGATGGTTATGCCATACAACCAAGAACTGCCAATCCGGGAGATTTGAAACTTGTGGATATTAGTGGGCCGGATGGCGTTCCCGATGGTGTTGTAAATGCAGATTACGACCGAAAAATAATCGGTGCCACATTTCCGAAATATAATTTCGGCTTCAATGTAAACATGCAATACAAAAACATTGATTTTCTCCTCAATATGAGTGGGGTTGCCGGAATAAATCGTCTTATCGGCGGTTTTCAGAATAATGCGTTTTTACAGGGGTCAAATCCACAGGAGTGGATGGTGAAAGGTAAGTGGACAGAGGATAACCAGAATGCCACATATCCGCGCTTTCAGATTTTAGGAGGTGGAGAGCAACAGTTTTATACATCCACATTTACCATGTATAATGCTTCATTCCTTAGGATAAACGATATTCAGGCGGGGTATACTTTACCTGTTGAGTGCGTAAATTCATTAGGTATTTCCAATCTTCGTGTATATGTGAGTGTCAAGAATTTGGTCACAATTGATAATTTTCTGGAAGGATGGGATCCGGAAAGAACAACTTTATATCCTTCGGTAAGAGATTTTATGGCAGGTCTTAGTGTAACTTTTTAATTAAATGCGATATGGAAAAGTATAAAATGAAATCCGGAATTGTAACAACTGTTTTGTTTCTGTTGAACATCTTAATCTCAGGATGCGACAGTCTGCTTGAAAAGAATCCATTGGATAGCTTATCCACATCTACTTTCTGGCAAACAGAAACGGATGCGATGCTGGCTTTGACGGGTGTTTATCAATTAAACGAAATGACCGGTTCCGGTCAGAAATTAACTCATAATATATGGAATCAGGATGCTCATTTGCGGCTCTTTGAAGCAACAACCGACAACGGTTTTGAAAAAGATAATAATGTAACGGATATTAATAATGGAGATTTAGCATCTTCTTATGGCCCGGTAAAGAATTTGTGGACTACAAGTTACAGGTCTGTAATCAAATGCAATAACTTTTTAGATAACATTGGCAGTGTGAATATGGAAGCTTCCAGAATGGAAGAAATGAAAGCTGAAGTTAAAACGATTAGAGCTTATGCGTATTTTTATTTGTCTTTTTTATGGGGAGATGTTCCGTTAGTTACGAAAGTCTTGTCCGTTAGTGAAGCCAACAGCGTATCTCGTGACTCGAAGGCGGAAGTTGTTGATTTTGTGATTTCCGAATTGCAGTCGGCCATACAATACCTACCCAACACTCGCCCTGATGACGAATACGGCAGGATAACCAAGGGAGGAGCACTTGCCATTTTAGGGAGAGTTTTACTTGCTGAAAAAAGATGGGATGAGGCAAAAAGCGCATACAGGCAAATCATGGATTTGGGTATTTATGATATTGATCCACGTTTCAGTGATTTGTTCATAGAAGCAGGAGAGGGCAGCAAAGAATTTTTATTGGTCAGTGTCCGTATGCCGGAGATATATGGCACATCTATCCAACTAAGTTGTGTAGGTTTTACTTGGGGTGGATACCATCATTACAGCCCGTTCAATGAATTGGTAGAAGATTTTGAGTGTATAGATGGAAAACCTATTACAGAGAGTCCGCTCTTTAATCCGGAAAAACCTTATGAGAATAGAGATCCGCGCCTGTTAAAAACAATTATGGTTGATAATATCTCTGTCTATAAAGGCACACTCTATGTAGCTCATCCGGATTCATCTCCTACAATTTATCAGGATCAGGTCACAAGGCGTCCCTGGAGCGGATATATATTACGAAAATTCTGCGATGAAAGCTATTCCGGTAATTTTAATACTTATGGTGGTGACTTTACGATTATTCGCTATGCCGAAGTGCTATTAAGTTATTTAGAGGCATGTATAGAATCCGGCACTGCAATAACACAACCTCTCCTGGACGAAACAATAAACAAGGTGAGAGGGCGTGCGGAAATACAAATGCCGGAGGTTACTGAAACCGATCCTGCGAAATTAACTACAATTCTGAGGCGGGAAAGAAGAGTGGAATTGGCTTGGGAAGGTTTACGGTTATATGATCTTTTCCGTTGGCGCACAGCACATACCCGGATAAAAGGTCGTTTCCATGGAATGAAAATATGCTCTGCGGCTGAAGCTCCTTCATATACCAAAGTGCAGGTAAATGAAAACGGATATTATTACTGTGAAGAATCCAACTTCCGTGAAAGTGTTGATTACCTTTGGCCTATTCCTCAATCCGAAAAGGATGTGAATGGAAATCTTACACAAAATCCCGGATATTGATGAACTAAGAAAAATACAACGAACATATAATACGATAATCTAATGAGAATCAATTCAAGAAGAAAATTTATTAACAACCTCTTTGCAGGAGGAATTAGTTTAGGAGCTATCAATACTTTGGCAAGTTGCGAAAGCAGAACAAAAGTCGCTAAAGTGTCAAATGCAGAGTTGCCGGTTCTGTGCGAAACGGATATTTGCGTTTTGGGAGGAAGCTGTACAGGGGTATTTGCTGCAATCCGGGCAGCGCGGTTGGGAGCTTCCGTTGTGGTAATAGAGAAGCAAAATTCGTTTGGAGGCGTAGCTACCGGTTCATTGGTAAATATTTGGCATTCACTCCATGCTACGGATGGTAAGCAGCAGATTATTGCCGGGATGACTCAGGAAACTATCGATCGCCTGGATAAGCGAAATGCTATCACAAAAAATACCAATCCAAATTCCGCTTATGTATTTAATTCGCAAGAACTGAAAATTGAGTTGGATGAATTGGTGGTTGAGGCAAATGTGAAGCCTTATTTCCATACTCTGTTTTCAGAACCATTGTTAGACGATAGCGGTAAACTTGCAGGTGTTGTGGTCGATAATAAATCCGGAAGAGGCATTATCAAGGCTAAATATTTTATCGATGCGACCGGCGATGGCGACCTCTGTGTTCGTTTGGGGCTGGATAATTACACTTTCGACTTATTACAGCCGCCTACTACTTGTGCACATTTTGAGAATTGGAACGAAAAGGAATTTAATGGTATATTGAAACAGCACAGAGCGGAGTTCAATATACCTGAGGGATTCGTTTGGGGCGCTACACTTCCCGGTACAAAAAGCTATATGCTTGCCGGAACACGTGTCTATCAGGTAGATTGTTCCATTGCCGATGATCTGACAAGGGCTGAAATAGAAGGCCGCCGTCAGATACGTGCCTTTATGGATATGATGCGTAAATACACAACTCCCGACAATGTGCCCAGGCTAACAGCGTTAGCCTCTTATATTGGTATTCGGGAAACAAGACATATCAAATGCCTCCATCAAACAACGGATAAGGATTCCATGTATTGTGTCCGCTACGATGATGCCATAGCCAACGGCAGGTATCGATTTGATATTCATCACCAAGATAAACCCGGACTGACATTCCGATATTTAGACGGTACAGAAGTGTATACTCGCCCCGGGTATCCGGACGAAAAAGGTAGATGGAGGGATAAATTACCGGTGGATCCAACATTCTATCAGGTACCCTTACGTTCCTTAATTCCTCAGAAGTACGACAATCTTATGGTGGCAGGTCGTATGTTCGACTCTGAAATCATCGCTTTCTCCGGAATTCGTGTAATGGTTAATATGAACCAAATGGGTGAAGCTGCCGGTATAACCTCCTATCTGGCATTAAACCGGAATAAAAAAATAAAAGAAGTTTCCGCTGCAGAAGTCCGTGACACATTAAGGAAAGGAGGTTCGATAATAATTTAAAATAAAACTCCGTATCTCTGTGCCTCTGTGTTTAATCTCTTCAAATTGACTTTTGACACACCCTCATGACAGTTCCAACATTCTTTTTATCGGGAGGATGGCTTTCTTGCGGATTTCTTCGTCTATGAGTATTTCAGGTGTTTCGTTTTTCAGGCAGTTGTAGAGTTTTTCTGCGGTATTCATGCGCATAAATTCACATTCGTTGCAGGCACATGTGCTGTCGTTGGGAGGTGCCGGTATAAATTCCTTGTCCGGATTCTTTTTACGCATTTCATGGATTACACCGCTTTCGGTGGCTACGATAAATTGTTTTTTATCCGACTGAACCGTATATTTTATCAATGCCGCGGTGGATCCTACAAAATCGGATACTTCTATCACCGGCCGCTTACATTCGGGATGGGTAATTATTTCGGCTTCGGGATAGCGCGCTTTCAATTCAAGTATCTTTTCCAGTGAAAACTTTTCATGCACATGGCAAGCTCCGTCCCAGAGAATCATGCTGCGACCGGTTACACTGTTAATATAATTACCCAAATTGCGGTCGGGGCCGAAAATAATCTTCTCATCTGCCGGAAAACTGTCCACAATCTGTTTCGCGTTGGTAGAAGTAACTACTATATCGGTAACAGCCTTCACGGCAGCCGTTGTATTCACATAAGAAATAACTGTATGACCGGGATGTCGACTTACGAACTCGCCGAATTCGGAAGCCCGGCAACTGTCGGCCAAAGAACAGCCGGCGTTCATGTCGGGAACCAATACCTTTTTGTCCGGACAAAGTATCTTGGCCGTTTCTCCCATAAAATGTACGCCGCAAAGAACGATAATATCCGCATCCGTTTTCGCCGCCCATTGCGCCAAAGCCAAACTGTCGCCCGTAAAGTCAGCCATATCTTGAATATCCGCAGTCTGGTAGTAATGTGCCAGTATAATTGCGTTCTTTTCTTTCCGCAACCGGTCTATTTCCTTTTTCAGATTATTTTCCATAAAACTCACTGTTTCTTATTTCCGGCAATATTAAGAAGAAAGTAGCATATAAGCAAGTTCTCGCAAACTTCCCCACCTGAGGTTTATCAACACATCATTTATATATTATTTTTTCTTTAAAACTTAAAATAGAAAATGATGATGATTATAGCCTGTTGAAACGGTTTATAAATAGTTGAATGTTTTCTTGTTCGGGAAGTTATTAAGGTAAAAGGAATGGATACATGACGTTATTAACATGTTATTTTCTGTTTTACTTACTGATTTACAGTTGGATAGAAACGTTATCAACAGTGTGTTGATAAACCCTTGTGTTGATAATTTGTTGTCGTTACCGGTTGTGAAAGCTGTGGATAAAGGCTATAAAATTTTGGATAAAAAAAGAGCTTACTTTTGATACGCCGGATAGAACCGGGACGTTATAGACAAATAATCTGCTTATGCAAGTTTATTTTATTACTTTGTATCCACGAGTTATAAGTGAGTTTTCAACAGTTTTTCCACAGTAATTAACTACTTTTGTTTTACTAAAGATTACTAAAGAAGTATACCCATGCGTAAATGGAAAATAACGGAACTGAACCGGCTTACTCCCGATGCTTTTAAAGCGGCCGGCAAGATACCTTTGATCGTTGTGCTGGATCATGTGAGAAGCCTTCACAATGTAGGTTCCGTGTTCCGTACTTCGGACGCGTTTCTTGTGGAAGCGGTTTATTTGTGCGGTATAACGGCTTGCCCTCCCCATGCGGAAATACACAAAACGGCTTTGGGTGCGGAAGATACGGTGGAATGGAAATATTTTGAAGATACACTTCAGGCGGTTGATTGTTTGAAGAAGAATAATTACACGGTTTGTGCCGTTGAACAGGCTGAAGGTAGCGTAATGCTCGACGACTTGTGTTTGGACGGGAACAGGAAGTATGCAGTGATTTTCGGGAATGAGGTAAAAGGAGTGCAACAGTCGGTTGTAGATCGTTGCGATCTGTGTGTGGAAATACCTCAATACGGAACCAAACATTCCCTGAACGTATCGGTTACGGCAGGCATAGTGATCCGTGATTTCTTTAAATTAATCCGCGTTCAACCATAACGACTACCCGTTCGGTAGTGGCATCTTCGCCCTTGGGATCGTAAGTAGTTTTAAGGCTGGCGCCGAAAAGACTGGCGAATATATTCCAAAAACCGGCGCGGAAACTTCCCAGATAAGCCTTTAAAAGATTGTAGCTCGACTGGTTGCATTGCCGGTTGATCAGTTTTAAAAGAAGCTTGCCTTGCGAAAAGGTGAGCTTCTTCAGTTCCGGCTTGTATTGTTTGAACAATTCCTTTTCCATTTGCTTCAAGTGATTTTGCCTTGCTTCGTCATCGGGAAGCGTTTCCATGTATTCGTAGGTTTCGATCAGGGTTTCATAGATCAACTGGGCGTAGGGATAAGTTCTTTTTACATCCCTCACCAGCTTGGTGTAGTTTCTTCTTTCTCTTTCGTTCTTGAATTTCATTTCAGGGAAGACGACAACTTCCCTTAGCGGTAT
>JAITVG010000228.1 GCA_031285925.1 Tannerellaceae bacterium
CCGTCATCTAATTCTTTTTTCATACTTTTGAATGTTTTTATGTGTGAATAAATCTCTTCCCACTTGTTTACAGACAAGGGAAAGTTGGTTTGACAAAGTAAAATGTATTTCGAATCGGGAAATGTTACCGGCATTTTCCGATTCTTTTTTTATAGATTCGCTGCAAACGAACAACAAAATTAGATTTTGTTTATTCGTTACGTTTCACGGTTTTTTTGATAGTTTTGAAAACAGATCACGGAAGATCGCATCCCGGCTAATAGTGGTAGCCATTCGGATAAAATGCCGCGATCGATCCACACTATATGTCACCTGATCGGTTAAGATCGGACTATGTACCAGGTTGGTAGGAACCCAAGACGGATTAATCACCCAGGCAACCGCAACGACATCCCATATTTCCTTTGACCAAACTTCTTGTGTATTTTCATGATATCCGACAACTGTTTTGTATAAAAAATCGCATAAATCATTTTTGCCCTCTAAATAATGTTTGAGTGCAGGAACTGTAGTGTGAAAATGGGATACAACGGGATGACAAGGGGTTATTACTAAAGGAACTCCCGAATTTAAAACAACCTGGCCAGCCGGAACATCCTGCGCCAAATTAAACTCCTTTTGATGAGGCCAGTCCAATCCATGCCCTCCAAGCCAAACGACTACGATGTTTTTAATTATTTCAGGTTCGATAAGTATCGCTGATGCCACGTTTGTGATACATCCGATAGCTACGACATACAAAGGATCTTCCGGCGTACATTTCTTCGCTTTTGCTATCAGATCGGTAACAGCATCGCTTTTAACCGGTTTAGCCGTATCCTTCAGGTATTCTGTCGATCCTCGAAAAACGATACCTTCCGGTGATTTATTCAATAATTTGAATAACCTCAGAATCTCTTCATAGCTTTTCTCCATGCCATCGGCAGGCCCGGATGAGCGGGAATTATAGAAAGGTGCGGCATAGACAGCCTGTACGTCTACTCTATCACCTGACAGTAGAGCGTAAGCCAGTGCAAACTGGTCATCTACTTCATTATAGGTGTCCGTGTCTAAAACCATTTTTATTTTTCCCTCTTTGGACTTTAGCTGGTTTATACGTGCTGCCTCATCAATTTTAGGAAATTGTTGACTGAAAACTGTCGTATATGTAATTAAACAAGCAATAATTAATAATGTCTTTTTCATGATCATCTATGTTTAAATATTAATATGACTACCAACCATAATTCTGTTCGTAAACATTCTGGCTTAAATTAATCTGTTGATTTGGAACAGGAAGATATTCATCCCTGTTTTTTGTGAATTTAGCACTATTCAGATGAGGAACCCTTGTTCTTTCTATATTAAAATATTCATTTAATGTTTCTTCAGCAATACCCCATCTAACTAAATCGAAAAACCGAATTCCTTCTAACGCAAGTTCCATCCTTCTTTCCCACCTTAACGCTTCTCTTGCTGTTTCTTGATTCCATGTAATATTTTCACCTGGTTTATATTCTTCGATTCTATAATCTGCAAAAAAACTACCGTCGGGATATTCCAACAATCCGGTTGAATTTTTAGCTCTTTGCCGAATTTGATTGATGATAGGTAATGCTTCACTGTATCTGCCCAATTCAATCAAAGCTTCCGCTTTCCATAGTAACATGTCTGAATACTTTATGACATCATTGTTTTTAGAACTTGCGGGATAGGCAAAAGTCTTTAGCGTCGATAAGCAAGGACAATCCAATTGTTGAACTTCTTTCATGGCGGAAAATGGCCCGTAAGTTTCGGCGTCTCTTGTAAATTGCGCTACATTGTATATAACTCCCAGCATGTATTTATAGGGATGCCCGGGGATCCCGACAGTGTGATCGAGGCGGGGATCGAATATCCGGCTGTCGAAATCGGAATCTATCAATAGTGCAGGTCCATTGTTATAAGCGCTAAACATCGGAAGGCCTTCTTCCGTTGTTTGAAAAGAATTTACCAGACTAAAACTTGGGCGATGAAAAGAGCAACATGCATATCCCGGATACATCGGAAAATTAAGCGAGTTTGATGCATCCAACCTCCCAATAGGCGTCCCATCATCTCTTGATCTTTGCACGGAAAATATAGATTCAATGCCATTATCATAGTCCCACAGATAATTATATGCATAATCCTCATGCAATCCAAATTGACCGGAATTTATCACATCGTCTACCAAGCTTACAACCTGACTCAATAGTGTTGCATTTATGTTTACAACATTATGCTGTTCATCCTGTTCGTATGCTTGATATAATCTCAATTTGGCTAAATAGGCTTTAGCAACAATAGAATTAGGCCTCCCTATCGTTTCTCTTTCAAGTGGCAAATTGTCAATTGCAAACTGAAAATCTTCACCTATTTTATTCCACAAATCATCATTTGGCAAATTATTCGGCACTTCGTCTATCTCATCCGCAGACAAACCATCAGAAATGTATGGGATCTTTTTAAACAGAATTTTCAGAATGAAATGAAAATGTCCACGCAAAAAGCGCATTTCAGCCTGACGTGTCACTTTATTTGTAGTTTCCTCATCTGCTATCTCATTGAGTACATTCAGGGCGGCATTTGTTCTGGCTACGGCTCTATAAAGTCGCTCCCATATACGATTGGACTTTTCCATTTCCGGCATTATGGCTGAAAAGGTTTCATACGTATGGTAATCTATTTGGTCGGCAGCACCCAACCCACCTTTATACGCATCGCCTGCTCTTACATTGCCATAAGGCCACAAACTTGTATAAGGTTCCAACCAATGGTCATTTCCCAGGGAAGCATAAGCTGCTGTAATTAATTTTTCTGCTCCGTCCGCATTGTATAAGCTTTCTTCATCAACAGTTCCTTTGGGATTTGTTTCAAGGAAATTATCACAGGAAGCCAATGAGAGTATAATGCCAAGAGCTATAAATATCATTTTTTTCATCTTCTTCAAAATTTAAAATGTTACACTAATTCCGAATGTTATATTTTGTGGTCTTGCAAACCCATTTCCGGGATTTTCCGGATCGGGCGAAGTAAACGCATTACTGCCTTTTGTATCTTTGATGGTTAAGAGATTTTCGCCAGTGACATAAAATCGCAGCTGCTTTAAAATGCTGATATCATGCAAACTATATCCCAAAGTGATCCTACGCATCTTCATATAGGAACCATTCGATAAAAAATAAGAAGAATATCTACCTTCATTATTGTCATCGACTAGTGTTGCTGCGGGTATGTCAGAATTGGGGTTTTCCGGTGTCCATGCGTCCAGTGTCCTTTCTCCCCAGTTTGTTCCTGCCCATAGAGAAGAGAAATCAGTATACCTTTTGAAACTATCATATACGGTTCTACCTAATACACCTTGGAAAAACACATTGAAATCGAAATTTTTATAGTTCGCGTTCAGGTTTAAACCGAATTCATATTTTGGCGTTGATGTACCCAGCCAATCCTGATCAAGTAAATCAATATTTTTATCGCCATTCAGGTTTTTAAATTTTAACCGTCCTATTCTTTTCCCGGGCTGTGTCGCATGTTGATCAACTTCTTCCTGTGTCTTAAAAACACCGTCTGCCACATAACCGAACAGGGAATTCATCGACCTGCCTAAAATATTTTTCTCATTATTTCCCGGATATGATTTAATGACATCTTCCGGCAATTCCGTTATTTTATCAGCGTAGTGCCCGATATTGAAGCTGGCGCTGTAATCCCAATCTCTTGCCTGCCCCCTGTATTCAATCAGAATTTCAAATCCTTTATTCTCAACTGTAGCTCCATTCAACCATCGGTTCCCTCCATCTCCCTGCACGGCAAGGAAGGCCGGAGATATTAAGATATTGCTCGTGTTTCTGCTGAAATAATCAAATGAGGCGGAAAGGCCTGTTCTATTGAGGCCTAAATCAATTCCGAAATTCAACTCTGTGGTCTCTTCCCATTTCAGATCATTATTTCCTGTCTGTGATTTCCGGTATCCCGACATTAAAGAACCCGTATCTGCTCCATTAAAGTCATAAGCCGTTCCGTTATCGGAATTAAAAGCAATAGCATTTTCTCCATAATGGGTTTGGTACATGGTATAAATAGCTGTCGTGGATATTTCCTGGTTCCCCGTTTTGCCCCATGAACCTCTCAGTTTTAAATTCGAAAAAAGATTAATATTCTCTTTAAAAAATGCCTCTTCTGAAATTCGCCAACCTGCTGAAAAAGAAGGGAAAACCCCAAATCTGTTATTTGAACCGACTCTTGATGTCCCATCGTAACGGAGAGTTGCAGAGGCCAGGTATTTGTCAAATGAATTATAGTTTATTTTTCCAAAGAAAGACAATAGTGAATAATCATTTGCCCCACCGGCAACATACGAGGCGCCACTTCCAGCCGATTCGTAGAAGTAATCGACATCCTGGCTGGAAAACACTTCTCGTGTAGAGGAACTATACTCATAAGTATTTTTTATAGCCTCGCCTCCTGCCAAGAACATGAACTGATGGCCTTTCAGATCAAGATCATATTGTAATGTGGAATTAAGCATCCAAGTGAAATTCTGGCTTTTCAGGTTCATCACCGAATTTACATTTCTCGCTTTGATCCCTGTCAGGAATGACCGGTCGATATTCTTATTGTGATGGTGATTCAAGTCGATTCCGTAAGACGTATTCCATTGTATCTTATCCGAGATTTTCACATTTGCATATACATTCCCGAATACATTTAAGTTATCCCGCTTATCATCCTGTTCTATGTCCAATATCATAAGAGGATTTTTATCATCGGTAAAAGCGCCTGACGGTGGGCCGGAATAACTTCCGTCATCATAGTAAATAGGAAGGATAGGCCTCACTTTCAACGATCTGTCCAAGTGAACGTTTCCATCATAACCATGATCAACATTATTTGAAACTGTTAAATTTTGTCCTATCTTTATTCTGTCATTGAATAGATTTTGATAGGTATTTATACGAGCAGAATAACTTTTGGCATTTTTGAATTTATGGATATATTTATCATCGTAATATCTGAAAGATAATCTTGTACCGGTTGTTTTCGTCCCTGTTGAAATGGATAAGTTATGGTCTTGAATAAAACCATCTCTGCTCATCGTGTCATACCAATCAGTATCAGCTGTTCTTAACCCCGGCACAATATATTCGGGGAAACTTATGCCCCTTAGAATAGCTTTTCCACTCTCATCTCGGTACCAATCATAATTCACATGGGGAATATCATCCGGATTTCCACCATCGTAAACCATTGCTCTCCAAGCCACAGTCGCTCTTCCTTTTGCATTAAGTAATTTAGGTTTGGATCCATAAGATGAATGAGTTAGCATGGTTGTATAGCTAATTTCAACCTTTTCCCCCGAAGCATTCTTGGTTTCTACAATTATTACCCCGTTAGAAGCCCTCGAACCATAGATAGCCGCGGAAGAAGCATCTTTCAGTACCTGAATGGATTGGATATCATTTGGATTCAGCATTTGCAATGCGTTTGATTTTGTTGGTACACCGTCAATGATATAGAGAGGGTCGTTATTATTTAGTGTGCTCACTCCTCTTATTCGCACCGTAGCTCCTCCGGCAGGATTTCCATCTGTTGTGACATAAAGTCCGGGAACTTGTCCTTGAAGGCTTTTCATAATATTTGGGCTTGGGCTGTCTCTTATCTTCTCAACATCTGCAACCGCAATAGCACCCGTTAAATCAACTTTTTTCTGTGTGATATATCCTACCGCAACAACTTCCTGCAGGTCGATAGCAGATACTTCCAAGATAACGTTAATAAGTCTTTTGTCTCCGACCGATATTTCCTGGGTTTTCATTCCCAGATAAGAAAAGACAAGTATACTATTGCCGGGTACATTTGCGAGTATATAATTTCCATCTATATCTGAAATCGTTCCAATACTCGTCCCCTTCACCGATATATTTGCACCGATGATTGCCTCTCCGTTTGTGTCGGTTACAGTTCCTGAAATTTCCCTTGTTTGCTGGCTTATTCCTTCTCCATGAGTCGTTGTTGCGGAAATGTGTATAACGCACAATATCGTTATTAAGAATGAAATTTTCATAATGTGTGTTATTTTCAGCAACAGTTTCTTACCGTCATCTAATTCTTTTTTCATACTTTTGAATGTTTTTATGTGTGAATAAATCTCTTCCCACTTGTTTACAGACAAGGGAAAGTTGGTTTGACAAAGTAAAAT
>JAITVG010000025.1 GCA_031285925.1 Tannerellaceae bacterium
CACTTCTCTTTTCATTAAAAAGAGGCTTCGCACCCGCAACAGGGTATTGAAAAAAGCGCAATATATAACCACCGTATCCCCCTGGCACGTAGAAACATTAAGCCGGTATAATCCGAATGTCGAATTGATTTACAACGGATACGACCCGGAATTGTTCTATCCGGAAACGATACCGACCCGCCATTTCATCATTACCTACACCGGACGCCTGATCGGTACGGCCATGCAAGACCCCAATCTCTTTCTGGAAGCATTATCTGTCCTGATCAGGGAAAACGTAATTTATCCTCCCGACTGCCAGGTACATTGGTACGTGGACGAGGCTTCCCGGGAAATCATTATGGGAGAGGCGGAGAAGTATAACGTACTGTCCTACATGAATTTCATGGGCTACGTATCCGGAGCTAAGGTTCCTCACATACTCAACAGCAGTTCCGTTCTGTTGCTTTTAACCAACCGCTCGACAGCAAACGGGCCTAAAGGCGTAATGACGACCAAGTTCTTCGAGTCGTTAGCCGTTGAGAAACCCATTCTTTGCGTGCGCAGCGATGAAAGCTATCTGGCTGAGGCAATAAAAGAATCGCGCGCGGGACTGGCGGCTACCCGTGTGGAAGAAGTCTGCGAATTTCTGAAACAGCATTATGAAGAATGGAAAAAGCACGGACATACCCATGCTACACCCGACAGGAACGTCACCTGCAGCTACTCCCGCAGGGAACAGGCTGGGCAGTTTGCTGATCTTTTTAAATTGGTCACTACCCCTCTCAATCGCGACTGACTAAAATGTCAATGAATAAATGTGATTGATTTCTCTTCTATACAGGCAAGTAAACCCCTGCAGGCGTCTTCCAGCAGGTCGAGCACAAGTTCAAAGCCTGCCGCTCCTCCGTAGTAAGGGTCGGGTACATGATCGTAAGTCTTGTGGATGGAGAAGTCGGTCATTTTATGAATCTTGCGCACCGAATCCCAATCGGGCGCTTTGCGTTTCAATTCGGAGATATTGTAATCGTCCATACCGATGATCAGATCGAAACGATAGAAGTCTTCCTCAACGACCGGGCGGGAGATGGAATCCAGTGTAATACCTCGGCGTTCGGCATGTGTACGCATTCGCGCATCCGCCATTTCTCCGGCGTGGTGGCCGATAGTGCCGGCCGAATCTATTTCCATACGATTCTCCAGCCCACGGTCTTTCACTAATTTCTTCATCACGGCCTCCGCCGACGGAGAGCGGCAGATATTTCCCATACATACGAACAGGATCCTTATCTTATCTTCCATGTTAAAGGCTATTTATTTATCTATTTCATCCGTTACGGCCTCAAATCCGGTATATGTCGTTTCCTTTCCTTGCCATTTTCCCTGCATCACGACTTCCGATTTGGTATTTTCCCCTACAAAATAAGCATTGAAAGAGGCTGTGATCGTGCTTGTCGTAATTGTTTGGGTTACCTTTGTGTAGCATGAAGGGGCTATATTCCATGAATGTTCATAAGTGGCGATTATACTTTCCTCCGGCTCTTCGTTCCGAAACGTCCACACTTCACCTCCTTCGTAAAGTACATTGTTCCACAATAATTCCGGCACTTGGATTTTCCGTGTCGTATTATCTACAACCAGCGTATAAGGCTGGTTATCTTCAAAATAAAAGGTGGAAATAAACGTACCTCTATCTTTAACAGAGACAATTGTTTCCTTAATTCCCGTATTGTTATATGTTCGAGTCGGGGTTTTTCTTTCCTCCACCGAAAGGCCATCGCCCTCACCCAGATAGAACTCTACTTTTTCCAAATGATACATATCATTCAGCCGAAGCTGTTCTTCATCTTCTTCCGGAATTGATTTATCACAGGATGCAAACAACAGGGCGATTGCCGAAAAAATTAAAATGCCAAATCTCATAGTGTTACTTTATTTAGTTTTCGGACTGACCCGTAAAAACGTTACTTCGCAAAAATAGCAAATCGAACGAAACAGCTATCCCTATCTCGCTATTATTAACCTTTTTTACTGTTGTTTGCAGTGAAGGTGGTTAAAATTTACCGGACAGTATTGTTATCGACCGGGAAGTGAGTCTATATTTTCTATTATCGTATCCGTACTGAAGCTATAACTTTCGGGATCATGTTCTATTTCCCTTCCTTCCCAGTTGCCTTGAACCACGACTTTCTCTCCTGTTTTTTCTCCCACGAAAGAAGCATTGAAAGAAGCTTTGATCGTGCTTATCTTTTTCGTATGGCTTACTATTGTCTGGTGCTTGGCCGGTATATTCAATGAATGGTCATAAAAACTCCCGGTAAGGCGTTCTTCCGGATCTCCGTTGCGGAATGTCCATGTTGATTCCTCCCCCATGCGAAGTATACCGTTTTCCAATGATTGCGGAATCTGTATCTTCTTCGCCACATCGATGGCTAACTTATAGGGCAGGTTTTCTTCAAAATAAAAGGCGGAAGAAATTGTATCCACATCTTGGAAATCGGCTATTAATGCCACATTACCCCAATTCTCAAACGGTCTAATCCTAGGCCTTTCCGTCACCGAAAGACCATCTTTTTCGTCCAAAAAGAACTCGACCGTATCCAAATGATACGTATCATTCAAGCGAGCACGTTCGTCTTCGTCCGATGATTTGTTGCAAGCTGTAAATAGTAGGGCGGCTGCCGATAAAATAAAAATACTTGATTTCATATTCATATTGTTTTGTTTATTACGGTTGTCGTGCAAAAATAGCGAATCAAATGAAACCCGTACAGCAAAACCATATATATTAACTTTTTTTACTATTATTTACAAACCGTTATACTAATCAAATTAGCGATTCTCTTTGTAGAGCTACCTATTTACATAAGTAGTCGTTAAAGCGGTTAAGCAGTCAGAGTAGCCGTAAGGCAATCAGAGGCTGTTGATGAGGGGTAGCGAGCTACGCTTGCTAAAAAAACCCAAAAAGCCCAACACCCACACATACAACATATTGCGTAATGTTAAAAAGTGTTTCTATATATAGTACGCGCTCGTAGTACCTATACAACGGCGCCGTACTATAGGTAGTACGCGCTCGTAGTACCTATACCATTTTCGGACGAATGTCTATACTTTTTTCTACATGGTGAGGGTTAAGGAATATTTTTCGTATTTTTACGGCAGAATCAGGTGTTGTTCAAAAGTTTAACCTAATTACGGATTTATAATATGGCGGTGAAATTTCGTATTCCTACGTTAGTGTTCTTTGTATTGTTTTCCTTTTTTCTGAGTGCAAACGATGGGGGTGATAAAGAGAAATCGGGTAAGGAGTATTCGTTCCTTATCCAGGATTCTCCTTCGTCTTTATTTACGATGCGTCAATCCAATGAAACATTTTTAAGCCTATACCGGTTGAGTGTAAATGCAATCAATCAAAGTTTTTCGTTGAAAACAAGCTTGTTGGCTCAAACTGTTTTGGATTTATTTTTTGTTCCGCTGACACACGAAGAAGGGCATCGTTCCATCCTGACGAATGAAAATATAGGTGCAATATCAAAGCCTTATTTTAATAAAAACATGGCGGCTTACGTTACGGGAGTCCGCAACGATGAGTTAATTGCATTGCGAACAGCCAACCGGCCTGTTTTCACGAGGATGTATACGGCCGGCCTGGAATCGGATTACACTCTTCTTCTGCGTGAAAAAGATTTGCTGGTCAGAGATCAAAACGAATACGAAGTCTTGTATGTAGATTATTTGGTACGAAAATTAAACCTCATATCCTATTATGCCATGGGGCTTTTCAAATATAACATAAACCTGGATGAAGAAGCCGACGAATTGAAACGGGACATTGCGGGACATGACGTATACGGGGCAATCCGCAGTTTGCATAATCCGTCAATGGAGTTCCGGCGCTACGTCGATTATGATGATCTGTTACCGGAAGAACGAAAGTTTGTCAAAAGAGTGGGTTGGCGTTCCTTACTTAATTTCCTTGATCCAAGCCTGATTTTGCATAAAGGTTTCTCTGTCAGGGAAAAATATCGCCTTGATTTCAACTTCGGATATATGATGTGTCCTTTCGGCGACTTGATAGATGAGCATCTGTGGTTGAAAGCCAACCGATTGAATTATCATCTGTATTTCAGGCAATTTCAGAATAAACAAACATGGTTTCCTGCTTTCGGGTTGGAAATATCGGACATAAATCTGTTCGAAAATTTTCATTCGGCTATTTCACTACACGGTTGGAATCAACCCAAAGATATGTCGTTTACCGGGAAAGATGCCGAAACCGGTGGCGCTATTGATCTTCTGTGTAAATACCGCTTTCCGATAAATAACAACAGTCGCTTGAAAGGCGTATCCCTGAATCTCGGATTAATTGCAAAAACCAAAGGCTTTCTGCCGGAAGAGAATGTAATGGGAAAGCATTTCGGAATACGTTTTGGTGCAAGTATTTGGCTAAGATAAATTATGAAGACAAAAGAATAAAGATTCAAATAATATGACAGACCTTTTAAGAATTATTTTACCGGCATATTTTATACTGTTCTTTGCAGTAGCCATCGTAATGAAATCCGTGATTGTTGCCAGGCGAACAGGGAAAAACCCCTTTACCTACTCCGTCAAAGACGACACGGCTTA
>JAITVG010000037.1 GCA_031285925.1 Tannerellaceae bacterium
AAGGGGGAACCAGAAGGCTTCCTTGTCTGCCCCGACCATGAAGGGTATGAATCCGAGCACGGTAGACACGACGGTGAGGAATATGGGGGCGATCTTTGCATTCCAGGCTTTCAGGTAGAGGCGCAGCGGGGACATGCGGGGGTGGCGCAGGCGCAGTTGGTTGTATTCGTTGAGGATGTAGATGCCGGCATTGATCGTTATGCCGCACAGGATGACAAAGGAGGCGAATCCTCCCTGATCGAAGTTGAGTTTGAACCAGTAGAAGGTGAGGAATACGCCGATGAATGAAATCGGAATGACGAAGATTACGACCAGCGGCTGCTTCAATGAGTTGAATAGTATGCCGGTGGTAAAGAATATGATCACGATGATGAGCAGCAGCAGGAGGTATTGCGACCTGTCTTTTTCTCCCCAACTCCAGGTGTATACGTCTTTCTCCGCGCTGTATCCCATCGGCAACTGTTGGTTGAACTCCTTCAACACGCGTTCCTGAATGCGAGTTCCCTGATTGCCCGCCCCGATGTATTCGTATTGAAGACACAGAACGTATTGCTGGTTTTCCTTGGCCACCTGTTGCGGCATCTGTCCCTTTTCGACGGTAGCGAGTTCATCCAGTTTGTAGGGAACGCCTTTGATCTGTTGGGGAACGAACTGCATGTTCCAGATGTCGAATTCATCCGACTGGCGGGAGTGCAGCTTCAAGTTTTCCGTTTCGTTATCCACCACGATAACGCCTGCGTAGCGATCTCTCTCAAACACGGGGCGCAGGGAGGCAAACAAGTCAATGGGGAGGATGTTTTCCTGTGCCATCCGCCCTCGGTTCAGCTTGAAGGAAAACTCCTGATAGTCGTCTTTATACCACGAGAACTCCGAATTGATCAATACTTCCTTGATGCGGCGGTAGGTGAGCAGTTCTTCCCGCAACACTTCTGCCCATGCATACAGTTCGTCGTAGTTGTATCCATACATTTGGATACGGTAGTTGCCGGCCGATTCGCGCACATCGTTGCTGAATCCCTGATCCTGCAATCCGTATACTCCCCAACTACCGCCGCCGAGTTGGAGGGCTTTGCTGATCACCCGGCTTTTCAAGGTGTATGGGAAGCCTGTGCGTTCGGTTTCCCGGGTGAAATAAATGCTGATCCGTGCCTGTCGGGCGTTGTATATGCTCGTCTGGAATTGCCGGATTTCCTTGTAGGTAGACAGGTAGGATTCCATCTGCCGCACCAGATGGTTCATTTGATCCAGGGTAGTTCCGTTGGGCATACTGGCCGTAGCGGTCAGCACTACTTCCTCGCTGCGGGTAAAGTAACTTCCTTCGTATACTTTCTCTGCAAACAGCCGCAGGGTTCCCCCCAAAGCCTTGTCGATAACGGGTTTCACCTTTTCCTTGTAAGTATCCTTGGCTACGAAGGCATTGTACTTTTCGATCAGGGACTTCCGGAAGGGCGACATGGTTTCCTGTTTCTCGGCATCCGGTTCTATCTTATCGGGAAGCATAAAGACAGGCAGGCCAAACAGCAGGATGATCAATATGCAGGCAAGCACCCGCCAACGGAGAAAGAAGCGGATCTGCATCGCATAATAGCGGGAGAAGTAAACCGGAAAGCGGTGTATGAAACGCCTGACGGCACGCAGCCGGTTCCTCCGTTTCCCCTGCTTCTTCTCTTTCTTCCCGCGGCGTACCTTGAGAAGCCCCATCCTTTCGATCAGGGCGGGCACAAGGAAGAGGGCAATAAGCAGCGAAACACCCAGGTTGATGATTACGACCGCAGCGAAGTCCTGCAAGTTCAAACGGATGCGCTCGTCTAAGAAGAAGATGATAGCCAAGGCTCCTATCGTGGTCAGGGTTGCGGTGAGGATGGAGAGGAACGCACCGCGGTTTTGCCTGTTGCGGATATGGTCGGTCATCACAATCGTATTGTCGATCACCAAACTTAGTGAGATCGTGATGCCGGCGAGGGAATAGAGTTGTATCTCCAGATTGAACAGATAGTAGAAGATAACGGCGATACCCAGATTGACGCTCAGGCTGATTACGATAAGCAACAGATATTTGGCATTCCTGGTGATCAGCAGGACAAAGAGCAAAAGTATCAATATCGTCAGGCCTGTACGAACGTAAATCTTGTCGAGTTCCTTTTGGATATATTCGGTTGCGTCGTAGCTGGTATGGATTTCATAACCGGCCGGCAGGATGGAACGGATCTGCTCCATTTCTTCTTTTACTTTAGACGCTAAATCCAATTGATTGGCTGTTTCTTCCGCCCGAAGAGAAAGGTAGATCGAGTTGAGGCCGTTGATCCGGAAATAGTTTTGCGGGGATTCTTCCCGGCGGGTAACCTTCAGTATCTGATCCAAGCGAACAATTTTCCCTTCCGCCGTGGCCAGCGTGATCCGTGCCGGTTCGAAACTATTGTCTGCCTGCTCGGGAACCAGCGCCAACCGGATCCATTCTTCCCCTTCGGTTAGGGCAATACCCAGAAATTCCTTCTGATAATATTGGCTTATGGCGTTCTCTATGTCCGGAACGGTGATGCCCAGCAGCACCAATTGGCGGCTGTCGTATTCCAACCGCCATTCCATCGGGGTTGCCCCGCTGACGTCTACGCGGTAAATGCCGGCAATACTGCCTAAGCGTGGCTTGATGTTCTCCTCAGCAAAACGCTGGATAAAGATCGGGGTTGCGGCGGCATTCAAGGTGTAACTGATAAACGGCCGCGATTCGTTTTCATCGGGACGGCTCATTTCTATTACCGGATAGCTTAGGCCGTTGGGAAGTTCCGGCCAGGTTTGCCGCACGATCGTCGATGCTTCAAAGCGGGCGGCGTCTATGTCCGTATGCTTGTCCAGTTCCAGCGTGATCCTTCCCCAGCCGTTGCCCGAAGTGGAGTTAAGGTTTTTAATTCCTTTGATACGCGCCAGCATCGACTCAAGCCGGGAGGTAACTTCCATCTCGATCACGCGTGCCGAATTATTCATCATCTGATAGCTGACGGTCAGTTGAGGCAGCGTGCGCGAAGGTGATAGTTTGATCGGCAATAGCGGCACAAAAGCCACACCGGCCAATGCAAGGCATACAAAGGTGACGATAATAGAAAAGGTAGCCCCCTTTAATCCAAAGGGAGAAAGAGAGGGCGATATATTTTTCTGTTTACCGGACATAATGCTGATAGTCGAAATCACGGCTGAGCGAAATGCCCCGTTCAAAGTCGTGCAGTGTCAGTTTGCGTATTTTGAAGTAGCTCAACCAGTAATTGTTCAAGGCCTGGATATACTGCCGCTGCGCTTCTTCCTGACGGTTGCGGGAAAGGGTAAGACTGCTTATGTCCGCACTACCGATCATAAAGCGTCGGCGGGTTTCATCATAAGCCCGGATAGCCAATTCAAGCGCTTCCTCCGCACTGCCGATCAGGGATTGCTGTATATTGAAATCGCCTACGGTCATGGTGACATCTTCCTCTACGGTCAATTCTTCCTGACGGGCGGATATTTGGGCTACGCTCAGGTTGTTCTTGGCGATATTATATCTTCCCTTGCGCACACCCCAGTCGATCAACGGAATACGGAGCGATACGCTTACAATATCCTGCTGCAACGGATCGCGGTAGGCATCCTTAAAGTTGTTTGCCACCTGGTTAAAACCGATACTTGCATTCAGCGATGCGTTGAATAAAGATTCCTTGTGCGTTCTGTCCACCTGTTGCTCGGCTTCCATGATCTGCTGGTCGAGTTGCAGGAACTTCGGATTGTTTTCCCGGGCGTGCATCAATGCTTCATCCACCGGGATTACCATATCTCGCGGGCGGTTGGGAAGATCCAGGCGTATTTCGGTATTCTTGTCGAAGTTAAGGTAAGACGCCAGGCTGAACATCGCCCGCTTTAAAGCAATATCGGCATTCTGCAAAGCGTTTCGCGCGTTTACGGCGTCCAGCTTCAATGTAAGCAGGTCGCCCTGACTGATCGATGCGATCTTTTGACGCTCCTGCCCGGTGCGATACAGGGTATCGGATGCCGCAACCTTCTCTTTTGCCAGATCATATTCGGCCTGCGCCATGGCTAAATTAAAGAAATAGCTCGTCGCCTGTTCGCTTACCTGCTCCATGTTATATAGAAATTCTTTCTTTATCTTTTCATATTTAACCGGTTCGATCTTCCGTTCCCACCGGAAAGGATTATATCCGAGCAGGGACTGGGAATATCCGACACGGATCGGAACGGTTGTCACCTGGCTGTATGTATTATCCCCAAAGTTCCGGATATATCCCAAATCGGAATCGATAAAAAAACTGCCGCCCAGGAGATCAAAGTTCTGTGCAATCAGCAAATTACCACCGGCATAATAGGATTGCTGTTTCCGGTAGATGTCAATATCACTCTCCGAATCATAACGTCGGGTAATGTCACGATAATATTGTACGGGAGTCACATTCAAAGTCAAACTTGGTAAGCGGCCGGCCTTGAATGTACGGTATTCCCAGTAGCCCGCCAGATAAAGATTCTTGCTGCGGAAGGCTTCCAGCGAACTGTCAGCCGCCAGCGTAATTGTTTTCTCCAGCGTAAGCTTCATCTGTGCCCGGGCGCTCATCCCCATCAACACAAGTAAACTTATAAATATCGCTCTTTTCATAATTTGCAATTGATGATAATTCATATTTCAGATTTCTTCACGTCTTCTTTCCGGTAAATAAACCAGTATATCAACGGAATGACAAACAAACTCACCAGTGTACCGACCGACATGGAAGCAGTCATGGCAAGAGCCAGTGGTTTTTGCAATTCGCTTCCCATGTCGTAAGTAAACAGCATCGGTACCATCGCGAAAATAGAAGTCACAGACGTCATTATGATCGGGCGGATACGCCTGCGTCCCGCTTCATGGATCGCTTCTATCAATGGAACTCCTTTCTTCCGCAATTCATTGATCACATCCAGTTTAAGGATAGAGTCATTGATAATGATCGCACAGGTAACCACTATACCGATGGCGCTCATCAGGTTTAAGGTATGCCCGCACAACCATAGCACAATCAAAGAGGCGGCTATATCGACCGGTAATTCCAGAAGGACAATGAACGGTTGCTTGAAGCTCTCGAATTGGGCGGCCAGAATAAAGTACATCAGAAGTATCGAAATCAGCAGGATTACTACCAGTTCGTTTATCATCTGTTTATTGGAAAAGAAACTTCCGGAAAAATCAATGTCCCATTTCGATTGCCGGGAAGCCGGAAGGAAAGATAACTGCTCCTCACCGAAAGCCTGCCTGACCTGATCGACTAATTGTGCCGGTGTTTTTACTTGGTAAAAATTAAACGGTATAAATTCCCCGTTCTTTCCCGCAGTGATGCTCTTGAGGTCTTCTCCGGGCGTGACGCTTACCAAAGTCTGCAACGGGATATGAACAACTTCACCATTTTCATCCGGCAGCGAACGGATCAGGGTGTTTTGCAAAATATTATGAATAGCCTGCTCGTTCCCCGTCAGCATAATCGGCAGATATTGCTGATAAGAGCGGAGAGTGGCTACTTCATTCTCTTTAAAGGCGGTTTTCAACACCCGGTACACTTCGCCGTAGTCTACATTATACAGCAATAGTTTTTGCCTGTCCACCGATATGTTCAACTGGTTCTCAAAGGCAATACCCTCCGGTTTATATCCCGTAGTGCCGGAAAGGGTCGTTTCAATATCCCGTATAACCATCGGGGCGGGTATTTCTGTTCTGTTGCGGGCATAAAATTCGGCCACAATATCCGCTTCGCCCGTTGTGAATAATTTTTCAAATACGGTTTCCGGCGGCGCAAACGAATAAACGGCATGAGGATAGTGCGTACTCAGCCATTTCTCCACTTTCCGCTGCAATGAAGGAATATCTGTTGTCTTTTCCGTTTTGAAATACAGTTCCGCTTCCGAAATCGAAAGTTCTTTATCACGGTTCAGAATAAACTGCTGCTGCCCGATATAAGCCGTATATTGAAGTCCGGGCTGTTGGGCGTCATCAAATAGAAGTCCTACCCGTTCCCTGTTTTCCTCCACATGGATATTCTCGTTCCATTCCACATGAACGAGCAGTTCATTCTGGTCTATTGCCGGCATACGGCTGGTCGGGATCAGGGAAAACAGAACGACACAGGCGGGAACCGATAAAACCACAAGCAGCAGGAATGATATCTTATGTTTGAATACGAAATCGACTCCGGCATCGTATCCCTTGTCGAGCGTATGTGCCTTGATCGGGTTATTAAACTTGATATTCCATTTTGTCTTTTTCGCTTCGGGAATACTGTAAACAAGTTTATAAAGAACAGGCAAGAGCATTATTCCCGTAAAATAGGACACCATCAGCCCGATCGTAACCGCGAAAGCCTGATCGGAAAAAACTGCCCCCGCTATTCCGCTCATAAATATAAGGGGAACAAATACGGAGATCGTAGTCAGGGTAGAACTCAACATGGGGGTAATGACCTCATTCGTTCCTTTTTCGCAGGCCTCATCCAGACTGTACCCGAACGCACGGAACTGGACAATATTCTCCGTTACGATGATCGAACTGTCTATCATCATCCCCATAGCCAGGATCAGTCCGGCTAAAGAAATAATATTCAGTGAAATATTGAACAGATAGAAAAAAAGGAAACTCATCACAATGCTGGTCACCATACTTAATCCGATGATAAACGGACTTTTTACATCTCCCAGAAACAGGATAGCGACCAAAAAGATAAAGGTGAACCCCAAGATAAGGTTTTCCTTCAGATTGGTAATCGTATAATCGAGAAGCTCGGTCTGGTTGCGGGAGATGCTGAATTCTATGTCGGGATATATTTCCGCAAACCGGTCGGTCACTTCCGTCAGCGACTCTTTCATCTTGTCCATATTCTCATCCGCCTGCTTGATAATGGCCAACGTTACCGCCCGCTTTCCATCCGAGAGGGAAAGGCCGCTCTCTTTTCCCGGCGAAACCGATATTTTTGCCAGGTCTTTCAACTGGAAAAGCCGCTCTCCCTGACGGATAAAAATATTCCCTACGTCTTCCGGAGTGCGTAGCAATGCCGAGAACTTGATGTTGTATTCATAGTAACCGTCGCGAACCGTCATGCTTCCCGGTTCTATATTGTTCGAGGTCAAAGCCGTTTCCAGGTCTCCCAGGGAAAGCCCTACAAGTTCCATTTTATTTAAGTCGGGAATAATCTGCAACTGTTTCTTCTGCATTCCCGTTATATCCACCATCGCCACTTCAGGCAACTGTTCGATCCGCCGCTTGATCACACTTTCGGCAAACTCACAAAGAGCGAGGAAAGCTTCGTCTTCTTCCGCCAATTGTTCATTCTCCATTCCGTCCGCTGCTTTAAGCGTCAGGTTCAAACAAAAGACGGGTATGTCCGTCGCACTTGCTTTTACCACCCTTGGGCGGTCGATCTCACGGGGAAGATAATTCATCGCCACATCAATCTTTTCATTCACCTCGATAAAGGCCAAGTCGGTATTGGTGCCAAAATCAAAACTCAACCGGATAATCCCCGTTCCATCGCGCGTTTCACTCCGGATATCCCGCAAACGGGATACTTGCATTAGCTGCTGACGGATCGGTTTTACTACGGTATTCTCCAGCTCCCTGGCGGAAGTATTTTGGCCTGACACCTGAACTGCGATCTCCGGGATGGCAATATCCGGCAACAGGGAAACCGGCAGGGTAAAATAGGTCACCATCCCCACTATAAAGCAGGCAGTGAAGGCCATTAAGACAGCGATGGGACGCTGGAGTAAAAATTTTAGCATAGCGAAACTCTTTTATGAGAATGTGTTAAAATTTGCTTGACATATCCTCTTTGTTTTCCAGGAAAGACCATCAATGTTTCACAATAATTTTATGTACTTCCGGCTTGGATCCGTCGCCGGTATCTATCATCAAATAATAAATCCCGCCGGGAAGTCCGGATACATTCAGTTGCGTCTGATCTCCCTGCGAAACCGATTGCCGCACGGAAGCCCCGTTCGCATTATACAGGTAAACCGTATAAGCTTTGTTACCAGCCGTTTTGTTTCCTCCCGCCGACTGAGCAGGTACGGATGTGATTCCCTGATTCGGGCTGACGGTCAATTCATCGGACACCGGATTCGGGTAT
>JAITVG010000131.1 GCA_031285925.1 Tannerellaceae bacterium
TTCCCGCGATTTGGGAAGGCATAATCTTCAAAAGCCGCGCCTTTCTCCTGATCGCCGGCATTATCTGGATGATGATCGGCCTGCTCAAACTTCAGGAACGGGAGAAGTTTATCGGATAGTCGCCGCCTGCCCCCAAAACGTATTAAACACGGTCGAAAAGTTGTTAAACACGGCTGCGCCCCGTGTGCACTCCGATACCCCTTGCTGTTTAACAGCGGAGATATGTGCGTTAAACAACGGATTCACGCTGTTTAACAGGTTCAAAATTGAAGAACGGAGAGAAAACATAATGTTATCTCTCCGTTCTCACAACTACTTTTCCTAATATCTATCTTTATAGTGTCTGCTTTCAAAGCTTGGGCAACTCCCACGGAGCTCTGTAATAGGCTTTAGCCAGAGCGTTCGCTTCGTCGTCGTTGATGAATTGCCGACTGCGGTCGTCCCAGCGGACTTCGCGCTGAAGGCGGCAGGAAATGTTGGCAAGGTGGGACATGTTGGCTACCCGTGCGCCTATCGCAATATCGGCGGCAGGTAGTTCGCGGCTTTTCATGCAGCTCAGGAAGTTGCCCACATGATTATACAGCCCTTTCCCCTCGCCTTTCCTGAACGGAACGGCTTCCATGCGGGCTTCCTTTCCGGCAACAACGGGAATCACTTCCCAGCCGGCACGGGTTAAAACCATAGTACCGTTTTCTCCGTAGAACGCCAAACCCTCCTTCTTGTCGAAAGGCCCGTGATTGATGCCGCAGGCATGATCCCATATAATATTAAATTCGGGATAAACATAAGTTGCCATCAGGGTATCGGGAGTTTCCATCGCGTCATTCGGGTAAGCGAATTTGCCGCCGCCGGAACATACGCGGTTCGGCAATCCGGCATTCATCCCCTCCAGAGCGTAGTCGAGCAGGTGAACGCCCCAGTCCGACATTAAGCCTCCGGCATAATCCCAGAAGAAGCGGAAGTTATAGTGGAAACGGTATTCGTTGAACGGGCGTTTGGGGGCAGGCCCCAGCCACATATCGTAATCGACTCCCGCGGGAGGTGTGCTGTCGGGCATCTTGGGCAGTGTCGGTTTACCGTCTTGATAAGCCCATACCTTAACCGTGCGTATGCGGCCGATGTTGCCGGCTTTCAGGTAATTGGCGGCCTCGTTCCAGTGCGGGTCGCTGCGTTGCCACTGTCCGACCTGAACGACGCGGTTGTATTTGCGGGCTGCCGTTTCCATCAGGTTGCATTCTTCGATGGTGTTCGAGAGCGGTTTCTCCACATACACATCCTTTCCGGCCTGGCTCGCCCAAACCATCGGGAGGCAGTGCCAGTGATCCGGCGTGCCGATGATCACGGCGTCGATGTCCTTGTTGTCGATCACTTTCCGCCAGTCTTTGTACAGATTGGGAACCTTCTTTCCCGATTTCTTTTCCACATCCGCGGCGCGTTTGTTCAGCCATTCGTCGTCCACGTCGCACAAGGCCACACATTCCACTTCGGGATATTGCAGAAACGTGTTCAGATTCGACCAGCCCTGGCTGCGGCATCCGATCAGCGCTACTTTCACTTTGTTACTTGGCGCGGTGTTTCCAAAGATGGAATGATAAGAGCCTCCTGCCAGCGGAGCCAAACCCAAACCGGCAACCGAAAGGGCGGATTTGCTTAAAAAAATTCTTCTGTTCATGATATTATAATTTATGTGTTACATATAAAGTACGTGTTTGTCAGCCTGCATTTATCATCTCCGCCAGCATCGTCAGCGCCGCATCGGAGGATTGGGCGATCACCTCCTGCCGGTTTCCTTTGAAATGAAAAAGAGAAGCGCGAAGCTGATCTCCGTACAGGGCGGCGATCCATACGGTGCCCACCGGTTTATGCGCGCTGCCGCCGCCGGGGCCGGCTATGCCGGAGGTGGCAAGCGTACAGTCGCAGTGCAGCACGCGCTTCGCTCCGCGCGCCATCTGCTCCACTACCTGACGGCTCACTGCCCCGTGTTCTTCCAGTGCCTCCGATGAAACCCCCAGCAGTTCCCGCTTCACCGGATTAGCGTACGATACGATCCCGCCCTGAAACCAGGCCGAGCTGCCTGGTACGGAGGTGATCCGGTGCGCAATGTTTCCGCCCGTGCAGCTTTCCGCCGTGCCCATCGTCAGGCCGCGGGACAGAAGCAGGCGGCCAAGCTGTTCTTCCGGAGGAGTATTCATATCGTTCATTTATACATTATTATTATAATTATATAACTACGCGGGAAAAGGGAACGGCATCCACCGAGCAGAAATCACCGTCCAGATATTTATAGTATCCGGTAATGGCGACCATAGCCGCGTTGTCCGTCGTAAAAGCAAACTTGGGGATGTATACGTTCCATCCGAAGCGCCGGGCATGATCCGGAAAGGCATCACGCAGTGCGGAATTGGCGGATACACCACCTGCCACGGCGACTTCCCGTATGCCCAAATCCCGTGCCGCCCGGCGCAGCTTGTCCATCAGAATCTCCACGACGGTTGCCTGCAAAGAGGCGCAGAGATCGGGGCGGTTCTTCTCAATGAAGCCGGGGTCTTCCTTCAGACGGTCGCGCAGGGTATAGAGGAAGGAAGTTTTCAGTCCGCTGAAACTGTAATCATAGCCCGCAACATGGGGCTTGCTGAAGTTGAAAGCCTTCGGATTTCCTTCGGCAGCCAGCCGATCGACCACCGGCCCTCCGGGATAGCCCAGCCCCATCACCTTGGCGCACTTGTCGAACGCTTCGCCGGCAGCGTCGTCGATGGTCTGCCCGATCACAGTCATGTCCCTGTAACTGTCCACCCGGATGATCTGTGAATTTCCACCAGAAACCAAAAGGCAGAGGAAAGGAAACGAAGGCTGGCGGGCATCGCCGGGCGTTTCTCTGATGAAATGCGCAAGCACGTGCGCCTGAAGATGGTTCACTTCGATCATCGGTATGTCCAAAGACAAAGACAATCCTTTGGCGAAGGACGTCCCAACGAGCAGCGACCCCATCAGCCCCGGCCCGCGTGTAAAGGCGACGGCCGTCAGCTCCCGCCTGTCGATACCGGCACGCCGGATGGCTTCGGCCACGACCGGGATTATGTTCTGCTGATGCGCACGCGAAGCCAGTTCGGGCACTACCCCGCCGTAGGCTTCGTGTACGGCCTGCCCGGCAATGACGTTGGACAGCATCACGCCGTCGCGGATCACCGAAGCGGAGGTGTCGTCGCAGGAAGATTCGATACCAAGTATGGTTACCGTCATGGTGTATTCTTTTTATCGGAGGCAAAGATATAATATTATTATTTCTATTTTTGTGAAAATACTTTATACAATATATAATGAGAGCATTTGTAAAGCAGCAGGCTTTGCCTTTTCTTGCATCGCTGGCCGGACTGGAGCGATTGATCGCCGGCACGAAAGAGCCGCTGATAAATGTGTTTTACCACACAGTAAGCGACGTCTACCTGCCGCATATTGCGCCATTGTACCGCCCCAGGAATACGAAAGAGTTTGAACGGGATCTGGATTTTCTGCTGCAACATTTTCAGCCGGTCGATGCCCATGAGGTTCTGTTGCACGTGAGAAACGAAAAACGGATTGAAAAACCATCGTTCCATCTTTCTTTCGACGACGGGCTGCGCGAGGTTTACGAAATAGCCATGCCTGTTTTGCTGCGAAAAGGCGTGCATGCAACGGTTTTTGTGAACAGCGGTTTTGTGGATAACCGCGACTTGTTTTTCCGTTACAAGGCGGCGTTGATTGCCGGTATATATCCGGAGATAGAAGAAGAAGTGTTGAATATCAATTATACCGAAAGAAATTGTCTGGATGGCCGGGCGCAGGAATCAGGTATTTATTTCAATGATTTTTTGCAAAAGCAACAGCCCTATTTAACAAGCGGCCAACTGAAAGCATGGAAGAAAAACGGCTTTACCATCGGAGCGCACAGCGAGGATCATCCGCAATATGCTTTGATTCCGGAAGCGGAACAGGTTGCACAAACGCTCAATTCCTGCGATTTTGTACAAAAGGAATTTGCAGAAACCGAACGCTATTTTGCTTTCCCCTTTTCCGCGGCAGGCGTGAGCGACTGTTTCTTTGAGAAGATCAGGAACAGCGTAGATTTAACCTTCGGCATTTCGGGCATCCATACCGCCCACGGCGGCAGATATACAGACCGCATCGACATGGAAACTTACGGAAAAAACGCGGAAAAATGTATTCAGCGCGCCTATATGACCCGATTTTTGAAACAGATTCGGTCATGATTTGAGGGGATGCGTCCTTTTTCGTAATACGCACGCACACAAAGCATTACTCATTGTTAAAAAGTGTTTCTATATATAGTACGCGCTCGTAGTACCTATAC
>JAITVG010000237.1 GCA_031285925.1 Tannerellaceae bacterium
CAGGGCGGAATGGCATTCGGAGTAACCTGCTCCGGAGCGGCGGAAGTGGTGAGAGCGGTTCGGAAAGTATATCCCAAAACATTGATAGTTAAGTTATCTCCCAATGTGACCGATATTGCGGAAATAGCCCGTGCAGTAGAATCGGAAGGCGCAGATGAGGTTTCTCTTATTAACACTATGCTGGGAATGGCGATTGATGCCGAAAAAAGAAAGCCCGTTCTTTCAACCGTAACGGGAGGATTGTCCGGCCCTTGCGTAAAACCGGTAGCCCTTCGCATGGTATGGCAGGTATACAAAGCCGTGAACATACCGGTTATCGGTCTGGGCGGAATATCAAACTGGAAAGATGCCGTCGAGTTTATACTGGCAGGAGCCGCGGCAATACAGATCGGAACATATAATTTCATCGACCCTGCAATCACCGTTCAGGTAATCGACGGATTGAATGAATACTGCGACCGCCACGGTTTCCGGTCGGTAACGGAACTCACCGGGGAGTTACTTGTCTGAATCAGGATTTTCAGGATTAAGGTATTAGCAGGATGTCTGAACTGTGTTTTAAGTGATTATTATGAAATCAACAGAATCATTTTAATCACACAAAAACACAGTTCAGACATCCTGCTAATCCTCTAATCCCGTAAATCCTGATTCAGACGAGTTCCAGCACCAGCGGGCAATGATCCGAGTGAACTATTTCTCCAAGAATATACGCTTCTTTCAGCATGGGAATAACGGGTGGTGTAGCCATGTTGTAGTCGATACGCCAACCTTTATTATTGTTACGCGCATTGAAACGGTAACTCCACCAGGTATATTCCTGCTTGTCCGGATTTAATGCCCGGAATGTATCCGTATAACCGGAGGATAGAAAACCGGTCATCCATTCCCTTTCTTCCGGAAGGAAACCGCTGTTTTTAGAATTGCGCACAGGGTCGTGTATATCTATATTTTCATGAGCGATATTGTAGTCCCCGCACAAAACCAGGTGTTTGCGTGTTTTTTGCAGTTCCTGCACATAGTTTTGGAAATCAGACAGCCAAATCATTTTAAACGCCTGCCTTTCTTCTCCGCTCGTTCCCGACGGATGATAAACGCTGACAACGGAAAGATCGCCAAAGTCGGCACGCAGAAACCGTCCTTCCCGGTCATATTTCTCAATCCCCATGCCATATTCCACATGATCGGGTTCTTTCCGTGTCAGAATAGCTACCCCGCTATATCCTTTTTTTTCGGCGCAATAGATATAACCATGATACCCTCTTGATTCAAATTCTTCTTCGGGGAATTGATCCGGTTGTAGTTTAATCTCCTGAAGGCAGATCACATCCGGGCGTTCTTCTTCCATCCAGTTTAGGAAGCCTTTTCCGATCGCGGCGCGCAATCCGTTTACATTGTAAGTGATGATTTTCATTATGAATACTGTTTCTATGAATACTGTTTCAGGGCTTTAAAACTCATAATCAACGCAAGCCCTGTCGGCCTTTACCGGCACGATAACCTCTTTGGACACGGCTACATGCGCCGGGTGCATTGCATACGTTTTCACATCTTCCAGCGTCGGAAGTTCGGCAGTCAGGATCAAATCCCATGTTTCTTCCGGGTTTACATTAAAATCCACCCGAATGGATTTCAGGCAGTCGATCACACCGGTCAGCGCTTCCAACCGCTCTTTGATTTCCTGCATTTTAGCCGTTTTAGCTTCCGGATCGGCAAACTCCGTCAATTTGAACATTACCACGTGCTTAATCATATCGCATATATTTATTAATATCCATCATTTTCATACCCTTATCCTGAAAATTGGCCGTGAAGATACGCAAATTATTGCTTAATCACATTATCTTTGTGCTCTTTGGAAAATTCAATTAATCCTGATACGGGAATGATTCTGATCGATCAAATACCTTCTCCCTGTTATGTGATGGAGGAAAGATTATTAAGGGGAAATCTGGCGCTTATCAAAAGCGTAAAGGAAAGGGCAGGAGTTAATATCATTCTGGCGTTTAAGGCATTTGCCCTGTGGAAATCATTCCCGATCGTCCGTGAATACATCCCCTGTTCAACCGCAAGCTCCATTCACGAAGCCCGGTTGGCCTGCGAGGAAATGGGCAGTCCGGCACATACCTACTCGCCGGCCTACACGGAGGCCGACTTCCCTGCGATATTGAAATACAGCAGCCACATCACGTTCAATTCACTGGCGCAGTTCAAACAGTTTTACCCCCAAGTCGCGGCGGAAGGAAACCGCGTATCCTGCGGCCTTCGGATCAATCCCGAATATTCGCCCGTAAAGACGGACCTTTACAATCCGGCGGCTCCGGGATCGCGCATGGGAATTGTTCGCGATCTTCTGGAAGACAAACTGCCGGAAGGCATCGAAGGGCTACATTTCCATACGCTGTGCGAATCGTCGTCCTACGATCTGGAGAAACTGCTGGAAGTCGTAGAGCAGCGCTTCGGAAGTTTTCTTCCCCAAATCAAATGGCTGAACATGGGCGGAGGGCATCTGATCACCCGCAAGGGCTACGATACGGATCATCTGGTCAGCCTGCTGAAATCCTTTAAGGCAAAGCATCTCAACCTGGAGATCATCATGGAGCCGGGAAGCGCTTTTGTGTGGCAAACCGGGTTCCTACTGACAACGGTAGTGGATATTGTGGAAAACCACGGCATCAAAACGGCGATTATCGACGCTTCCTTCACCTGCCACATGCCCGACTGCCTGGAGATGCCCTACATGCCGACCATACGGCAGGCAGTGCCGGAAGAAGAAGGAAACTACACGTACCGCATCGGAGGAAACAGCTGTTTGAGCGGCGATTTCATCGGCGACTTCCACTTCTGCAAGCCCTTGCAACCGGGCGACAGGCTGATCTTTGAGGATATGATCCACTACACGACCGTGAAAACAACCATGTTCAACGGCATACCCCATCCCGCACTGGCCTTGTGGAGTAACGACGACAGATTAATCATATACAGAAAATTCGGATACGAAGATTACAGGAACAGAATGTGTTGAAATAGAAATAAAAACAAGAGATTAACATGGGTATATTTAGCTTTTTCAATAAAGAAAAGAAAGAAACGCTGGATAAGGGTTTATCCAAAACGAAAGAGAATGTATTTTCCAAGCTGGCACGCGCCGTGGCAGGGAAAAGCAAGGTGGACGACGATGTGCTGGACGAACTGGAAGAAGTGCTTGTCACCTCTGACGTCGGCGTAGATACGACGCTAAAGATCATAGAGCGCATCGAGAAGCGCGCGGCTAAGGACAAATACGTAAACACCAGCGAGCTTACCTCCATTCTCCGGGAAGAAATTGCCGCGTTGCTTATGGAAAGCGATACGGCAGACGAGATGTTTTCCGAGGACAAAAAGCCTTACGTCATCATGGTTGTCGGTGTGAACGGCGTAGGGAAAACAACTACCATCGGTAAACTTGCCCACCAGTTCAAGAAAGCAGGCAAAAGCGTATACCTCGGAGCCGCCGACACGTTTCGCGCAGCCGCCGTCGAACAGCTCGTGATCTGGAGCGAAAGGGCGGGAGTGCCCATCGTGAAGCAAAAGATGGGATCCGACCCGGCATCGGTGGCCTACGACACCCTTAGTTCCGCCAAGGCGAACAACGCCGATGTAGTCATCATCGACACGGCAGGCCGCCTGCACAACAAGATAAACCTAATGAACGAATTGACCAAGATAAAGAACGTGATGAAAAAGATCGTCCCCGACGCTCCCCACGAAGTATTGCTCGTGCTCGACGGCTCCACGGGGCAAAACGCATTCGAACAGGCCAAGCAGTTCACGGCCGCTACCGAAGTAAACGCGCTGGCCGTAACCAAACTCGACGGAACGGCCAAGGGCGGCGTAGTTATCGGCATCTCCGACCACTTCCGCATCCCCGTAAAGTACATCGGACTGGGCGAAGGCATGGACGACTTGCAGGTATTCAATAAAAAGGAATTTGTCAATTCCCTGTTCGGAGAATAAAGACACAAACGCACAAACGCTCATGCGGAAAAACAAGGTAGATATCATCACGCTGGGTTGCTCCAAGAATCTGGTCGATTCGGAGCAGCTGCTGCGGCAGTTCGCGGAAAACGGCTACACGGTAGCCCACGATCCGGAGAAGATCAACGGAGAAATCGTAGTAGTCAATACCTGCGGCTTCATCGGCGACGCACAGGAAGAATCAATCAACATGATCCTCGAACTCGGCGAAGCGAAGAAGAAAGGCCGGATCGGGAAACTGTTCGTTATGGGTTGCCTGTCGCAACGTTTCCTGAAAGAGATGAAGACCGAATTGCCGGAAGTAGACCGCTTCTACGGAAAGTTCAACTGGAACGAACTGCTCGCCGACCTGGGAAAACCCTACTTCAGGGAACTGGCCAACGACCGCATACTGACCACCCCCCGCCACTACGCCTATCTCAAAATAGGAGAAGGCTGCAACCGCACCTGCTCCTACTGCTCCATACCGATCATCACCGGCCGCTACCAGTCGCGCCCGATGGAATCCCTCGAAGAAGAAGTGCGCAAGCTGGCAGGTTCAGGCGTAAAGGAGTTTCAACTCATCGCGCAAGACCTTACTTATTACGGACAGGATTTGTATAAAAGGCTCGCCCTGCCTGAGCTTGTGGAGCGCATTGCGGACATTCCCGGCGTGGAATGGATACGCCTGCACTACGGCTATCCGGCCAACTTCCCCTTCGACCTGCTGCGCGTGATGCGCGAACGCCACAACGTGTGCAACTACATGGACATTGCCCTGCAACACATCAGCGACCCGATGCTGAAAGCCATGCGCCGCAACATCACCACCGGCGAAACCACCGACCTGATCGCCCACATGCGCGAAGAAGTGCCCGGCCTCCACCTGCGCACAACCATGATGACAGGCCACCCGCAGGAAACGGAGAAAGATTTTGAAGCCATGGCCGACTTCATCCTCCAGACACGCTTCGAGCGGCTCGGCGCCTTTGCCTACAGCCACGAAGCAGGCACTTACTCTTACAGGCATTATACGGACAGCATCCCCCCGGAAGTGAAACAGGAACGGCTGGATCACATCATGCGCATACAGGAAAAGATTTCCCTGCAAATCAACGAAGAAAAAACAGGAAAAACATTCCGCACCATTATCGACCGGGAGGAGAGCGACTTCTACGCAGGCCGCACCGAGTTCGATTCCCCCGAAGTAGACCCGGAAGTACTGATCGCCAAAGACCGCCGCCTCCAACCGGGCAACTTCTACAACATCCGCATCACAGGCGCCCAGCCTTTTGAACTGTATGGCGAACCGGAAGATTAAACACAGAGGCACGGAGTCACGGAGTTTTTTTGTATATAACGGGAAAGATAGCTACTTTTGAAATAAAAAAATCATTATGTTTTTTGACGACTGGCAAACAAACGAAAAGTATAAGGATGCACAGATATCGACCTCCTTATTATGGGAATACGACCTTTCGGACTTCGACTGGAACGATATGTCCGTATTAGTCGTGCAACGGGTTATTGAAAGAGGTTGGCCGGAAGATTTTTATGCTGCGATCCGAAAATACGGAGGGATGGAAAATATGCGCCAAATCATTAAAAAAATACCTGTTCTATCCCCCAGAGATATAAATTTCGTCTGCACATTCTTCAATCTCAAAAAAGAAAATTTAAAATGCTACACACGAATACAGTCGAGAGAGAAACTTTTGAACTCCTGACAAAACTTATGCAGGATGAAATGCTTGCCGATTTTTCTCTGGCCGGCGGAACTGCCTTGGCCCTGTATTTGGGACACCGGAAAAGC
>JAITVG010000167.1 GCA_031285925.1 Tannerellaceae bacterium
CTGCCGCTTGTGCCCAGCGAACCGCCATGTTTATTGAAGTAGCTGCGCACGTTGGCAACCGTGCGGGTGGTATTGTCCGTTGCCGTTTCAACAAAGACTGCGATCCCGAAAGGGCCGTAGCCTTCATAGTTCATTTCCTTGTAGTCCGTGTAGTCCTTGGATGTTGCCTTTTTGATGGCTCTTTCCACGTTATCCTTCGGCATGTTTTCCTTCTTCGCCTGTTGCATCAATACGCGCAGGCGTGGATTCGCATCCGGATCGGAGCCGGCGGCCTTGGTAGCCATCGTGATTTCCTTACCCAGTTTGGTGAATACGCGGGCCATGTTGCCCCAACGTTTAAATTTCTTTGCTTTGCGGTACTCAAATGCTCTTCCCATGTATGCTAATTGTTTAATTATTAATTGTCAATGATATTGTTTATTTTTCTTCCATTATTACTACATCCCACGGCTCCAGCTTCACGGTGTCGCCCGTTTTCACAACCTTGCCGGAGATCAGTTCTTCCGCCTGCGGATAGTTGTACGCCAACTCCCGTGTTTCGCCGCTGTAATTAAATATGTAGCGGATATTCTTACCCTGTTTATTCACACCCACACGCTGAATCACCGGGAATCCCTGATGTTCGGACGGGATAATGCTCGCATCTTCGGCTACTTTGCGCACGATGGCATTAAATAGCTCCTGCGAGGGATGCGCACCGATATACGTCAGCTTTCCCTTGCCGTATTTATTCTCGGTGACAACCGGCCATTTGCCGAAGAACGGATGCTCGGCATACGCCAGCGGCGTGGCTGTTTCGGGGATAAGAAACTCGTACCAGTCGCTGATCTGCCCGGCATCGCCCAGACCGAATGCGTTGTTTTTCAATGACAGGTTGCTGATGGTGGAATACTCCTGATAATAGAAACCGCAAGCCTTGCGCAACAGGCCGGGAGCCAGTGTGGCGCGAACAGCCGAATGCTCGTTGCAGTAGCCGCTCTTGTGCATCATCACCACGTGCCCGCCGGACTGCACGAAGCGGTCGATGGCCGTCAGTAACTCGTCTGTCGCCACATACAGCGGCGGGATGACGAGCATATCGTATCCGCTGAAATCCGTGATCTTGTCGCACGGCACAATGTCGGTTTCGATGTTTTGGAAGTAGAGCGACTTGTGCACCATGTCGATGGGGTAATTGCTCTTGTTCGTGTAGGGCATGAAGCTAAGGGCGTGATACGAGTCGTGGCTGTACAGGATAGCGACTTTGTTCGTCTTCTTCAGATCAACGATGCGGTTGCCGATTTTTTCCAGTTCTCCGGCAGTGGTTTTAAACTCGTTGTAGATGCGATTGGGTTGTAGATCGTGCCCCAAAACACCGCGCCAGTAGGTTTCCTGTCCGTAGTGCAGGGTAGCCCAGTGCCAGTATTCCACCATGTTGGCACCCGAGGCGTAATGTCCGTACACGTTCTGCCGCAACTGTTTGTCGTACGGCGGATACTGTCCGCGAGCATCCCAGCCGATGCCCTGAGCGTTGGTTTCCATGACGATATAATTGTTTTTGCCTACGGTGCGCACAAAATCGCCGGCGTAGGCAATACGCTGACCGTCCTGCTTATCCTGCACATCATGATACACGTTGATGGAGGGGTATTGCATCTGGCGGAAACTCTCTACCTGATCGATGTTTTGGAAGGCGGGCATAAAGCAATGTGTTACGAACTGGTCGGGGCGCCTGTACTCGTTCACGATGTCGCACTGCCAGTTCAGGAAGTCGGCCACCTGCTTGCGGTTGTAACGTTCCCACTCGTTCTTGTAGGAAGGATTGGTTACGCCGTCGCGGACGTAGAACTCTTCCCAGGTATTGATGTTCATGCCCCAGTAATTCATTCCCCACTCCTTAGTGAGCAGGCCGAGGTCGTTATTAAAACGGTCTTTGACGTAGTTGCGGAATCCGATAAAGTAATCGCGATTGTTCAAGCCGCGCGCCTCGGTTTCGTTATCTACCTGATAGCCGATAACGCCGGGGTGCTTGGCGTACCTTTCCATCAACTTGCGGATGATGCGCTCGCTGTAATATTTAAAGGTGGGATTGGTAAAGTCGATATTCTGGCGGATGCCGTAGTAGGCTTTGTTGCCGCGCTGATGTTCGGCCAACACCTCCGGATGCTTGTATGCAAGCCACGCAGGCATGGAGTAAGTAGGCGTGCCGAGTATAACCTGAATCCCGGCCTCGTGCATCTTGTCGATGATGCGGTCCATCCATTCGAACTCGAATACACCTTCCCGGGGTTCGAATACGCCCCAGGTGGATTCGCCCACGCGCACCACGGTAAGTCCGGCATTCTTCATAAGGCGGATGTCTTCGTCAAGACGTTCGCCGGGCATGTACTCGTGGTAGTAAGCAGCGCCATAGAGGGGCTTGGTAAAGGTGTACTGCTGCGCTTTGGAGTCGGGATTACCCGACCCGGCATCCATGCGAATGGAAGCAAGCAATAAAAGGAGAAAGAAAGAGGTTTTTGTCTTCATAACAATTGTCCATTATTAATTGTAAACCAACACCCAAAGGGGAGGCTCTAAAGTCCCCCTGCGGGGGATTAGGGGGCTTACCGTAACTGTGCTCCCAGCCTTTGTTCCAGATTGCCCTGTATTTTCTTCATGATGGCGTCGATCTGCGTATCGTTCAGCGTCTTTTCTTCGTCCAAAAGATAGAAACTGACGGCATACGACTTCTTTCCGACCGGAAGGTTTTTCCCTTCGTACACGTCGAACAGGGTTACTTCCTTCAGCAGTTTGCGTTCGCTTTCGTTGGCGATCTTCCGAACCTCGGCAAACGAGATGTTATTGTCTAACAGTAATGCTAAATCCCTTTTTACAGGTTGGAGCCTGGATATTTCGCTAAAGGTAGGTTTGTGCTTTTTCGTTTCCTTCATCAGCAGATCCCATGAAAGTTCGGCGAAATATACTTCCGTATCTATATCGAATTTCTTGCAGAGTTTCTTTTGCACAATGCCGAACGTGCCCAACTGACGGCCGGCGCCGGTGGTGATGCTTGCCCCCGTTGAATAGATGTCGTTGCTCAGGCTACCGAAAGATACTTTCCTTGCGTTCACGCCCAAGCGCGACAGGATGTTCTCCACGTATGCTTTCAATTCATAGACGGACGACTTCTCGTTCGGATGCGCCCAGTTGTTTTCCACGCGGTTTCCGCAAAGCCATATTCCCAGGCGGCAGTCTTCCCTGTAAGCGGCCAGCGTTTCTCCTTCTTTTTGGTTGTCGGCATTGAAATCATAACAGTTGCCGAACTCGAAGAAGCGAATATTGCCGTTCTTCCGCTTGATATTGTATTCAATGCTTTGCAACCCGCCGAAGAGCAGGGTCTGGCGCAGGGCGTTAAGGTCTGCGCTCAACGGATTTTCCGGCATCACGCAATTCGTAGCCGGGTAGGTAGACAAATCTTCGTAGCAGGCAAGCGAAGTCAATGAATTGTTCATGATCTCATGAAAACCGTTTCCGCATAATTGCTCCGATATCAGGTTTTGCAGATTATAACTGCGGTCCGTAGGGGTTTTGTAGCTCAGGTTCGATTTCACGTTCTCATCGAACTCGATGTTGTTGTATCCGTAGATACGGAGAATGTCTTCGATCACATCCACATCGCGCTGCACGTCGATCCGGTACACCGGCACATGCAGGGTCAGCCCTTCCTGCGTTTCGGCAACGATCTTTATTTCCAAACTGTCCAGAATGCTTTTGACGGTTTCGGTGGGTATTTCTTTCCCGATCAGGCTGTTTACTTTCCGGTAGGCAAGCTCGACGGTATAGGGCTTGACCACTTCGGGATAGATGTCCTGCACTTCGCCGGTAATCGTTCCGCCCGCCACTTCCCTGATCAGCAGGGCGGCTCTTTTTAACGCATACAGGGTATTGTTTGCATCCAGTCCGCGCTCGAAACGGAAAGAAGAATCGGTGTTCAAACCGAACCGGCGGGCAGTTTTGCGCACCCACGACGAATTAAAGTTGGCCGATTCCAGGAATACGTCGGTTGTCGCTTCGGTAACTCCCGAATCAAGTCCGCCGAACACGCCGCCGATACACATCGCCTCTTCCGCGTTGCAGATCATAAGATCCCTGCCGGTCAGTGTGCGTTCTACTCCGTCCAGCGTGACGAATTTGGTTCCTTCCGGCATTGTTTTCACAATCACCCTGTTTCCCCTAATCCGGTTATAGTAGAAGGCGTGAAGAGGTTGCCCGGTTTCGTGCAACACATAGTTGGTCACGTCCACTACATTATTAATAGGGCGCAGGCCGATAAGGTTCAAACGGTTTTGCAACCATTCGGGGCTTTCTTTCACCGTGACCCCCTTAATGCTCACTCCCGAATAGCGGGGGCAGGCTTCCGTATTTTCCACAACGACTTCAACTGCAGGGGACGAGTCTTCCACTTTAAAGGCATCCACGCAGGGGCGTTTCAGTTCGTATACTTTCCCGTTCTGTTTCAGATAAGCCGCCAGGTCGCGGGCAACGCCGAAATGAGAAGTCGCGTCTACGCGGTTCGGCGTAATATCTACTTCGAGTACATAGTCGCTTTTGATATTATAGTATTCTTTGGCAGGGATGCCGACAGCCGCTTCGTCCGGCAGGATAATGATCCCGGAATGGTCGTGCCCGATACCGATCTCGTCTTCCGCGCAGATCATTCCGTTGGATTCGACTCCCTTTATCTTGGACTTTTTGATGGTGAAGGATTCATCGCCCTTGTAAAGTTTGGTGGCGTTTACGGCGACGACTACCTTTTGCCCGGCGGCTACATTGGGCGCTCCGCAGACAATTTGCAGAGGAGCTTCCCCGCCCACGTTCACCGTGGTGACATGCAAATGATCCGAATTGGGATGTTCTTCACAGGTAAGCACTTCACCGATATACAGGCCTTCAAGCCCGCCTTTTATGGTTTGTATTTCCTCCACGCTGCCGGTTTCCAAACCGATGGAGGTAAGCGCCGCGGCAACCTCTTCCGGTTGCAGGTCGAACGACAGATAGTCTTTCAGCCAGTTATAGGATATATTCATCGCAGTAAAATTTATGCTTCATCATTTCTTGAATTGACGGGCAAAAATAGCAATTATTCGTGAAATACCCTATATGGGTCAGTCAAAAGCGATACCTTTGCGACCTTGTAAATACCTCATGCTCAATAATCATGCGAATAGACATATTAACTGTATTGCCCGAGATGATCGACGGAATGATTAACTGTTCCATTCTCAAACGCGCCGGGGAGAAGGGTCTGGTTGAAATACATCTGCATAATTTGCGGGATTACACAACCGATAAGTGGCGGCGTGTGGACGACTATCCTTTCGGCGGAGAAGCCGGTATGGTGATTCAGGTAGAACCGGTCGATCGCGCGCTCTCCGCATTGAAAAGCGAACGTGAATACGATGAAGTGATTTATACTTCTCCGGACGGAGAAACTTTCAATCAGCCGATGGCAAACCGGATGTCGTTACTGAATAGTATAATCATCCTTTGCGGCCATTACAAGGGCATAGACTACCGGATACGGGAACATCTTATTACGAAGGAAATCTCCGTGGGCGATTACGTGCTTACGGGAGGAGAATTGGCAGCCGCCGTTATGGCCGACGCCATTGTCCGCCTGATTCCCGGAGCGATCGGTGATGAGCAAAGCGCCCTTTCCGATTCTTTTCAGGACAACCTGCTGGCACCGCCGGTCTATACCCGTCCGGCAGAATATAAGGGATGGAAAGTGCCGGATATTCTCCTTTCCGGGCACGAACGAAAGATCGCCGAGTGGCGCTTGCAGCAGGCGCAGGAACGGACAGCCCGTTTGCGTCCGGATTTGTTGGAGTAACCGCCTGTTACGCAACAGATAAAGGCGTTTTTGGGTATTTATTACCTACCTTTGTGCAAATATTGAATATAAATGAAAAAGCAGAAAGACATTTGGCAGGCTATTGAACAGGAACAGAAACTGTACAATGAATTAAAATTAGATAATTCAATCGATTACAACAAGTTTTATCTCTATTCCATTATTGCACATTCCACTGCTATTGAAGGTTCAACGCTTTCGGAAATGGATGTGAACCTGTTATTTGACGAAGGGATCACAAAAAAAGGGAATATCGTTGAATACCTCATGAATCTTGATCTCAAGAAAGCTTATGAATACGCGATAGAAGAAGCCCGCAGGAAAACACGGATAACCCCTGAGTTTTTGAAGCAACTGAATGCTTTTGCAATGCAAAATACAGGCGGACTTTACTCCATGCCCGCAGGTACCTTTGATTCCGGCAAGGGAGATTACCGTTTATGCGGCGTAACTGCCGGAGCCGGCGGAAAATCTTATCCGAATTACAGTAAAATATCCGAAAGCGTTCACAAACTGTGCGTCAAACTCGACGGGATGTCGGAACCGGAAACGCTGAAAGACAGGTACAACCTTTCTTTTGATGCTCATTTCAATTTAGTATCCATTCATCCGTGGATAGACGGCAATGGCCGCACAAGCCGTCTGCTGATGAACTACATGCAATTTTATTACGGCATGCTTCCAACAAAATTACACAAAGAGGACAAAGGAGAATATATCAAAGCGCTGGTGACGGGACGCGAACAGGATTCAAATGCGCCATTCAGGGAATTTATGGCGAAGCAGCACTTGAAAACACTGAAAGAAGAAATCCGTAATTTCAGGAAATCACAGGATGAAAGTAACAGGTTTACCTTGCTCTTTTAGGCCGTATTATTAGCCTAACCCGTTGACGGAATTAACCTGCATTATTCATACTCTTTTTCTTCCGACAACCGCACCTCGTGGCCGTCAGGTTTGTCTTTTAGCCCCTCCAATCTAACACACGCACACTCAACACATTGCGAGTTGTTAAAAAGTGTTTCTATATATAGTACGCGCTCGTAGTACCTATACAACGGCGCCGTACTATAGGTAGTACGAGCGCGTACTACCTATACCTTTTTTCGACTAACTTTATACACGATTGCTTACATTAAAATAATGTTAAAATGAATAAAAAAAACAGTTTTCCTGTAAGTATATCAGATATAGATTTTGTCTTCTTAGAAGAATAATAAAATATCTAACTATAATGGCTACAAGGAAATATGTAAACAATTCTCTTTTATCATTTGCTATTGCAATAATATCCATGTGCTATTCATGTCGCTTTTCGCAGGAAAACAGCTTGACAGAGAGGGAGGTTGCGGAAGGATGGCTACTCCTTTTCGACGGTGAAAGCCTCGAAGGATGGCGAGATTATAACGGCACGGCCATCACCGGCCCATGGAAAGTAGCAGATGGTAGCATACAGGCAGAGGGGTTAGGGAGTGACGAAAACGGCTACATCGTAACGGATAAAATGTATGAGAATTTTGAACTCTCATGGGATTGGAAAATATCCAAAGGAGGAAACAGTGGACTATTGTATCATGTTGTGGAGCATCCCCGGTTTACGGTTCCTTATGTAACCGGGCCGGAATATCAGTTGATCGACGACCACGACTTTGCCGAACCATTGGAGGAGTGGCAGCGGTGTGGCACTGATTACGCAATGTATCAGCCCGATTTTTCCACGATCAGGGTCAATCCGGCCGGTGAATGGAACAATTCAAAGATCATTTTCGACAATGGACATGTCACTTATTTCATGAACGGGAAAAAGACCATTGAGTATGATGCCTGGTCGGACGACTGGTTCGAGCGGAAAAACAGCGGCAAATGGGCGCATACGCCCGAATATGGTTTGCCCCGCAAAGGGTTGATTTGCTTGCAGGATCACGGATATCCGGCTTGGTTTCGCAATATAAAAATAAAAGAACTCCCTCGCAAAAGAGAAGAAGTAAATTTATTCAATGGCGAAAATCTTGACGGATGGGAGATATTCGGTACAGAACGGTGGTATGTACAGGATGGTCTTTTAGTCTGTGAAAGCGGGCCTAATAAGCAATACGGTTATCTAACTACACGGAAACATTATGACGACTTCGACCTTACCGTCGAATTCAAGCAGGAAGCTGATGGTAATTCCGGAGTTTTTATCCGGTCGTTTGTGGAAGAAGATGCCAAAGTGAACGGCTGGCAGGTGGAAGTGGCTCCAACAGGCAATGACACCGGCGGTATTTATGAGTCTTATGGTCGGGGTTGGCTGATACAAATTCCGGATGAAAAAGAAAATATTCTGAAATATAAAGAATGGAACACATTACGTATCAGAGTGCAGGGAGAAAGCGTACAAACCTGGCTCAACGGAGAAGAAATGGCCAGCATCCGGGATGAAAAAATCGGTGCCGGACAAGGGCGCATCGCACTGCAAATCCATGACGGAGGAGGCATCAAGGTCTTATGGCGCAATCTCCGGCTGACAACATTATAGACAATATCATTCACTTAAATAATCACAGTTATGAAAAACATTTCAAGAAGAAGTTTTCTGAAGACCGGCGCTATGGCAGCAGCCGGCTTGACCATCGTTCCGGGATCCGTACTCGGCAAAGCGTTCGGATATACCGCCCCGAGTGACAAACTGAATATTGCCGGCATCGGTGTAGGCGGTATGGGACGCCGTAATCTGGCCAACATGAAGACGGAAAACATCGTTGCACTTTGCGATGTCGACTGGGGATATGCCGATAAGACATTCAAGGATTATCCGAATGCGAAACGCTTCAAAGACTGGCGTGTGATGTTTGACGAAGTCGGTCAGTCGATCGATGCCATTATGGTAGCCACCCCCGACCATACTCATGCCGGTGTGAGCGCCCATGGCATTACTTTGGGAAAACATTGTTATACCCAGAAACCACTTACCCACTCCGTTTACGAATCGCGCCTGCTCACCAGGCTGGCAAAAAAATATAAAGTAGCCACACAAATGGGTAATCAGGGTAATTCGTTCGACTGGTGTCGGCAGATAGCCGAATGGATACAAACCGGAGTTATCGGCGAAGTGAATGAAGTGCATTGTTGGACCGACCGCCCAATCTGGCCGCAAGGCTTGATGCAACCCGCAGATACCGTCAAGTGTCCGAAAACACTGGATTGGGATTTGTTTATCGGCCCGGCACAGAAGCGTCCTTATAACCCGGTCTACACCCCCTGGAACTGGCGTGGCTGGTGGGATTTCGGAACCGGAGCATTAGGCGATATGGCCTGTCATATCATGGATCCGCTTTACTGGGCGCTCGATCTTAAATATCCGACAAGCGTAATCGGCAGTTCTACTCTAAGCAACTTATATTCGCCGCCTCATGCTCAGGTCGTCACCTATACATTCCCTGAACGTCCGGCAAAAGGAAACGTTAAAATGCCGGAAGTGAAAGTATACTGGTACGATGGCGGCTTGATGCCTCCACGCCCGGAAGAACTCAAAGACGGACAAATGATGGGCGACGAAAACGGAGGTATCATTTTTATCGGTACGAAAGGAAAGATTATGACCGGTTGCTATGGAATGAACCCGACACTGTTGCCGGTTTCCGATATGGAACATTTCAACCAGCCTAAACCATCCATCCCAAGAGTTAAGGGAGGCAACGGTAATATCTGGTCGACCAACGCACACGAGCAGGATTGGATACGGGCTTGCAAGGAATCGGCAGGAAACCGGACCGAAGCATCTTCAAACTTCCAATTCTCAGGCCCGTTCAACGAAATGGTCGTTATGGGCGTTCTTGCCGTGCGATTATCCGGTCTGCAAGGTCTGCATCGCGAATTGCAATGGGACGGGGAAAATATGCGCTTCACGAATATCTCTCCGACAGACAAAATCAAGATCGTAACAGTGGACGACTTCAAGGTGATCGACGGCGATCCCCGATTCGATCGTCGTTTTGCCGAATTTAATGCCGCCGAAATGGCGGATGAGTGGATCAAACATACCTACAACAACGGATTTTCTTTACCGGATATGCCTAAATAATCACATAAATAATCGCCTAAATAATTACATCATGATTAAGCAACTATTCAACATTTTACTGGCAACAGCTTGCTGTCTGCTCGCTCTGCCGGTACAGGCGCAGAGCAAAGCGGAGAAAAACGGCTGGCGTCTGGGTATGCAATCGTTTTCTTTTCATTTATTTTCGCTGACAGAGGCTCTCGATAAGACACAGGAACTGGGTCTGAAATACATGGAAGTATATCCCGGGCATAAACTGGGCGGCAAATGGGGAGGGCAGATTTTCGATTTCAACCTGGATGCCCAAACCCAAAGGGAGTTAAAAGAGTTGGCGGCTTCGAAAGGGATCAAGATTATCGGTACAGGTGTTTACGTGGCTGAGAAATCTTCCGACTGGGAAAAGATGTTCCGTTTCGCAAAATCGATGGAGATGGAATTCATCACCTGCGAGCCTGCTCTCAACGACTGGGATATGGTGGAAAAACTATCCGCACAATACGGCATCGCTATATCGGTGCATAACCATCCCCAGCCGTCGGACTACTGGAAACCCGAGAATCTGCTTCAAGCAATCGCCGATCGCAATCGCTCAATCGGCTCCTGTGCCGATGTGGGTCACTGGCGCAGGGAAGGACTCGGACAGATCGACTGCCTGAAAAAACTGAAAGGACGCCTTATCTCCCTTCATTTCAAAGATATCGCAGAAAAGAAAGCCGGAGAGAAGGAACAGCACGATGTGATTTGGGGAACAGGCATACTGAACGTAGAAGGAATGCTGAAGGAACTGAAGGCGCAGGAGTTTAAAGGTGTATTCTCCATTGAATATGAATACAACTGGGAGAACTCGGTTCCTGATATTAAAAAATGTATACAATATTTCAATCAAGTGACAGACGACATTTTGTAACCTGCCGGCTCTAATCGCTTGCGAAGTCTTCGAGCATTCTCGGTTTCCGGCTTCGCAAGCGATTCCTCTCCGACCCAACCACAAACAGAAAAAACGATTTCAAACATTTCGCGAACAATGAAATCCGACGAAATACTAATAACACAAATATGGTCGGGAGATATCTCTGTTTTCAATAAACTGTTTCATTCGATATATATCCAACTGTACATCCATTGCCGGAAATATATTAACGATCCCGAAACGGCAAAAGACCTGCTTCAAAATATATTTCTCCGCTTCTGGGAAAAAAGAGAAGATATAGATATACATACTTCTTTAAATGCCTATTTGCACAAATCCGTTAAAAACGAATGTCTGAATCATTTGCGTACGATCAAAACATTTTATATCGCCGAGAAAGAACAAGCCGGCCTGAATGAGAAATTCGTAGACGAAACAACCCCCGATTCGGAACTGGCCGTACAGGAAATCGAGCAAATTATAGAGAATGTAATCGAACAACTGCCCGGACAGTGTAAATCCATTTTCAAATTGAGCCGCATCAATGGTCTAAAAAACAAGGAGATTGCAGATCGGTTGGATATTTCCGTGCGAACGGTGGAAACACAAATCTACCGGGCGCTCAAAATATTAAAAATTCAATTAAAAGATTATCTGGCTTCCTAACCCGGGATAATAGTTGCCGAGGCTTCGGCAAGTACCAAATCGGTCGGAAAAGTGGTTGCCGAGGCTTCGGCAAGTGCAAAATCGGTCGAAAAAGTAGTTGCCGAGGCTTCGGCAAGTACCAAATCGGTCGGAAAAGTAGTTGCCGAGGCTTCGGCAATAAAAATCAAGGATATAGTAGCGGCTTTTCCCCTGAAAAAAATAGAGGCGAAAGAGGGCTGGCCTTGTAAGTAGTCATTTATCAGGATGTGTCATACTTGTAAATAGCGAAAAAAGAACAACAAAAGATGAAGGATTATATAAAAAATATCATCGAGGAAAGCCTGAACGATGAGGCTGATGTGGAAAAAGAGTGGAAACGCCTGTCTGCATCCCTCTCCTCATCAAAGTCCATGCACTCTTCCGTTGGAAAAGGGAGAAAAGTGCTGCGGCAACTCTTCTGCTATGCAGCCGCTGTCTTCACGGGCTTCGGGTTTGCTTTGACTGCCCTTCACTTCTTTGAGCGGGAAAATCCGGTAGAAACCGGGATGTACAAATTAGTCACGCTGAAAGGAGAAAAGAGCCATCTGCAATTACCCGACGGAACCAAAGTGTGGCTCAATTCATGTACTACCCTTGAGTATGCGGAAAATTACGGACAGATCGACCGGAATATCCATTTAAGCGGAGAGGCCTATTTTGAAGTTGCAAAGGATGAAGGAAAGCCATTTGTCGTCAGAACGAATGGAGTCGATGTGAAAGCGCTGGGTACGGCGTTCAATATATCTGCCTATCCGGAAGATGCACAATTAGCGACGACCCTGTTTCGTGGAGAAGTAGCCGTACAGCCTACGCTGAACCGGCAACAGATTATGCTCTCTCCCAATCAGGTGGCCGTTTATTACAAAAGTGGTAATAAAATAGAAGTAAAACCTTATGATAAAACCCTTTTTGCTCAATGGAGAGGCGGCTATCTATTGTTTGAAATGATGCACCTGCAGGATATCACCAAACTGCTGGAAAGAAACTATAACGTTGTCTTCCGGTATGAGAATCAGAAAATCAAGAATTTCAAATTCAGCGGTAGTTTTCGCAATGGCGAAGACTTGACTGATATACTCAATGTTATCCGGAAAAACACCGGTATTCGCTATCAGGAGAGGCAGGATACGATCATTATTAAATAGTATATAATATTCATCTCTTAAACTAATTGCCTATGGAATAATAATGAAATTCTTATTGCAGAGACCGCTTGCGGTCACGATCTTGTATTAATAAACAATTACTAATTTTAAATGTACAAATTATGACAAATCATACAGACTGTTTGGAAAGAACGCTTTCAGGGATGCTGAAAAAGTTCACCATAATGACTTTGTGCCTAATGCTCTTCCAGCTAAACGTGGCGGCTATGCCCGCCCAAATGATCTCACTAAGTATTACCAGAGGTTCTATTCCCGATGTTTTCAAAGCGATAGAAAATCAGAGTGATTACAAGTTTTTCTATAATGACAATCAAATCGATGTTAATACCCTAGTAGATATCAAAGCGCAGGACAGTTCTATTAAGAATATACTGAACGATATTTTCAAAGGAACGGATATCACGTATGAAATTGTTAGAAATCATATTGTTCTAACCAATAAAAAGATCAAAGAAAGTCCCTTTGACTCGGTGAACCAGGACGGGAAAAGAATATCCGGAAAAGTAACAGACCAGGCCGGGGAAGCCCTAATCGGTGTCAATGTAATCGTGAAAGGAACCACGATCGGTTCAATGACCGACATAGACGGTAATTATCTGCTGGAAAATATTCCGGACAATGCCGTCCTTGAATTTTCATACATCGGCTATGTGCTGCAAAGCGTAAGTGTTGAAAACAGAGACAAGATAGATGTCTCAATGTCGGAAGACACGCAGCGGTTGGAAGAAGTGGTTGTGATCGGCTACGGTCAATTCAGAAAAAGAGACCTGACCGGAGCTATCACCCAGGTGAAAGGTGACGATATTGCCCACTTGCCTCTCCGCAGCGCGGCCGATGCCTTGCAGGGAAAAGCAGCCGGTGTCACTATTACTTCCAGTTCCGGTAGCCCCGGCTCTTTGGGAAATGTGCGTATCCGCGGTGTAGGTACCATCAATAACAACAACCCGCTGTATGTGGTAGACGGACTGCCGCAAGATGATATAGGCTGGCTGAATGCACGCGACATAGAAAGTATCGAAGTATTGAAAGACGCTTCCGCACAGGCAATTTACGGCGCCCGTGCCGCCAATGGCGTTATCCTTGTTTCAACCAAGCGCGGCGACTCGGGCGATACTTACAGAAGTAATATCGAATTCGATATGAACGTTGGTGTCCAGAATATCACCAAGCGTTACGACGTGTTGGATGCAGAAGGATTTATGGAATATAAGAACCGGGCTTATGCCGCATCCGGAAGACAATTGATCGATGATTTCTCCACACCGGAGAAACGGGAACAAATCCTCTCTTTCCTTGAAAAAAACGGTGGACGGGAAGGTACAGATTGGTGGGATGCAACCTCCCGGAAACCTGCGGAAGCAATTAACCGGAATTACAACCTGGCTTTCTCGGGTGGTCTGAACAAACTGAGATACCGCACAAGTTTCGGCTATATGCAACAGAACGGTATCCTGAAAGGTTCCGACTACGAACGTCTGTCCGGTCGCCTGAACCTGGATTCGGAAGTGACCAAATGGTTCAACCTGTCGGCAAACGTCAATGTGATTTATGAGTCAAGAAGGAATCTGGATGAAAACAATTCCTACACGGCCACCGTATTCAGTACGGCCACCGCAGATCCAATAACGCCGATATACAGGGATAACCTGGTAGATATACCGGATTTTTTGGAAGGCCGCATCATGGGAGGCTATGAACCGACAAATCCATGGTCAAGATATACCGGTATCATCTATTCCAATAAACCGAATACCGCCGCACAAGTCGATCGCATGGCCCAAAATATATGGCATGGCATAGCCACCAAATCGAATGTGTCCGGAGAATTCAAGCTGTTTCCGTTTCTGACATTCAAATCGAGTATTGCCCTCGACCTGAATCGGAACCAGAGCGACGGGTTTACTCCCAAATACTATTTGGACGGCGATGAATATAGTTCGTATGCAACCGTCAGCCGCTATGTTTCTAATACGGACTATTGGGTTTTCGACAATTATTTCACCTATAACCAGAAGTTCAACAAACACTCGATCAATGCGATGGTCGGAACTTCCGCCGAAAAGAGACGTTACGAAGCAATCAGCGCCTCCAAGCAGGGTATGGTAAACAACGATCCGAGCCAGCAAATCATTAATGCCGGTACACTCAATCCGGGAGCCGGTGGCTACGTCGCTACCAATTCGCTTAATTCATACTTCGGCCGTGCATTCTATTCTTACGACAATCGCTATATGCTTACGGCAAATATTCGTTGGGACGGTTCTTCCCGTTTTGCCGAAGGAAACCGCTGGGGTATGTTCCCTTCCGTTTCCGCAGGTTGGAACTTCTCGGAAGAAAAGTTCATGGAAAACTACGGGTGGCTGTCGCAGGGTAAACTGAGAATCGGTTGGGGAGAAATTGGTAACCAGACGATTTCCGACGGCGCCTATTTGGACACCTATGGAAACGGAAGTTACTACATATTCGGAGATCCATACACTACTTCCCTGTACGGAAGACGTGCACAAGTGGGGAATAAAGACCTGAAATGGGAAACAACCCGGCAGTTTGATTTGGGAATGGACTTGGCCTTCCTGGATGGATCACTGCGGGTTAATCTGGATTATTTCAGCCGTGAAACAAAGGATATGCTGGTTATGGTTCCTTTGCCCAGCGGCCTCGGATTCCCCAATACACCCTGGATGAATGCAGGGAGCGTGAGCAATAATGGTATTGAATTGTCTGTCGGCTATAACGGAAAGGCCGGGAACGATTTTAAATATGCGATCGACGGAAATATCTCTACCTATCGTAATAACGTAGAGAACCTCGGTAGCGGAGCCAATATTCCGGGAAAAGGTATTCATTTGGGCTACTACTCCTATACCATGACAGAACCGGGTAAACCGATCGGTTATTTCTACGGATACAAAACGGACGGCGTATTTCAGACACAGGCAGATATTGATAGTTATCAAAACAACGGACAGAAGGTTATGCCGGGAGCAAAACCGGGTGACCTAAAGTTTAAAGACTTGAACAAGGATGGTAAATTAGACGATGAAGACCGTACGATGACCGGTAATCCACATCCCGATTTTACATTCGGTTTAACTTTCTCGGCGGAATACAAAGGTTTCGACTTCACCGCATTCTTCCAAGGATCAGTAGGTAACGACCTGCTCAATGTATTGAAATATGATATCTATTCGGGAACCGGATGGTATAACGCTCCGAAAGACATCCTAACCACCTTCTGGAACGGTGCGGGAAGTACTAATAAGAATTTTGCTATTGATGCCGATAGCCGTATGAACTTGGAAATGTCGGACTGGTATGTGGAAGACGGATCTTATGTCCGTCTGAAAAACCTGCAGGTAGGCTACACACTTCCTTCTGCCATTACCAAAAAGATCACAGTCAACAACCTGCGTCTGTTCGTTGCAGCACAAAATCTGTTCACCGTCACCGGCTACTCGGGACTCGATCCGGAAGTAGGAGAAATCAATAGTAATCCACAGTACAAAGGCTGCGACATGGGATTCTATCCTCAGGCAAGAACATTTATGTTTGGTGTAAGTTTAAAACTCTAATCTTAAAAACGAATGTATTATGAAATCAATAATCAACAAACGTACATTATTCGTATGGATGGCAAGCGCAAGTTTTCTGTTGATCGGTTGTAATTCCGATTTTTTAGACAGGCCTACACTTGGAGCACTCGATGAAACAACATATCTGAGCACGGAAGATGCCGGATATAAACTGTTAGTAAACTGCTACCAGCCTATATTGAACCACTGGGACTATCAAACGATGAAGTTCGACTTGGGCGACCAACTGACGGACGATTGTGCCAAAGGCGGATCGGATGCAGGCGATCGCGTAGTCATTACCGAGGTTACACGCGGCAATCCGACTGCAACCAGTGGACTATTGACACAGTTCTGGGATCATCGCTACAAGCAGGCCATCTCTGCCTGCAATGTTTTCCTTTCGCTGATCACTCCGGAAGCCAACTTAATCAAAGCCGGAGGCGCTTTGGTCAGTGCGGAAGAAAAGAAACGCTGGATAGCGGAAGCTTATTTCATGCGCGCTTTCTATTATTTCGATTTGGCCATGATCTTTGTAAACGTACCCATCATCGACAGGCCGTTGAGCGCTGTTGAAAAGGGCGATATAACGAAAGCGAGCAAAGAAGAAGTGATGAACTTCATCCTGTCTGACCTGGAAAAGGCTCTTTCCGAACCGAATCTGCCCGGTGCGGCATCATTGCCGGCGAGTGAAATCGGACGTATTACCAAAGAAGCGGCCTTAGCTTTCAGAGCCAGAGTAAATATGTTTTACGGTAATTATGAAGCCGCAAAAACGGATTTGAAAACAGTCGTGGAATCCAACTGTTACGAACTGACGGACGATTATGAAATCTTGTTTAACAGTGCTCCCAACGGATATCTGTCTAAAGAAGCCGTATTCGTCACCCTGCGTTCCTATATCCCCAACTATACCGGGGGAAGTGTATGCCCGCAAATGAATCTCGGACGTGCCGGAGTAGGAGGATGGGGAGGTGAATGCCCGACTCAGGATTTGGTGAGCGAATATGAAACAGGCGATCCGCGCTTGGTGCATACCGTGCTTTCGTCCGGTGATATTTTCGTTAAATCGGACGGCACGGATGAAGTCCATGATTATTCGGGATACGACAACTTCTCCCTGCAACACAGCCGCAAACAATATCCCGACTGGTCAAGAAGGCCTCTGGATTTGATGAACACAGACTGGACTTTTTATCATATTCGTTATGCCGACGTGTTATTGATGTATGCGGAATGCCTGATCGAAACGGGAGACGACAAACAGAAAGCAGCAGACCTGATTAACCAAATTCGCCACCGTGCTTTCGTAACTTCTTCTCCGACAGACAGCTACGCAAAATACAGGAAATTCAACTTAACAGAAGAGCAGCGGGTGACGGAAGATGTTTTCAATTCCCGGTACAGGGTGAAAGTTTCCGACGATTTGCGGGAAGCCCTGCGCCACGAGCGAAGAGTGGAATTAGGAGGTGAAGGAATGCGTCTGTATGATCTGCTTCGCTGGGGAATTTTCGTGCCGACCATGCAGGCATTCGGAAAAACACCTGAAGGTGTATATTCCGGAGCAGGTACGCATGTCACCGATAATACTTATCCATATCCGATACCCCAGAATGAGATCGACTATGTTGGAGGTGCATTAACACAGAACGATAATTATTGATATTACAGAACAAAGTATTTATTCACACAAAAAAACGAAAGGAATTGTCCACAGGTTGGGCAATTCCTTTCTCTTTTCGAAAATATAGTATAGATACTACGAGCGCGTAGTACCTATAGTACGGTGCCGTTGTATAGGTAGTACGAGCGCGTACTATATATAGAAACACTTTTTAACATTACGTAATGTGTTGTGTGTGCGCGCGTTAGTTCAGCGGGGCTATTCTTCCCTCTGCGAGGGATTAGGAGGCCTTTACACCATATAAATATACGCGCGCGCGAGGGTTAGCACCTCAATTTAATATTTCGTCATCTAATCTGCATTATTCATACTGATCGCCAGCCCGGAGGGCAGAATCTTCATAACCGCGGGCGAGCGCAGCGTTGCCTGCGGTAGAGAACAGGCAGCGGGTGCTGCCTAAAAGGCAGAACTTTTATTCTATTTTGTTCTGCCCGCTTCGAGGCAGAGGTTTTGTACTTCGTACTACCGCAGGCAACGCTTCGCTCGCCCGCGGTTATGAAAATTATGCCCTTTGGGCATTGCTGCCATGACGCTTTTGCGGGGGTTGAAACCCACAGATGCGTTTGCCCTGGGTTTATATACCGGAAACTATGTACTTTAGTTTCATTTAACTAAAATGATTAGTTCGGCAACTAAATTGTTTAGTCCTTTGTGTGTAACAAAAGGGAACGCGGCGGAAATAAGAATTACAGAAAAGACTCTACTCCATGGCCAACAGTTTTAATCACAGTAAACTTAAAAAACATATCACTATGATGTTAAAAGAACAATCAAATCCATTGGCAAGATTGAAGTACCTCTATGTACTTCCGCTGACTGCAATTGCAATAACAGCGTTTGCCCGTCCCGAAGTCTCAAACGAATTAAAAGAGATTTCCGCGTTCAAAGTTGGCGCATTTATGCCGGATGCAGTAATAAATGAGATGAGAAATCAAGATATACCGCAGCAGGGCGATTCCATGAATAACCCCTTGTTTTTACTTGATGGGAAAGAAGTATCAGCTGAGATCATGGGTGCAATAGACAGGAATAAGATTGAAGCAGTAGAATTTCTTTCAGGATAAATAGTAGTACCTATATCGCCCTTTGTATTCTCCATTTTCCACTTTCATGCGTTTGTGCTGATTTTTTTGGGGAAAATAGTTGCAGGATAAAAAATAACGTTTACCTTTGCAACGTTTTACGAAAAAAACGAAATTCTTCCTTAGCTCAGTTGGTTAGAGCATCTGACTGTTAATCAGAGGGTCCTTGGTTCAAGTCCAAGAGGAAGAGCTTAAAAGAGAGGCTGCCTTAACCGGTTTACCTCTCTTTTTTTAATCCCCTACATGCGATCTTGTAATAACGAATCTTATGAAAACGAATCGGAATAAAGAAATTTTGCAGTTCCTCAAGGAGCTGACTGCAAATAACAACCGGGAATGGTTTCATGCCAATAAAGAACGGTATGATGTGTTGAAAAAGGCTTTCGAGGAGCAGGTGAAGGAGTTGATCAACCTGATCACCCTCTTTGATCCGGAGATTGCCGGGCTGGAAGTGAAAGATTGTACGTATCGTATTTACCGGGACATCCGTTTCTCGCCGGACAAGAGGCCGTATAAAGCCTATATGGGCGCCTACATCGCCAAGGGCGGAGGAAGGAAAAGCGAATACGGCGGCTATTATGTGCATCTGGAGCCGGATAACTGCCTGCTTTCGGGAGGTATATACATGCCGGATCCGAAGCTATTGAAGAAACTCCGGCAGGATATATACAATCAGGCTGATGAATTTATGGGGATAATGGAAATCCCTGTATTCAAAAAAACGTACGGTCCACTGGAAAGTGAAATGATGCTGTCGCGCGTGCCTGCAGGTTTCCCTTCCGATACACCTTACGCGGAAATATTGAAGCACAAGAACTTTACGGTCTGCGCATACAAGCCGGACAGCTTCTTTGAAAAAGAGGATTGGATGAATGAAGCCGTAGCCGATTTTCGGACACTGCAACCATTCAACCGCTT
>JAITVG010000186.1 GCA_031285925.1 Tannerellaceae bacterium
ATTTGCTCTCGCATAAGTCTTGAATATTATTAGGTTACTACTTTTAAATTCTCAAATTTAATAATACTCGGGACTTAGGCTTATCACCAATTCACATTACAAACATAGGGACTAAATACTATTTCATAAAAACAAAATAAACCGCCAGAACCAGGCAGATAAAGGCAGCCAGATGGTTCCATTGAAACGATTCTCCTTTGAAAAAAACCGTAACGAACACGGTAAAGACAATCAGGGTAATTACTTCCTGTATCACCTTCAATTGCATCAGGGAAAAAGGGCCTCCATTCTCGATAAAACCAATCCGGTTGGCCGGCACTTGCATGCAATATTCAAAAAAAGCCAATCCCCAGGAAAAAAGGATTACGTAACCCAGCCGCCAGTTGTCGATGAGTTTCATATCCTGCAATTTCAAATGCCCGTACCAGGCTAAAGTCATAAAAATATTGGAGCCGATCAGCAGCAGAACAGTAGATAGCGTTTTCATTCGGAGTGAGCTATTTAAATCATATAAAAAAGCTATCCCTTTGCAGGAATAGCTTTTCGTTTTTTTATTTTTACAGGTTTCTTTTTAAGCGGATTATTTTAAGGCAGCCAATGCTTTCTTCATCCGGGCTACGGCCTCGATTAGGTTTTCGTCGGAAGTTGCATAAGAGAAACGCAAACATTTCGGAGCTCCGAATGCGGCGCCACCCACGGTTGCCACGTGGCCTACTTCCAGCAGATACATCGCCAGGTCGCTCGCATCGTTGATCTTGCGGTCGCCCGCGCTTTTCCCGAAATAATAATCCATTTCAGGGAAAAGATAGAAGGCGCCCTGCGGAATATTCAATTTTATTCCCGGTATATCCTTGCAAATATCTAATACCAGATTCCGGCGGCGGAGGAATGCCTTACGCATTTCTTCCACACAGCTTTGGTCGCCTGAAAATGCCGCAACGGATGCTTTCTGCGCAATCGAACTGGCGCCGGACGTATACTGCCCCTGCAATTTATTACATGCTTTCGCAATCCAGAGCGGAGCCGCGATAAAGCCGATACGCCATCCGGTCATGGCATAAGCCTTGGATACTCCGTTGATCACTACCGTGCGGTCTTTGATTTCCGAAAACTGTGCAATGCTCTCGTGCTTTCCCGCGTAATTGATATGTTCATAGATTTCATCCGCCAGCACGATCACGTTCGGGTATTTAGCCAGCACTTCCGCCAAACCTTTCAGTTCTTCTTTAGAGTATACGCTTCCGGTCGGATTGGATGGAGAACAAAGTATCAACGCTTTGGTTTTCGGCGTGATGGCTGCTTCGAGCTGTGCCGGAGTGATCTTGAAATCCTGATCGATTCCTGCTTCTATAACTACATTGGTGCCTTCGGCAAGTTTCACCATCTCCACATAGCTTACCCAATATGGCGCCGGAACTATCACTTCATCGCCCGGGCCGATGATGCAAAGCAGTGTGTTGCATACCGATTGTTTGGCTCCGCCGGAAACGATGATCTGATCGGCTGTGTAATCCAAATCGTTTTCCCGTTTCAGTTTTTCGACGATGGCTTTCCTGAGATCCATATATCCCGGTACGGGAGAATAGAAAGAGTAGTTGTCGTCGATGGCTTTTTTGGCAGCTTCCTTGATGTGGTCGGGAGTAAAGAAGTCCGGTTCTCCCACACTTAAATTAATAACGTCGATACCTTGAGCCTTCAGTTCCTGGCTCTTTTGCGACATCGCCAGGGTTTCCGATGGCGAAAGGCTTGCTAAACGATCTGATACTTGTGTCATATAATTAATTATTTAATGTGATTCAACTGATGCCCCATCCGTTCTTTCTTGGTTTTCATGTAAAATTCATTGTGCGGATTGGGAGTAATTTCTATCGGAACTACTTCTTCGACAGTCAATCCGTATGCTTCGAGGCCTACCCGCTTGACGGGATTGTTCGTCATCAACCGCATTTTCGTAATACCGACAGCCCGGAGTATCTGTGCACCTACGCCATAATCCCGTTCGTCTGCCTGATGCCCCAACCGTATGTTGGCATCTACGGTATCTATTCCTTTTTCTTGAAGTTTGTAGGCCTTTATTTTCTCCATTAGCCCGATGCCGCGGCCTTCCTGATTGAGATAGACGACGATACCTTTACCTTCATCTTCAATCATTTGCATGGACCGGTGCAGCTGTTCGCCACATTCGCAACGAAGCGAGCCAAAAATATCGCCGGTTGCGCACGAGGAATGTACGCGCACCAATACCGGTTCTCCCTTTTCTATTTCCCCTTTGATCAGGGCAATATGCTCCAGTCCGTTACTTTTCTGGCGGAAAGGTATCAGGTGAAAATGTCCGTAACCGGTAGGCATATCTACCTCTTCCCCTTTTTCAACGATCGATTCCGCCTGCAGGCGGTAAGCAATCAGGTCGTGGATGCTGATGATTTTGATGCCGAACTTCTTCGACACTTTCATCAGATCGGGCAAACTCGCCATCGTACCGTCTTCATTGATAATTTCGATCAGGGCGCCGGCAGGATAAAGTCCGGCTAGGCGGGCCAGATCCACCGTGGCTTCGGTATGCCCCGAACGCCGCAACACACCGCGCGAACGTGCCCTGAGCGGATTGATATGTCCCGGACGCGCCAGGTCTGCCGGTTTTGTGTCCGGATCGGCAAGCGCCAGGATCGTTTGAGCACGGTCGGACATGGAAACTCCCGTCGTGCAGCCTTCGATTTTATCCACCGTTACCGTAAAGGGCGTATCGTAGATCGACGTGTTGTGCTG
>JAITVG010000212.1 GCA_031285925.1 Tannerellaceae bacterium
GAAATACATCTCCAACCCGGATACCACAGCGCCGGAGAAATCGAAAACGGAGATTTACGTGCCGATAGAATAATGAACGGGGAACCGTCGCCCTGATCTTATTCGCATGGGAATGCGGAAAGACAGGGCGGTTTTTGTCACTGAATTTAAACCTTTGTTTCACTGTTCTTTGCCAGCGATGCCAATCCGCCGATAGCGCCCAAATTCATAGTGTCCAATGCCGAACTTGGAACAATAACCATTGAACCTTTCTCTTTCAAGCCTTCAAACAGCATATTCATCCCTCTGAGGTGTAAGGCGACAGGATTGTCGGTATACTTCCGGCTTGCCAACTCGAACTTTTCGGCGATCTCGGTTTCCGCAGTTCCCAGAATAACACGAGCTCTCCGTTCGCGTTCGGCCTGTGCCTCTTTACTCATGGCATCGGCCAGATCCTGTGGAATAGCAATATCTTTTATACCGACGGTCTGGCACGTGATCCCCCAGGGATTAGTGTTCCGGTCTAAAACCTGTTGCAGGTCTTCGGCTATTTTATCGCGTTCCTGCAGGAGGGCAGACAACTCGTGTTTACCGATCGTATCCCTTAGACCGGTCTGTGCTATGTGTTCGATCGCCTTTTGATATTCCTGTACCTCTAAAGCGGCTTTCTCCACGTCCCAAACAGTCCAGTACACCACCGCGTCCACATTTACCGGCACTGTATCTTTAGTCAGAGTTTGTTCAGCTTTAAAAGCATTGACCCGTACCCGCTGGTCGATATAGGTCGGTACACTGTCGATAACGGGGATAATCATAAAGGGGCCGGGGCCTTTCAACGCTTTATATTTCCCCATACGCAACACCACTGCACGTTCCCACTGGTCGGCAATACGGATCGCGGAAGCCAGTAATCCGGAGAAGAGTAACAATACAGCCAGTAGCGGTATATTTACAATTTGCAAAACATATAAAACAATCGATACCGTAACCAGTATCAGCAAAACGGAAATGGAAATGGGATTAAACCATCCCCTGCTCATTACATTTGTCGTCATATTTATTATTTTTAAGTGGTTTCGATGTGTTTCAATTCCTGCATAATTTCATCAAGGCTGAAACCATAACTGAACGCGACGGAAGAAAACTGTAAACAAATTTCTTTTAATTTATCTTCCCGTTCCTTTTTGGGTACTGCCATTTTAGTACTGCTGATAAAAGTGCCTGTGCCCTGTTGTGTTTCCAGAATATTTTTGATTTCCAATTCCTTATATGCCTTTGAGACGGTGTTCAGGTTCACTTTTAATGTTACGGCAAGCGCTCTGACCGTAGGAAGCTGCTCGCCCAATTTGAGTTGTCCGGATGCTATACCGAATCTGATTTGATCGATAATCTGGCGGTATACCGGTACTCCGCTGGAATAATCTAATAGAAACTTGATCATATAATTCTATATTATAAATATGTTGTACTATAACAATATGACAAAGGTACAAGAAGAAATTAATCTTCCAAGTATTTCAGAAAAAAAACAGTTAAAATAGTACGGATATTTACGTGCCGATAGAATAACAAGTTGGTTAAAACAGGGGAAAATTTTCTATCTATAGTATTTCTTCATACTACCTATACTACGACGCCGTTGTATAGGTAGTACGAGCGCGTACTATATATAGAAACACTTTTTAACATTGCGTAATGTGTTGTGTGTGCGCGTGTTAGTTCAGCGGGGCTATTCTTCCCTCTTCGAGGGATTAGGAGGCCTTTACACCATATAAATATACGCGCGCGCGAGGGTGTAGAAAATCCGATTATTACATGTAGTAATTTTTACATCTATGCTTCTTTTTAAAACCGCACACAGTGTTCACTATCGAACACCATAAGCATATCACTATCTTCTGATTATTAGCCTGTTACGGTTTTGGCACAGCGTTTGCCTTTTGTGTGGCGAAATAAAACACAAACGAAATATGGACAGGGAAATATCAAAAGATGTACGCCGGAAAGAAGCGGTCAGGCAATGGACGAAGGCAGGGATTGGCGTGATTGTAGCCGTGGCGGTGATTGCCGGTATACTTTCGCTGATGCAGACTACGCTGAAAAGGAAAGACCTCACGCTCTCGAAGGTAGATGCCGGCACGATCGAGGTTTCGGCAAGCGCTTCCGGAAAGGTGGTTCCCGCCTTTGAGGAAATCATTACTTCACCTATCAACTCACGCATCGTGGAAGTGTATAAGAAAGGGGGCGACCTGGTGGATGTGGGCGACCCGATCCTGAAACTCGACCTTCAGACAGCGGAAAACGATTACAACAAACTCCTGGACGAGCAGGAGATGAAACGTCTGCAACTGGAACAGCTCCGCCTAAGCACCCAAAGCAAACTCTCCGAGATGGAGATGAAACTGAAAGTGTCTCGCATGACGCTCAACCGCAAGGAGGTTGAACTGCGTAACGAACGCTACCTCGACGAGCTGGGCGCCGGAACGACCGACAAAGTATTGCAGGTTGAACTGGATTATAACGTCAGCCAGCTGCAATTGGCCGAAGACGAACAGAAATACGGGAATGAGAAAGCGATGACCGACGCCGACTTGAAAGTAAAAGAGTTGGAATACAGTATCTTTCAGAAAAGCCTAGCCGAGATGAAGCGGACGCTGAACGACGCCCAGGTGCGCTCGCCCCGCAAGGCGATCCTTACCTATATTAATAATGAGATAGGCGCACAGGTAGTACAGGGCGGCCGGCTGGCGATTGTCTCAGACCTTACCCGTTTCAAGATCGAAGGCGAGATTGCCGATACCTACGGCGACCGGATCGCTGCCGGTAGCCGCGCCGTTGTCCGCATCGGCAACGACCGCCTCAACGGGGTGGTGAGCGACGTTACCCCGCTGTCGCGCAACGGAGTGATCTCCTTCACCGTCCAGTTGGAGGAAGACAACCACAGCCGCCTGCGTTCGGGGCTTCGCACGGACGTTTACGTCATGAACGCGATCAAGGAAGACGTCATGCGCATAGCAAACGGTACGTACTATCTCGGTAAGGGCGAATATGAACTCTTCGTCGTCGACGGCGACCAACTGCTGAAGCGCAAGGTAATCCTGGGCGAAAGCAACTTCGAGTTCGTCGAAGTAGTCAGCGGCCTTGAACCGGGCGACGAAGTAGTCGTTTCGGACATGAGCGAATTCAAGGAAAAGAACAAACTGAAAATTAAAAATTGAAAATTAATAATTAACTATTAACAATTATGATAATCATTTATCTCAAACAAGCCTGGCAGATGCTGCGGGAAAACCCGCTGGTAAGTACGATTTCCGTAGCCGGAACAGCGCTTTCGATCGCAATGGTCATGGTCGTAGTCCTGATCTATCAAATCCGGTTAGCCAATTACGCGCCGGAGAAACACCGGGACAGGATGCTCTATGTTTATGCCACCCAGGCAGCATCAAAAGCAGGAAAAGGAAGAAATAACGGATATATGTCGGCCGAAGTAGTCAAGGAATGCTTTTACACTTTGGAAACGCCGGAGGCGATTACGGCCGTTGCGCAGTCTGACCTGCCCGTGTCGGTACCTTCCAAACGCCTCTATAAAGAGTATAAGATAAAATCGGTGGATACCGGGTTTTGGAAGGTGTTCGATTTTAATTTTCTGCAAGGCGAAGCTTTTACGGAAGCGGATTTCAACTCCGGGCTGCGGAAAGTAGTGGTAAGCGACCGGTTGGCGCGTGACATCTTCGGGCGAACGGACATTATCGGCGAAACAGTGGTAATGAGCTTTAAGCCATATACGGTTTGCGGCGTGGTGAAGGAAGTGAGCAATGCCGCCGCCGACGCCCATGCGCACGTATGGAGGCCTTATACTTCGGAGGAAAGCCTGTTGTCTTCTTCCACCAGTTACGGCGAAGGAATAGTCGGCAACTTCCAGGTGCTCCTGCTGGCTGAGCGCCGGAGTGATTTTGAGAAGATAAAGGCGGAGCTGGAACGCCGCACGGAGCAATACAACAGCGGCAAATCGGATTTCAATGTCGGTTTCCTGAGCGGCCCCTTAACTCGCTTCGACATAGCAATGGGTGCGAATGGGTTTGGTAATTTCGACAGGAAGCCGGTGTTGGTGCGCATCGGGTTGCTTCTGGGTTTCCTGTTGCTGGTGCCGGCGCTGAACCTGACCGGAGTGGTGCAGTCGTCGGTCAAACGTCGCCGTTCGGAGATCGGAGTGCGCAAAGCTTTTGGGGCTACCAGCGATCGCCTGCTCAATCAGGTGCTGTCGGAGAATTTACTCACCACCCTGATCGGCGGAGTGATCGGTTTCGGCCTCTCCTATCTGTTCCTGATCGCTTGTAAAAGTTTTCTGCTGCCGCAAGAACCTTTGCTGAACGCCGACATGCTTTTCCAACCTGTCACATTCGGCTTAGCCCTCCTGATCACTCTTTTAATGAATCTGCTAAGCGCCTTCGTGCCTGCAGCCCGCACCGTGCGCCAGCAAGTGACCGAAGCGCTGAGGGAAATTGAAAATTGAAAATTGAAAATTGACAATTAATAATTAATAATTAAACAACGTGTTTACGCAAATAATAAAAACAATATGGCATCAACGCCGGGCGAACGGATGGATATTCGCCGAAATACTGGTAGTAACGGGAGTGCTGTGGTATATGGCCGACAACCTGCTGGTGGAATACAGCGTCTACAATCAACCCCTGGGGTACGACATAGAGAACTGCTGGCGACTGAAACTGGCCAACCTCGACAGCGACGCGCCGAACTATGTGCCGGCCGACAACCTCTCCACCACGCAGGCGGAAGACCTCCGGACACTGATAGACCATCTCCGGCGCGATCCTTTGGTGGACGGCGCGTGCGCCGCATACTTCTCCTGTCCTTATTCCTTCGGCAATTCATGGGGTTCGCTGGAGCCGGTGGAAGGAGATACGGCTGTGGCGCGGAGCCAGAATTATCACGTGCGCCGGGTGACTCCGGAATACTTCGACGTGTTCCGCGTGAAAGACAAACAGGGCAACGCCCTCTATCCCCAGTTGCCGACAGGCGAAGACTGCCTGGTCGTTTCGCGGGATATGGAAACGCGCTTTTTCGGCAAGGCAGCCGACGGGAAGGGAAAGCTGGTGCGAAGTAATGAGGAAGGCGAAAGCTATCCGGTTGCGGCAGTGTCCGAACCGGTGCGTTTTGACGATTTCAGTACCGCCGCCCCCTGCTATTTTCAGGTAGTGGCTGCCGGGCAGTATGCGGGTTTAGTGGATCAGTTCGGCGCCGACAACGCAGAGGTATGCATCCGGATGAAGCGCGGCATGTCGCAGGAAGAGATGAACGGCTTCCTGGAGTCGATGGGCGAGAGATTGACCGTAAACAACCTCTACGTATACGGCGCCGTGGAGATCGCTGCTCAGCGGGAAACCCGGATAAGCGGAAGGATTAACGACGCGAAGATCAAAATCGCCCTCGTATCCTTTATGCTCATCAACGTGTTCTTCGGGATCACCGGCACGTTCTGGCTGCGCACCCAATACCGCCGGGGAGAGATCGGCCTGCGCATGTCCCTGGGATCGAGCCGCCGGGGAATATTCCGCTACATGAACGAAGAAGGCCTTTGCCTGCTGGCGCTCAGCCTTCCGGTTCTGTTCCTGGTGACGGCCAATATGATTTATCTCGACGTGCTCGAAACCGTCAGGTTGCCGATCACCGTGTGGCGCATCGCTTCGGTGTGCGTGGGAACTTACCTGCTGATGGCCGTGATGATCTTCCTCGGAATCTGGATGCCGGCGCAAAAAGCCTCGTCGCTGCCGCCTGCCGAAGCGTTGAGGTATGAATGAGAATTGAAAATTGAAAATTGAAAATTGAGAATTGAGAATTAACAACTAATAATTAATAATTTAAGAATATGATTAAGCTGACAAATCTGGAGAAGGTCTACCGCACGAAAGAAATCGAAACGGTAGCGTTGGAGAACGTAAACCTGGAAGTAGAGAAAGGTGAATTTCTCAGTATTATGGGGCCTTCGGGCTGCGGCAAATCCACTTTGCTGAATATTATCGGGCTGCTCGACACCCCGACGAGCGGAACGATCGAGATCAACGGCGTAGACACCGCCCGGATGAACGACAAGCGTCAGGCGGCTTTCCGCAACGAACAACTGGGCTTCGTGTTCCAGAGTTTCCACCTGATCAACTCGCTCAATGTGATCGACAACGTGGAGCTGCCGCTCCTTTACCGTAAAGTATCCGCTTCGGAACGCCACCGCGCCGCCCGTGCCGTGCTGGAACGCGTCGGGCTGAGCCACCGCATGCGCCACTTCCCCACGCAACTCTCCGGCGGGCAGTGCCAGCGTGTAGCCATCGCCCGTGCGATCGTGGGCAACCCGGAGATCATCCTTGCCGATGAGCCGACCGGTAACCTCGACAGCAAGATGGGTATCGAAGTAATGGACATCCTGCACAGGCTCAACAAGGAAGACGGACGTACCATCGTGATGGTTACCCACAACGAGCATCAGGCGAAACAAACCAGCCGCACGGTTCGCTTCTTCGATGGCCGCCAGGTACAATGAGTTGCATAAGCTATGCAACTGTAAAATCGCCCGGCGCGATGCTTGCATAAGCTATGCAACCATAAAATCGCCCGAAAACATACTTGCATAAGCGATGCAACTGTAAAATCACTCGAAAATATATTTGCATAAGCGATGCAACTATAAAATCACTCGAAAATATACTTGCATAAGCGATGCAACTATAAAATCACTCAAAAATATACTTGCAT
>JAITVG010000233.1 GCA_031285925.1 Tannerellaceae bacterium
CCGTGAAACAACGCTACAACTAAAAAAAGTAAGAATGAAGTGCAATGAACCTGTCATATTGTTCGTTTTCTGTTCCTTTCTTTTGTTTGCCGGATGTCGGCAGGCATACGTTGAGAAACGGCATATCCGGACAGCCGAAGAACTGATCGGGCAATCCCCGGAACGCGCCCGGGATGAACTGGATAGGATCGCTACAACCGACTATCTTAAATTACCTGTCAAATGGAAAGCCTTGTATACCCTCCTGCAATGCCGGATTGCCGACCGGCTGGAAACCGATTTGCCCATGAGTCATGAGATAGAAACGGCAAAAGAATGGTATACCCGCAAGGGAAACATAACCGATGCGGTTGCCCTGCACCTGTTTCTTGGCCGCGCCTGCATGGACGATAAAGATTATCGCCGGGCTTCGAGTGTCTTTCTGGAAGGATTGAAACCGGCTCAAAAAGGAAACCTTGTCAATGAAGCGGGCTATCTCAACAGCTATTTGGCGGATGTCTATCTGAAAAACAACGATGCCCATGCCGCTTTGGAGAAATACAGGGAAGCCGCGGACTGTTTCCTCAAAGCCGGAAACACGCGCAGTTACGGATTTGCCAAAAGGGATATGGGATTTGCTTATGATATTCTCGAATTATACCCGGAGGCGCTCGCCGCCATGCACAAAGCCGATTCGGTCGGCCGTATGCTGAACGATTCCCTGATGCTGACAAGCGTGTTGAACGGGTTCGGAAATATTTACACATCCATGGGGGAATACGACCGGGCGATTTCCTGCCTGACTGAAGCGTTACGGAAAGATCCGGAAAGTCGGCCTGATCAAATGGCGCTTATTGAAGTGTATATCGAAGCCGACCGGTTAACGGAAGCCCGGCAATTGCTCGACAGCATGTTTCGGGATTCAATCCCGGAGACTTTCAGGCGCAATATCCACTATTATTACTACATGATCTATTCAAAGGAAGGGGACAGCGAAAAAGCGCTCTCCCATCTGGGAAATTACCATCATTTGCTTGACAAGCACGAACTTGAACGGGAAGAATACAATTATATAGAAGCTGAGAAGAAATACAACCACCTGGATATGACGGCGCAGTTTCAGGAACTGACAATCAAACAGCAACGAAATATTATCCTGACCGGCATCCTCTCCCTGATTCTGTTTATTCTGCTTAGTCTTTATTTATATTTGGGAAGGCAGGCCAGCCGGCGAATAGCCCGTCAGGAACACCTAATCAATAAGAGCCGGCAAGAGATTATCCGCCTTACACAGGAGTTGAAGATCAAAAGAAAAGAGCCGGAAAAGACGGATAACGCTGGGACGGAGCGGAAAGAGTATGAAATCGGCATACTGAAAGAGGCTTTGCAACAGGCTAGGGAGGCGCTGATCAGGCTATCGCCTGTGTATAAGAAAATGCTTAATCGCACAAAATCCGTTAAAGCGCAGGACAAAACGTTTATCGACGATAATCTTTGGGTGGAGATCGAATCGGAAATCGACAGTATTTACCCCGACTACCGGAATCAGCTAAGAAAACTATATCCCGTACTTACCTCTCCCGATATTCAATATTGCTGCTTTTCCCTGTATGGCTTTTCCACAAATGAAGAAGCGATCCTTTTGGGAATCGTGCCCGACTCCGTCAGTAAGAAAAGAACCCGGATCAGGGAAAAGTTGCAAGTCGTTTTGAGCAATACCAACCTGTCGGCCTACCTCAAAAAACAATATAGGGAAGCCCTGTAAGCGCCTTTGTCTATATGATTCTTCCGAACGCAGAGAGCGGCAACTCGGTGTTAATGATGAATATGAAGATTAGAAAGAGGATAAATTTGAGCAATTCATTCAAAAGAAAGGCCTAATTTTGCATGTCTAATTTGAACTTGATATAATAATAAGATGCTCGACAAGATTAAATCCCTCCGCCGGGAAGTGGAAAACATTAAAGCGGCTAATGCCGATGAGCTGGAAGCTTTACGTATTAAATATCTCAGCAAGAAAGGCGAGATATCGACGTTGATGAACGATTTCCGTAATGTGGCAGCCGAACAGAAACGTGAGGTAGGAAAAATACTCAATGAACTGAAAGAGTATGCCCAAAATAAGATAAACGAACTGAAAGAAGGGTTTGAAAATACGCAAACAGCCGACGACAACATAGATCTGACACGCACGGCCTATCCCGTTGATCTCGGTTCGCGCCATCCTTTGTCTATCGTAAAGAAGGAGATTTGCGATATTTTCGCTTCCCTGGGCTTCACGATTGCCGAAGGGCCGGAGATTGAAGACGACTGGCACGTGTTTACTTCCTTGAACTTCGCCGAAGACCATCCGGCACGCGACATGCAGGATACGTTCTTTATCCGCCACAACCCGGAAGTATTGCTCCGCACGCATACTTCTTCCGTTCAGACCCGTGTGATGGAGAAGCAGCAACCGCCGATACGCATTATCTGTCCGGGGCGCGTCTATCGCAATGAAGCTATCTACTACCGTGCGCACTGTTTCTTCCATCAGGTGGAAGCGTTATACATTAATAAAGAGGTATCTTTTGTCGATTTAAAGCAGGCGTTGCTGTATTTTGCCAAGGAGATGTTCGGGCAGGATACGAAGATCCGTCTGCGCCCCTCTTACTTCCCGTTCACCGAACCGTCTGCCGAAATGGACATCTCCTGTAATCTTTGCGGAGGAAAGGGTTGCCCGTTCTGTAAACATACCGGTTGGGTTGAGATACTCGGCTGCGGCATGGTTGATCCGAACGTGCTTGAAAACTGTGGAATCGACAGCAAAGTCTATTCCGGTTATGCGCTGGGGATGGGCATCGAACGCATCACTAATTTGAAATATCAGGTGAAAGACCTGCGCATGTTTTCGGAAAACGATATTCGATTCCTGAAACAGTTTGAATCGGCCTATTAACCGGTTATGCGCAAGGCTGAACGCTATAAGGGGATTATCGACTGGTTCAGGGAGAATGTTCCGGTGGCCGAAACCGAATTGCACTACGACAATCCGTTTCATTTATTAATAGCCGTAATCCTGTCTGCGCAGTGCACGGATAAAAGGGTGAATATGATTACTCCCGCCCTGTTCGAGGCTTTTCCCGTGCCGGAAGTATTGGCGGCTTCCTCTCCGGAGGTCATTTATGAGTATATCCGCAGTGTTTCTTATCCCAACAACAAGGCAAAACACCTGGTCGGCATGGCGCAGATGCTGGTGAAGGACTTTGGAGGCGTTGTTCCTTCGGATATAGTTGAATTACAAAAACTGCCGGGCGTGGGAAGAAAGACGGCCAACGTAATCGCTTCCGTAGTCTACAACCTGCCCGCCATGGCCGTCGATACGCACGTTTTCCGCGTTGCAAACCGCACAGGACTGACCGCCAACAGTAAAACTCCCCTTGAAACAGAAAGAGAACTCCT
>JAITVG010000278.1 GCA_031285925.1 Tannerellaceae bacterium
ATAAAAGTTCTGCCTTTCAGGCAGCGACCCGGTGTTTAGTGGCTACCGCAGGCAACGCTTCGCTCGCCTGCGGTTATGAAAATTCAGCCCTCCGGGCTTCTCGTCAATTATTTAGTATGAATAATTCAAGTTAGATAGTTTTTCAACTTGAAAATGAACTGCTTGAAAAGAAGAAACAGTACCTTTGCCCATAACTACGGTTTCACAGCAAAAGAAATAAAATTAATACTTCAAATAACGAAAGAGTATGAAAGAATTATTAATGACAGGTGGGACAACCATTTCGGCAAAGGAAAAAAACATTGAAGTTACATACATATCCCGAAACGGATTGATTCTTTCGGTCGAAGACAAGGAATATTACCTGCCTTATGCAAAATTCCCATGGTTTAAAAAAGCTGCGGTTGATGATATTTTCAATGTTCAAATGCTCGGTAAAAATAGAATCCGGTGGAATGCGTTGGATGTCGATTTGAGTTTGTCCATACTCACAAATCCGGATGCTTATCCTCTCACCGCTAAATAATATTTATGCCTACAATCCTCTTTGATCAAATCATATTCGGGCCGGTACACAGCCGGCGTTTGGGTGTTTCACTGGGAGTGAATCTTCTTCCGGCGGATGGCAAGGCCTGTTCGTTCGACTGCATTTACTGTGAGTGCGGATTAAATAAAGACAGGCGCACGCATAGCCGGATGCCACGGCGGGAAGAGGTGAAGGATGCTTTGGAAACGAAACTCCTTTCCATGAAAAAGGAAGGGGTAATGCCTGATGTGATTACTTTTGCCGGTAACGGCGAGCCTACGATACATCCGGATTTCGGAGCAATCGTAGACGATACGATCGAAGTGCGCAACCGTTTATCGCCGGAAACTAAAATAGCCGTCCTTTCCAATGCGACCATGCTCCATAAATCCTCCGTTTTTGACGCACTGAACAAGATTGAAGACAATATATTAAAATTAGACTCGGTGCTCGACAGCCGGATCCAACAGCTGAATGTGCCGAACGCTCCTTCCTTCACTTTTGAGAATCTGCTGCAACAGTTAATCCGTTTCAAAGGTAATCTGATCATTCAAACCATGTTCGTGCGTGGAGAATACCGCGGCGAATCCATCGACAACACAACCACGGAAGAGATCGACGGATGGCTGGACGCCCTTAAAAAAATCAATCCGAAACAGGTAATGATCTATACGATCGACCGGGAAACTCCTGTCCATTCTTTACGGAAAGTATCCAAAGAAGATTTGGAAACCATTGCCCACAGGGCGCGAGGGCTGGGATTCGAGGTTTCGGTAGCAGGGTGATTCTTCTTCCGTATCGCTGCCATACGCATATTTACGGCTAATAATCACAATTAAACACAGAGGCACGGAGTTTAATCTCTTTAAACGACTTTTGACACATCCCCATCGTTTTTTTCATAAGAACCATTACCTTTGTGCCTTTATTTATTCGTCAAAACTAAAATATTCTCTTTATGAAAATGTGTTACAGACAGCATTTTTCCCGGATCTTATTGATTTCGATCGTGTCGGTATTCCTGAAATTTATTGTATTCGACCTCATCTGGGCATCTTCCACTACCTTTTCTTCGTTTTCCTTCCTGCAGAGTTACATCAACAAGGCCGCAGCAGCCTTGTTTTTATCTTTTTCCGTGCTGGTTTCGCAAAGGAAAACGGTTTATGCGGCCACTCATTTTTTACTGGACTTGTTTCTGATCGCCAATCTGATGTATTTTCGTACGTATTATACATCCATACCTTTGGAGAGTTACATGCTGTTCTCGAACTTGTCCGATTTTACCGCCTCCGTATGGAGTTCACTGTCCTGGGCAGACCTGTATTTCCCGCTTTCCACTTTAACCGGATGGTATATCGCCGCTAAAACCCAAGACCTGAAGACGTATACAGACAAATACAGTCAGCCTGTTTCCTATTTCTTTTCCCTGTCGGCGATGTCTTTGGCTGCTTTCCTGCTTTATATAAGCAAAGGCGGCATTCTGGCGGAGGATGAGGGGCTGCAAAATGCCAATTACTATACGGTTCGTACTCCTGTATTTACTCTCTTCGGATCTTTATATTGTGATTATTTCCGGAAAGAAACGGTTTTAACTCCCGGCATACAGTCTGAGATCGACGAATGGTTTGCACGAAATTCCGCCGACGGCGGCATGATTGGCCTCGAATACCGGAAGAGTTGTATTGTCATACTGGCCGAATCGTTCGAAAGCTGGGTGCTCGAACGCGAAGTGGAAGGGAAGGAAATTACTCCTTACCTGAATGCCTTATTGAAAGAAGACTGTACTGTTTACGCCCCGCATGTATTGACGCAAGTAAAAGGAGGGCGTTCGATCGACGCGCAACTGATGCTGAATACCGGCCTGCTTCCCATCGAAAACGGCGCTTACAGTATCAAATATCCGCAAACCGTGTATCCTTCGCTCGTAAAAGCGTTCAATGAGAAATACGGGAACGGTAAATCCTGTGTGATGACAGTGGACAAGGATATCACATGGAATCAGAAGATGGTGGCTGAAAACTTTGGTTACGACAGTTTGATATGGAAAAAGGATTTCATCCTCGACGAAAAGATCGGTTCAAGAAACAAGCTGGGCGATTATTCCTTCCTTGCGCAGTGTGCTGCAAAAATAAGCCGGGAAGAGTTTTGGCCTTCGGATGTTCCGGTATTTATTCAGTGCGTAACCTATTCCGGCCATGCTCCGTTCAAATTACATGATAAATACAAACAGATTTCTTTCTCGGACAGTATCCCTCAACCGATGAACGATTACATCACGATGGCCAATTACACAGACCGCGCCATAGGCCATTTTATTGAAAAACTCCGGGCAAACGGCAAGCTCGACGACACGATGATCATCATTACGGGCGATCATGAAGGCCTGGCTTCCGACCGGAAAAGGCTCGTGAATACATCCGCCGGAAAAGGAGTTGTATCTCCCGAAAGATATACGCCGTTTATTGCAGTGAACGCACCGTTAAATTTCCGTTATGAGAAAGTGATCGGGCAAATCGACCTTTATCCGACGATTATAGATCTGCTGGGACTGAACAGCTACGAATGGAAAGGATTAGGCCACAGTATCCTGAAAGCCGACAGCCCGAAGTTTGCCGTAAGCCCCCAGCAGGAGATCGTGGGAGATACGGAGGAAATCACTGAGGAAGAATTGATACATGCCGGAAAGGCATGGAATATTTCCGATTATCTGATTCGGTTTAACCTGTTACAATAGTTCCGAAGCATCGGAAAGAGCATTTTCTACCGGAAAAATAGTTGCCGAAGCTTCGGCAACTATAAAATCGACCGAAAAAATGGTTGCCGAAGCTTCGGCAAGTATAAAATCGCCCGAAAACATAGTTGCCGAAGCTTCGGCAACTTTTATTCACACCAACACAGACGCTCTTGCCAGCGCTTCATTGATATTGCTGCAAATATTATCTATTCCTATTTTGTGATCCAGTCCGCCATTGAGCAGCATCTTGCGTACGTTGGGATTGACGCCCGACAGGATGATCCGGATATGTTCCTCCTGCGAAAGGCGCACGAGGCTTTCAAGGTTGTGCAGCCCGGTGGAATCCATAAAGGGAACTTTACGCATACGGATTATGCGCACTTTGGGTTTATCGCCCAGCCTTTGCATGATGCTGTCGAACTTGTTGGCTATACCGAAAAAGAAAGGGCCGTCGATTTCGTATACCTCTACGCCGTCGGGAACGATCAGTTTTTCATCGTCTGCCACCGGCACTTCGGTTTCTTCGGAAAGATTGATCAGATTTTTAGTAACCGACACTTTGGTCGTTTCCGACACACGTTTCATAAAGATAAACATGGCGATCAGAAGACCTATTTCAATGGCGATAGTCAGGTCGAAGATTACGGTAAGGAAAAAAGTAACCAATAACACGGCTACATCTCCTTTCGGGTTTTTCAACAGGGAACGGAACGTGCGCCACTCACTCATATTATAGGAAACGATGATCAGCACACCGGCCAGACAGGCCATCGGGATGTGCCGGGTCAAGGGGCCGAGAAATAATAATATCAATAAAAGCACCACCGCGTGGATAATTCCGGCCAAAGGACTGCGGCCGCCATTGTTAATGTTGGTCATCGTGCGTGCAATCGCGCCGGTAACCGGTATTCCGCCAAACAGCGGAACGATGATATTGGCAGCTCCCTGCGCAACAAGTTCCGTATTGGAATTATGCTTGTCACCGCTAACCCCGTCGGCCACCGTAGCGGACAGCAACGACTCGATTGCGCCAAGCATGGCAATTGTAAAGGCGGAAGGAAGCAGCAGGTTGATCGTTTCCATATTGAAGGAAATACCTTCCGGACTTGGAAGGGAGGCATTGATCGTAAATCGGTCGCCGATCGTTTCAATGGAAGAAATCCCCAGGTAATTGCGCAACACGAACGCCACGACGGTCATCACGATAATAGCCACCAAAGATCCCGGAATCTTGCGCGAGAATTTCGGAGTGATCGCGATGATAAAGATGCTTACGATTCCGATCAGCAACGCCCACCAGTTCACCGTCGGGATACTTTCCGCATAAGCGCCCCATTTGGAAATGAAATCGGCGGGCACTTTCTCCATGTTTAACCCGAACAGGTCTTTCAGCTGCGTGGTAAAAATAGTAAGGGCGATACCGCTCGTAAAACCTACGACAATAGGATAGGGGATAAACTTGATGACCGTTCCCAGTTTGAACACTCCCATCAGCACTAAGAGAATACCGGCGATGACGGTCGCAATGGCCAAACCTTCGACGCCGAAGTTTTGTATCACTCCGTAAACGATAACGATAAACGCTCCTGTCGGCCCTCCGATCTGCACGGAACTTCCTCCCAGAAAAGAAACAATAAAACCGCCGATTATGGCTGTGATCAACCCTTTCTCCGGACTTACCCCGGAAGCGATACCGAATGCAATGGCGAGTGGAAGGGCAACAATCCCTACAATGATTCCGGCCATCAGGTCGGACATGAACTTTTCCCTGGAATACGTTTTCAGTGTGGCGAAAAGTTTAGGCTGGAAATCGAATTTGTTCATTTGATTTATTAAAACTGTATATGTACCTGATTTTTAAAACGCGCAAATGTATTAATTATTTAAGTATGTTATTGGGAAATACACTAATTTTGCACGGAAATGAAACAGGCAAAGGCTTATATATTCGTATTGTTTGTACTTTTTTGCATGGGTGGAAAAGCGCAAAATATTATCACCAACGTATTGCCGGAAAATTATCAACGGGCTGTACTGGAAGGGAACGATACGATTGCCGTCATACCGCTAAGGGAAGTTGTCGTCTTCCCTGAAATGAAATTCAAGAACGAAAGAGAAAGAAGAAACTACACCAAGCTGGTGAGGGATGTAAAAAGAACTTATCCCTACGCCCAGTTGAT
>JAITVG010000017.1 GCA_031285925.1 Tannerellaceae bacterium
TGGATCGCCTCGTATTCCGTACCCGTTACGGTAAACAGTTCGGGCAGTTCCACCCGGAAGGCTACCGTTACATCCGCATCCTTCGAGATGATGCAGTCGTGTTCTACTGCCAGCAGCGGAAACTTGCTTTCCAAAGTGGCTGCTTTCATTGTATTTCTCATTATTCGTTCCTCCTGTTTTTAAAGGGGTCTGCGACCCTGAATAATCGGGGAAAGTTCCGGCGGTTGATGACATATCGCGGATGGCCCAGCCTCGCCTGTGCTTTCATCAGCCCGTGTTCGCCGTATTTACGGTTCAGGTGGAACGTGCCATAGACCAAAACCAGTGCGGCGCTTACACCGAAGCCGATGCACACCCATTGATTTAGACCTGCCATATACATCACCACGAACACGATAAACAGACCCAGCAACCCGCCTGCGAATATGAACAGGTACTGTGATTTCAGCCCCTGAAATTCCGCCGGTTTTCCGATTCCCCTGTTAATTGAATATTCCATTTCTTCTTTCTTTACAATAGATTGTCAAATTGATTTCAGGTTCGGTATTCAAGGCGGACAAGAAATTTGAAACGGAGTTTACTATCGTAAATGAGTATTCAAATTATCGAAGTCCAACGCCGAAGACCGGACAGGAAAATCAATTTAGAGGAAGAAGGAACGTAAGATGGTCGCCGACACAATCAGGAAGATACAAGCCCCGAACCACGAGGCGGCGGTTTTGCTCGTATCGGGGTCGCCGCTCGAAAATTTCGAGTAAACCTTTATGCCGCCGATCAGCCCGACTACTGCGCCGATGGCGTATATCAATTTGGTGGCGGGGTCAAAGTAACTCGTTACCATGGTAGTGGCTTCGGTAATACCGGCAGATCCGTTACCTTGCGCGAATGCGCCGATGGCAGCCATGATAAAGGCTACCGAGAGAAATAATCTCTTTTTTATCATAATGATTTTTTAAAAAATGCCGTGAGGCGGGATAGTCCCCACGGCGGGTGAATACTGTCTTTGAATTTTAGTGGGGGTCGAAGACCCTTTTGCGCTGCTTGCGCACGCTAACCGTAATCTCTTTCTTTCATCCTGTACTGTTTTTTACTGTTTAACTTTATTGTCTAATCCAAAAATTCCGCTACATCGAAATTTTCCAGATCGCTATCGTTTTTACTTTCATTCTCATTTTCGCTCGCCTGTTCGGGATAGACTCTTTTGACGTGGCGTTCCACGATTGCCGTTATCCGGTCTGCCTTTCCCTTATCACCGGAAACAAGTTGCTCGAATAGATCCGTTTTCTCTGCTTTCAGCAGGATGGCGGCTTTCTCATCCGTTGGATTCTGGACGGCATCCACCGCCGCTTCCATCTCTTCAACACTCCAACCACCTGCCCGTTCCGCATCCCGACCTAAAGTCTGCCGGAGTTCTTCGGCTTCTTCCTCGCCGTCCACCTCCGTTTCCGGTTCGTCATCCGCCCCCGCCTCGTTTTCGCCCGGTTCGATGTCCAAATCATCGGGGTTGGGTTCGGAAGCGAAGGCATCATCCAATCGTTCGGGCGGAATGGCTGCCTCCTTTTTTTCGATTTCGGCTGCAAATATATCCGGTTTTTCTTCCTGAAAATCAGTTTTCAAAGATGTGGTATGGGTTGGCTGGGGTTGTCCTGCCTGAGGTATGACAAAACGGCTTTTTACAACCACTTCGGAGAGGTCGATTGGTTGTTTCGGAGGATGGCTGCTCTCTTTTTTCGTGTCCTTTCGTTTGGGGACGGCTATCCGGTACAACAGGTACAGGGCGGCGAGCATCAGCAGGATTACAAGGAGTTTCATAACGGCTGTCATTTTAAATCCATAAAACGGTTGCCGATTTTTTTAGCCAGTTCCCTGTTGTACAATTCAACAATTTCATCTCTGTGGGTTTCGAGATGTTCCATCAGGATACTGTCTATGTATCCGCCGACCGTAACACCTTTGGCGGAGACAATCTGAGTAATTTCCAAAATCGTAGCGTGTACCTTTCGGCTGATATATACGCATTGCCGGGATTCCAATTCCCGTTTGGTCAGGAATACAGAGGCATAGTCTGCTGCTTGTTGTTCCGACTCTTTTTTATTTCTTTGATTTTCAAACAGTTTCATAATTTCGTTTATTTAAAAATGAGTTTCTTTTTGAATGCCTGTGTAATTTCGTCATTGAAATTCTCGAAATGGTGCGCCAGTACATTGTCTATGTATCCGAACAGCGACACTTCTTTTCCTGCTATGACGGAAACAATCTGTGATATGCGGTCGTGATACTCCTTGCGGATATAGACCGATTTTCCGAAACGTGCGGGCGGCAGGTCTGATTCGCGAATGAACAACGATTCATATTCCTGCTGTCCGGCACGTTTACTACGCTTTTCCTCTTTGGGCTTTTCGGGTATTTCGGGTTGCTGTTCCTGTTCGATTGCAGGTTCAGGCAACACCTGCGGTGCTTGTATTTCCTCCTGCGGTTTTTGCACAGGAGTTGCGGGCGGATTGTCCCGCTCATAGATAGAGCGGAGCATTGCCGCTTCGTCTATTTCTTCTATCATCCGGTTATTCTTTGCCATCGGGTGTCAGTTTTAATATTTCACAAATTTCATTCGCCAGCTCATCCACATTGCTTCCTTTGAGCAATGCCCTGTCCGCCGGAAAGAGCGTGGAGCGGAAGATGGAGTTGCGTTCTTCCGACATTTCTTTGCGGAAGCGAATCGAGTTCGGTAGCGAGGTCTTCATTACTTGGAGGTTCAATTCCTCAATCGCCCCTTCGTAGGCTTCGTACAGGGGAGATTTTTCCCTGCCGTCCACCATATTCCAAAAAAGATGCAAGCCCCGAATGCGCCCCTTGCCCACGCTGACGATATTCTCGTGCAGCATCGTGGCATATTGCAGGGTACTTTCGAGTACAAGGCGGTCGGCACTGACCGGGATAAAGATGTAGTCCATCGTTGCCAGCGTTTGGACAACGCCCCTGCTGTTGAGCGTACCGGGCAGGTCGAAGAAGACGACATCAAAGGGCTTGTCGGAAGCGGCAATCAGAGCCTCTGCGTCTTCGATAGCCGTTTCCGGCGTACTGCCCTTGACACGGTAGGCTTTCACGCCACCCTCGCGGAACAGTTCAAATGCCATCCGCTTGAAATGAGCGTTGCCGGTGATGAGTTTCTCATCACGCCTGCGTTCACTGACAATGCTGTGCTGCGGAAAATCACAGTCCAGCACGGCTACCCGGTAACCTTTTACATAATGCAGGTAAGATGCCGTCAGCACCGTTACCGCTGTTTTGCCCATACCGCCCTTTTGGGTGGAGAAGGCTACGAATAATGTTTTTTCGTTCATACTGACAATTGTTTATAGAGTTATACTTATGGCTGTACAAGCCGTTATTTATTTGTTTTTACGTCTTTATATATTTCAGTTCATTCATTTTTACGTCTGCCTTTACATCCGCCGGATTGTACCGACAATCATTCGGTCGTTGTTGTCCAACATTCTTAAATTCTAAAAATCCAATATTATTCAGAATGTCGGTTCGACAAATCCGGCATTCATACCGATGTACATTCCGATAGTCGGTTGTTCCTTTAATCCTCTGTTCAGTCATACCTTCAATCCTATCTTTATTTATCCGTTCATTCATATTTTCATTTTTAAGAATATTCATCTGATTGTTCGTACCGCCAAAAAGTTGTACCTGTTTACCTACATACGGATATTCCGTCTGCAAAAGAAGATAGAATAATCGGGCTGTTTTTCACTTTTCCGCAAGGTGGCGCGGGTTGGCCGGGCAGTGGTATGGGTTGGCTAACCCCACCATGCATGTCCTGCGGAAAATCACCTCTAACTTTGCCCCGTGATCCAAAAAAATAATTATTGCGATGAAAAAAGCAGGTATAAATACGAACCGGAAACCGCCTGTTCCGGCAGGCAAAGTCAGCAGGGCTAACGTCCAATCCCGCCCAAGCGGGATTTTATGTTCGTCAGAACATGGCAAGTTGTGTCTTGCGCTGCTCACTTCGTTTCCCGCAACGCAAAACCACTTGCCCCTGATACAGGGGAGGGATGCACTCCGAAGTCGGGCATCCGGTTTAAAATACAGGCTCTTTGCATCGCACCACTAAAATCCAACAGTATTATGGCAACAGAAAAAAGATTTCAACGATTGGGCGGGCGCAAGCCGAAGGCAGATCCCGCCGTGTTCCGCTATTCGGTCAGCTTCAACGAGGCGGAGCATAACGAGTTTTTGTCCCGCTTCGAGCGTTCGGGAATGAAAGTCAAGGCGCATTTTATCACTTCCTGCATCTTTGACCGCGAGCTCAAAGTGGTCAGAATCGACAAGGCGGCGATGGATTACTACATGCGCCTGACCACTTTTCATTCACAGTTCCGCGCCATCGGGACGAATTACAATCAGATTACAAAGGCAATCAAGGCGACTTTTACCGAGAAAAAAGCGCTCGCTTTTCTCTATCAACTGGAAAAAGCAACAATGGAATTAGTCGCCATCCACAAAAAAGT
>JAITVG010000021.1 GCA_031285925.1 Tannerellaceae bacterium
TACATCGGATATGTTACCCAGGATATCAGGCCGGGAAATCAGACCAGTTTGAGAGTCACCCTCCGGGAAGATACCGAAACACTGGATGAAGTGGTGGTGGTGGGGTATGGAACGATGAAGAAGAGTGACCTGACAGGTGCGGTAGCACAGGTTCAGTCCGAATCACTGTTAAAAGCCGCCGCCCCACGTATTGATCAGGCCTTGACAGGCCTCATAGCAGGTGTACAGGTAATATCCACCACCGGACAACCCGGTGAAGCTCCAAACATCCGTGTTCGTGGAGTCGGCAGTATTTCTGCCGGCACAGGCCCTCTGTATGTAGTGGACGGATTTCCCGAGGCCGATATTCAGATGCTGAATCCCAGTGATATCGAAACCATAGATATATTGAAAGATGCATCAGCTACCGCCATCTACGGCTCAAGAGGCGCTAACGGAGTAGTCATTATCACAACAAAAAGAGGAAAAGAAGGAAAAGCCTCCGTTAATTTGGATGTATATTATGGCTGGCAAAAACTGCTAAAGCAGCCCGAATACCTTACGATGGAAGAACAGGCTCAATATTATTATGACGGTATGATGAATCAGAACCTCGATGAAGGAAGGAATATATCCGGTGCACCAACATCATGGCATTATCCAGTTCCACAGACCGTAATGAAAGTACTTGACGGATCAATAAATCAAAGCTACGATGCGAACGATTATATTTTCCAGACTGCTCCTCAACAAAGCTATAGTCTTTCGGTACAGGGAGGTAACGAGAATATCAAATATGCTGTGAGCGGGTCATATACTTCGCAAGATGGTATTATCGTCATGAGTGATTTCCAACGTTATACCATAAGGGCTAATATAGATGCGAAATTAAACAACCGGGTTTCGATGAAATTCAATATTAACTCCAATTATTCTACTTCACTGAATATCCGTTCCTATGGTGGTTCCGGAGATGCGGAAGGAATATTGGGCGCTGCCACTACTTGGCAGTACTGGTATCCTTTATATAATGAAGACGGATCTTATTACAGCGGTTACGGACAGGATGCTACCAATAATGTGTGGAACCCGTTGGCTCAGGCGTATGAAATAAAAAGGAAAAACGAGAGATACCGTACAATCGGAAATCTGGATACGGATATACTTATCACGGATGATCTTCATTTGAAAGTTATGCTCGGCGCAACTACTTCCAATTATCATTCCTATTATTTCATTCCCAAATTGGATGTATTCAACAATACAGCTGAAGGTAATGACGAACGCTCTAATTCGTTGAACTGGATTACCGAAACAACACTCAATTACCAAAAAACCTTTAAAAATCACAATATTAACGCGATGGCCGGATATACCACTCAACAGAACCTTGGCAATTTAAACTCTGTCATGAGCCGTAATTATCCTAACAATTTAATACATACGCTGAATGCCGTAGGTAATAATGTAAATCAGGGCACCTCGGAAGAGAGCCAATGGTCTATGCTTTCCTATCTTGCGAGAATAAACTATAACTACAAATCGAGATATTACATTACCGGTTCGATTCGTATGGACGGTTCATCGCGTTTCGGTAGGGATAATAAATATGGCTATTTTCCTTCGGCGGCTTTGGCATGGAGAGTTTCGGAAGAAAGTTTCATGAAAGATATAAGCCAAATCAGCGATTTGAAACTTCGCGCCAGCTACGGATCAACGGGTAATAACAATATTGGGAATTATGCACATTTGGCAACTGTTAATTATCCGTCGTATGTACTTGGAGGAAGACCGATTGGAGGTATGGCTCCAAATAATATAGAAAATACACTGCTGACATGGGAAAAGCAAAACTCTGTTAATTTCGGATTCGATGCAAGTTTATTTAATAGCCGGGTGAACCTGACTGCCGAATATTTTATAACAAATAATAATCAACTTTTGCTGAATGTAAATGTTCCACAGATCACAGGATTCAACACTTCACTGCAAAATATAGGTGAAGTACAAAACAAAGGCTGGGAGATCACACTGAATACACAGAACCTGACCAATGCTTTGAAATGGAGTACGAACTTTAATATCTCGGCTTTTCGCAACAAGGTGTTGAAGTTAGGGCCTGAAGGTGCTCCGTTGATAAGTACCAACCATATCACTCAAATCGGACAGCCCATGGGTATGTTTTATGGGTATCAAGTGGATGGAATATTCAAAAATCAGGCAGAATTGGATGCCGGTCCGCTTTATGCCCCCGGTACTCCTGACGAATCACGTTTGGGAGATATACGCTTTAAAGATGTAAGCGGCCCTAATGGAGTACCAGACGGTGTAATCACAACTGCAGACAGAACCATAATAGGAAATCCTTATCCCAAGTTCTACTATGGTATGACAAATACATTTTCATGGAAGAATTTCTTATTGAGTTTTTCACTTACGGGTTCTTATGGTAATCAGGTCTTCAATGGCAACGATATGCAAATGTATACAAGAGCACGCTATAAACAATATCGCATGGTGTATAACTATTGGAAATCGGAAACTGATCCCGGCGATGGCAATACCCCTCGTCCGAACAATCTGCCTAAAGGTGGATTAAGGGAAAAATCATCCCGATACATAGATACGGGTTCTTTTTTGAAAATAAACAACATTAACTTCAGTTATACATTCCCGAAGAAGATAGTCCAATCTCTTACTCTATCGGATCTCCGAGTGTATGTAACGGCTACGAATCCTTTTATCTTCACAAAGTACATAGATTATAATCCTGAAGTATATAACAGTACCGATCCAAGATATCCAGGACAAATGAATTATAATTATCCAATTGCCAAAAGTTTGTTAATTGGATTTAATGTATCATTTTAAAACTATACAGCCATGAAAAAGAGTATAAATATATTCGTTTGTATGCTTCTGTTTTTATCATCTTGTTCAGGTGATTTCATCGATTTTTTGCCGACGTCAGCCGTGACTGCAGATGTTATTTATAAAACAGATAAAGATTATTTGGATGCCTTGACCGGAGTCTATTCTCCCATCCGTGACCAATATCGTGACTTTTTTATATTTGGTGATGTCCGAGCTGATGACTCTTGGGTGGAAATAGCAAAGAATAATAGTGCTTCGTATTCAGACCGCTTCACGCTAAACAGTGGTGATGGTTTGCTAAATAATACCTGGTTACGTTATTATCAAGCTATTTTTAGGGCAAATACTATTCTGTCGAAAATTGAAAGTGCAAATGATGCAGATGTGCCCAATAAAAAACGCTATATCGCAGAAGCTCACTTCCTTAGGGCACTTTGCTATTTTGATTTGGTTCGCATTTTTGGAGATGTACCTGCTATTACAGTTCCTGTCACTATAGAGGAGTCTTATCTGATAGTTCGCGAACCCGTTGCGAATATTTATAATAACATTATTATTCCTGATTTTCAAGCTGCCGAAAGTTCTTTGCCTGTAAGCTATTCTGCTATCGATGAGGGAAGGCCGACTGTCGGCGCAGCTAAAGCATTATTGGGAAGAGTGTATTTGACAATTAAGGATTATTCGAAAGCCGAGAGCAAGTTAAACGAAGTGACTACCATTGGCTATCAGCTTCTTGCTGATTATAACGATTTATTCGATTATTCGAATAAACGTCATAGTGAATATATTTTTAATATAGAGTACGAATCCGGCGTAAACGGCGGAAGTAACTATACCAATGCATTCATGCCAAATTTCATAGCAATGACAACTTTCTTTGGAATATCTGGATATGGCGATGAGTGGAATAGCCCTACAAGAGCATTCTATGATTTGTTTGAAGAAAACGATCTAAGAAAAGAAATATCTGTTGGACTTTATGGTGGATATTATGATGCAAATGAAGAATTCGTTCCTATACCAACCAATACGAATCAAACATATACGAAAAAATATATCACTCAAAATCCGGCACGAAATGATAGTCGGGCAGACTGGAAAGTTATCCGTTACGCAGATGTATTGTTGATGTTGGCGGAAGCGATGAACGAAAATGGGAAAACACAGGATGGCATATCTTATCTGAACCAAATACGAGAAAGAGCTGGAGTAAGCGTTTATCCGACTACTATGAGCCAAATTGAAACACGGGATGCTATAGCGAAAGAACGTCGGTTGGAACTATCTTTCGAAGGAGTGAGATGGTTTGACCTTGTGCGAACAGGGAAAGTTTATGAAGTAATGAATGAATTTGGAATGAATGAATATATGAATGTTTTTCCACTCCCTTTGAGTCAGGTACAATTGATTAATGATCCGGCGATCTTACCTCAGAATCCAGGTTATAACTAATGAATAGAATGAAACATAAATATTTATACAATGAAAATAAATGAATCCGGTTTCCCGAATAGCCGCAGGAATTTCTTGAAAAAAGCGACGGTCACTACACTGTCTTTGGCCAGTAGTAATTTAATATTGTCTGCAGCCGACGGTGTGGCGGCTGCCGCTACGGCTCCACAGAATAATATGGAAGAACCCTGGTTTCGTCGGATTACTCGCTGGGGACAGACGAATATCACGGAAAAAGATTCGATTATTTACGACATCGAATGGTGGCGCGAATATTGGAAAAAAACACAGGTACAGGGAGTTATTATTAATGCAGGAGGTATCGTGGCTTATTACCCCACAAAGATACCTCTTCATTACCAGGCCAGGTATTTGCAGGGTCGCGATCTGTTCGGAGATTTATGCAAGGCTGCCCATGAAGATGGACTGGCCGTTTTTGCCCGTATGGATTCCAACCGTGCAAACGAAGATTTCTATAAAGCACATCCCGACTGGTTTGCCATTGACGTAAACAGGAAACCTTACAGAGCTGCCGATCTGTACATAACTTGTATAAACAGCCCTTATTACAGAGAACATCTCCCTGCCATCCTTACGGAAATATGGGAAATGTATCAGCCGGAAGGCTTCACCGACAATAGTTGGAGCGGACTAGGCCGTAACTCTATCTGTTATTGTGAACATTGTCAAAAAGATTTCTTCAACAAAACCGGAAAAAGAATCCCGAAAACTAAAAATTGGGATGATCCGGTGTACAGGCAATGGATAAAGTGGAGTTACGAAAAGCGACTGGAAATATGGGATTTGAATAACCGCACTACGAAAGCCGTCGGCGGCCCGACTTGTACTTGGTCAGGTATGAACAGCGGATCTATCAGCAATCAGGGAAATACTTTCCGGGATTATAAGGAACTCTGCAAACGGGCTGACATTATTATGCTCGACCATCAGGCACGTAACGATACATCGGGCTTTCAAAATCTGGCGGATGTCGGAAAAATCATACATGGTTTGCTGGGCTGGGATAAATTGATTCCCAACAGTATGGCAATGTATCAAGCCGGAAGGCCTACTTTCCGTATATCAACGAAACCAAAGCAGGAAGCTCAGATGTGGATGATCGAAGGTATTGCCGGCGGTATTCAACCTTGGTGGCATCATATTGCCGCCTATCACGAAGATCGCCGGATGTATCAGACTGCTGAACCTGTGTTCAAATGGCATAAGGCAAATGAAGAGTATCTGATTAAACGGCAACCTGTAGCCTCAGTTGGAGTCGTTTGGTCGCAGGATAATTCGGATTTCTATGGCCGCGACGAAGCGGAATCAAAAGTGAACCAACCTTGGCGCGGCATAGTGCAGGCTATGATTCGTGCACGTATCCCCTATCTTCCGGTTCATGCGGATCATATCGACAGAGATGCCTCGCAATTGAATTTACTGATACTGCCCAACGTCGGTAGTTTATCTGCCGCACAGGTGGAATCCGTGAAACGTTTCGTTTCCAATGGAGGCAGTTTGTTTGCCACAGGCGAATCATCTTTGTATAACGAATGGGGTGATCGACAGAAAGATTATGCGTTGGCCGATCTGTTCAAAGCTCATTTTATAAATGAGGAAAAGAAAGTCCGGCTGGAGAATGCCATTCATACATACCTGCGCCTTCAACCTGAGATTCGTAAAAACATGTACGGCCCTCAAACCGGTACTGAGCCGGAAATTACCGGAGAGCGTCATGCTGTATTGAAAGGATTTGAATTGACCGATATTCTTCCGTTTGGCGGAGTACTTATCCCACATCGTTTAGATGTCGGTACTCAAACCTTGATGACTTTCATTCCGGAATTTCCAATCTACCCGCCGGAAACCGCTTGGATGCGAGAGCCTGTAACCGACATTCCGGGGTTGATTGTCAATACACTGCCCAATGGAAGCCGTATCGCATTTATGCCGGCCGACATCGACAGGCAATTCGCACGTTACAATCATCCCGATCATGGCAATTTGCTGGCAAACATCATCCGGTGGACGGTAAAGGACGATATGCCGATTTCCGTCAATGGGCCGGGATTGATTGACTGTAACATATACAGGCAACCCGGAAGATTGATTATCCATTTGGTAAACCTGACAAGCGCAGGTACTTGGCGGCAACCGGTAGATGAATATATTCCGGTAGGCCCCATCACGGTAAAAGTTAAACTTCCGGAAGACGTAAACGGCGATTATCCTAACCTGATGGTTGCCGGACAGCGTATTGTGGCTGATGTATCCGACAAATGGAGTCAATTTCAGATTTCATCGATTCTGAATCATGAATTAGTTGTACTCACTTAAAGTAATAGACATGATGAACAAAACCAAAATAAGGTTAATCACTTTTTTAATAATGGTGACTTGTTCCTTATACGGACAAAACGGAGATCTTCGGCTTCTTGACTGGAAGCCGAAGTCCCGGTTGGTCGTAAAGGAGACACACATTGTCCGTCCGAAATATCCGGTTATTGACATCCACAATCATTTGAGAGACCTCAGCAAAATCAACCAATATATGGAAGAGATGGATAAGGCGGGTGTATGGATTTGTATAGGATTGGATGGCTCATCTGAAAAAGAAGCTTATAAGGAACATTTGGAAGTATATAACAGTGTATCCAAGGATCGTTTTTATCTCTTTTTTGCTCCGGATTTCAGCAAGATTGACGAGCCGGATTTCGGAGAAAAAGAAGCTCGAAAATTAGAACAGGCCGTTAAAATGGGTATTCGTGGTCTTCAAATTTATAAAGCATTGGGATTAACGATCCGCGATAGAAATGGTAAACTTGTGGCGATAGACGATCCTCGTATCGATCCGATATGGGCTAAATGTGGAGAATTAGGGATACCTGTGATGATTCACTCTTCCGATCCGAAAGCGTTCCATGACGGGCCTTTAGACGAATATAATGAACGCTATGAGGAATTGACTCAAAACCCGACATGGGCATATTACGGTACTGACGTAGCACCCAAAGAGGAGCTTCTTAATCAGCGCAACAGGGTTATCGAGCGCCATCCGAACACTATTTTTATAGCAGCTCACATAGCCAATCTTTCGGAAGACCTCGGACGTGTAGCAATGTGGTTGGATACATATCCAAATCTCTACGTAGATATTGATGCACGTCTTAATGAATTGGGGCGACAACCTTATTCCGCACGGAGATTTTTTATCCAATATCAGGATCGCATCCTCTTTGGAAGTGATACGGCCCCTAATGCTGAAGCCTATCGTGTTCATTATCGTTTCTTGGAAACCGATGATGAGTATTTCGACCCTGCTCCCGGACATAAATTCCAGGGACGGTGGATGATATACGGATTATATTTACCTGATGATGTTCTTGAGAAGATATATAACAAGAATGCCTTCAAACTGTTAAATATGAATAAAAAACCAAGTAATTAGGACATATTATTTCCGCCTGATTACTTATTATGCGTAATTTTCAACGTTAATCTAAATTATTTCATGATGAAAAGGATTGCTATACTTATATCGGCTATTGCCGTTATGTCGTGTTGCCTGTTATCGTGCAACACACGGAGTGAGAAAAGCCCGGAGAGCACCGGGGAAAAGTCCGGCGCGGATCTGCCCTGGTATCAAACTACCTATCGCTGGGCACAAACCAACTTTACCGAAGACGATCCGGTAAAAGCCGATCTGGAATTTTGGCGGCAACAGTGGCGGCGCACCAAAATACAGGGAGTTATTGTCAATGCCGGAGGGATCGTAGCCTATTACCCAAGCGAGCTTGACTTGCAATACAGGGCTAAACACCTGGGAGAGCAGGATTTCTTCAAGCGGGTAAACGATATGGCGCATGAGGAAGGGATCGTGGTTGTTGCCCGTATGGACATTAACCGCGCCACCAAAGAATTTTATGAAACACATCCCGACTGGTTCTGCCGCAGGAAAAACGGCGACCCGATCATGTCCAACGACCGCTATTTCTCCTGTATCAACAGCGATTACTACAAGGTTTTCATCCCGCAGGTGCTGGAAGAGATCATTGAAAGATACCACCCCGTGGGCTTTACCGACAACAGCTGGAAGGGGCTTGAGCGCAATACGATATGCTATTGCGACAACTGCAAAGCCAAGTTCAAGGCCGAGCGCGGCATGGAGCTTCCCGAAGCCGTTTCGTGGGACGATCCCGTCTATCGTGAATGGGTGCGCTGGGGCTACGAATGCCGGTTGGCCAACTGGGACTTGTTTAATGAGGTTACTAAAAAAGCCGGAGGCGAGGATTGCATGTGGTTCGGTATGGTACATGCCGATCCGGCTTCGGGCAGTTTTGCCGACCTGAAAGGTATCCTTTCCCGTTCAAAAATGATCTTCTGCGACCATCAGGGGCGTGAAGGCGCGGGCTTTGAACAAAATTCCGTCAATGGAACGCTGCTGCGCCTTGCTTCCGACGAACAGGTATTGGCGCCGGAGAGCATGGCCAATTATGTGCGGGGCGGGCGAACCTTCCGCCTGGGAAGTAATCCCAAGGAAGAAACACGGCTTTGGATGATCTCCGGTATTGCCGGTGGTATCTCGCCCTGGTTTCATCACATAGGCGGCAGTCAAAACGACAGCCGACAGTTTGAAACGCCGGTACCCATATTCCAGTGGCACGCCGATAATGAGCAATACCTTTACAACCGTACCGACCTAGCCAACGTAGGCATCGTATGGAGCCAGCCGAACGCCGACTTCTACGGGCGAAACGAAGTAAGGGAGAAAGTATCGCTCCCCTGGAAAGGCTTTTGCCAGGCATTGTCGCGCGCACGTATTCCTTTCCTTCCCATCAATGCACAGGATATAGGAAAATACGCTTCGCGGATAAACACGCTGATATTGCCGGACGTTGCAGTCATGTCGGACAGTGAGATCGACGCCGTGTGCGACTTCGTAAGCAAGGGCGGGAATATTATCCTCACCGGCAATACCGCCACACTCGACGGCGACGGCCAGCCTTCAGGCAACGACAAACTGTGGCAACTGCTTGGCCTTTCCCGCACGGGAGAAAGAAAAGGCGCCTTCGGGTCTACAAGCTCAAGCTGGGAAGTGAGCGCCGCGCACAACTATTTCCGTTTGCCGAAAGACAGGCACGAGATTCTGACGGGCTTTGAAAATACAGACATGCTGCCCTTTGGCGGCGGGTTGCAGGTGGTAAACTCTACCGGAAACCTCAAGCCGGCATTCTCCTACATTCCGCCCTTCCCTATCTATCCGCCTGAATTTAGCTGGATTCGCGAAGAAGAACCGAACACCTATCCCCTGTTTGCCGGTACGCTTTCGGGCGGCGGACGGGCGGTTTACTTCGCCGGCGACATCGACCGCTGCTACGGCAGGGCGTTATTGCCCGACCACGGCAAGCTGCTCTCCAACGCTGTGCGCTGGGCAAGCAACGGCACGCTGCCTCTTTCCGTGGAAGGCCCGGGGCATATCGACTGCAAGGTTTACCGGCAGGACAACCGGCTGATCGTTCACTTGACCAACCTGACGGGAACGAACCGGATCGGCTATGTGGATGAACTTATACCCGTCGGCCCCTACACGGTTACTCTGGATGCGCAGGGCATCAATCCCGGAAGCGCGTTTATGACCGTGCAGAACACGAAAGCTCCGGTAAGTATCCGCGACGGTAAACTCACGATCAGCATCGATAAAATCACAGACTTTGAAATGCTGGTGATAGAATAAATAACTTTCACAGCTTGTGAAACCCCTGTGCAGGCGTGCGCAATACTTTCACAGCTTGTGAAACCCCTGTGCAGGCGTGCACAATACTTTCACAGCTTGTGAAACCCCTGTGCAGGCGTGCATAATACTTTCACAGCTTGTGAAACCTCTGTGCACGCGTGCATAATACTTTCACAAGGTTTATCCGGTAATTCAAAGCAGTTTATTATATAATTAATCAGGATATGAAGAAGATCATCATTGCCTCCGATTCCTTTAAAGGTTCCGTTTCTTCCCTTGAAGTGGCGGAAAGCGTTAAGAAAGCGATTCATTCTGTATTCCCCAACTGCGAAGTGGGCATGATCCCCGTGGCCGACGGTGGCGAAGGGACAGTAGAAGCCATGGTGGACGGACTGAACGGACAGTGGATAACCTGCAAAGTACACGATCCGTTGATGCAGCCGATGGAAGCCGCCTACGGCATACTTGGCGACGGGAAGACGGCTGTGCTCGAAATGGCTTCCGCGTCGGGGCTTACCCTCGTGCCGCCCGAAAAGCGCAACCCGATGCTGACCACAACTTACGGAACCGGCGAAATGATCCGCGACGCTCTGCAAAGAGGATGCCGCCAATTCCTGATTGGCATCGGCGGAAGCGCAACCAATGATGCCGGAACCGGTATGCTGCAAGCCCTCGGCTTCCGCTTCTGCGACGGGGAAGGCCGCGAACTCGGCTTCGGCGGGCAAATCCTTTCGCATATCCGGAAGATAGACTGCACACACGTTCTGCCGGCTTTAGCCGAATCAACCTTTACGGTAGCCTGCGATGTAAACAATCCGTTTTCAGGGAAAAACGGCGCTGCTCACATCTTTGCCCGTCAGAAGGGAGCTGATGATGCCATGATCGGAGAACTCGACAACGGGCTGAGGCATTTCGCCGGAGTGATAGAAGCGCAGCTTGGCATTACTGTAAACAATATTCCCGGAGCGGGAGCGGCGGGAGGATTGGGCGGCGGGTTCATCGCCTTCCTTTCCGCCATCCTGAAACCCGGCATACAAATGGTATTGGAAGCCGTCCGCTTCGCGGAAAAGATACAGGGCGCCGACCTGATCATTACCGGAGAAGGAAAACTCGACAGGCAAACCGGTATGGGGAAAACGCCCGCCGGTGTGCTGAACGCTGCCACACAACAAAACATTCCCGTCATTGCCATCGGCGGATCGGTGGAGGACGTGGAGGCGCTGAACCGGATGGGTTTTCTCGCCATACTGCCCATACAGCCGGGAGTTGTCAGCCTGCAACAGGCGATGGACAAAGCGTTCGCCTGCAACCAGATCAGCCGTACCGTCGAACAGGTATTGCGCGTCATCAAGCATTTACATTCACATAAACAATAACAACGAATCTCATGAGCGCACTGGGAGCACTGATCGGCCTGTTGCTGGCTATCGTACTGATCATTAAAAAGGTATCACCCGTTTACAGTCTGATCCTCGGCGCCCTGGTGGGCGGAATCGCAGGCGGAATCACCCTTCCGGATACGGTTGCGCTCATGGTGAGCGGAGTGAAGGATGTAACTCCCGCCATTCTGCGCATCCTTACGGCCGGTGTGCTTTCGGGTGTACTGGTCAAAACCGGTGCGGCCGCATCCATCTCCAATACTTTGGTGCGGAAACTGGGGGAACGGCACGTATACCTCGCCGTCGCCCTGGCAACAATGCTGCTCACGGCAATCGGCGTATTCATCGACGTGGCGGTAATAACCGTTGCACCCATCGCCCTGACCCTGGGCTACAAACTATCCATTCCCAAAAGTTCGCTCCTGCTGATCATGATTGGTGGAGGGAAATGCGGAAACATCATCTCCCCCAACCCGAATACGATCATCGCCGCCGAAAACTTCAACGCCGCCCTGCCTTCCGTCATGGCGGTGAACCTGATACCGGCGATCGTCGGGCTGCTCTTTACCGTCTACATCATCAGCCGTTTCATGCCGAAGAAACAGGAGTATGTTACATTGGCGGAAACCGAAAACAAAGAAACCGGCCTGCCATCGTTCGCTGCAAGTATCGCCGGGCCTGCGATCACAATCCTGCTGTTGGCCATGCGGCCGCTTTTCGGCATCGAGATCGACCCTCTGATCGCCCTGCCTGCCGGAGGACTGGCCGGTATCCTCGCCATGCGCAAGCTCTCACTGCTGAAAGAAAGCCTCGCCTACGGGTTGGAGAAGATGTCGGTAGTCGCCGTCCTGCTGATCGGAACGGGAACGATAGCGGGCATCATCAAAGCCTCATCCATTAAAGACGTCATGCTCGGCATGTTGGCCGACACGCAAATGGGCGAAACGCTGATCGCTCCCATATCCGGCGTATTAATGTCGGCTGCAACGGCATCGACAACCGCCGGAGCCACCATAGCCTCTTCCTCCTTTGCCGAAACCATTCTTGCCGCCGGCATCAGCGCCGTATGGGGAGCCGCCATGATCAACAGCGGGGCTACCGTGCTCGACCATCTGCCTCACGGTTCCTTCTTCCACGCCACGGCCGGTGTCACCAACGTGAAGATAAACGACCGCCTGAAGCTGATCCCCTACGAAACAGCCATCGGCCTGGTTTTGGCAGCCGGCTCGGTTATTTCTTACCTTATTTTCAACTCATAAGGCTTTCAAGCCCCTCGCTTGGATGTTGGTTAAGCCCAATCAAGCTAACACACGTACATACGACACCGTACATATCTTGCGGTCTGCAAAAAAGTCGTAGCTTTGTGCAAGATAAAAAAAGGCTTGAATATATCTGCATGAAACTATCAGACTTGCAAACGGGCGAAAGGGGTGTTATCGTAAAGGTAACGGGGCGCGGAGCTTTCCGCAGGCGCATCATAGAAATGGGATTTATTCGCGGAAAGGAAGTGGTTGTCATCCAGAACGCACCCCTGAAGGATCCGATTCATTATCGGCTGATGGGCTACGATGTGTCGCTGCGCCGCAGTGAGGCGGCATTGATAGAGGTGGTGAGCGCCGCCGAATTTGCCGCACGGCAACCGGCAGGCGAAAACGATACTCCGGTCGCCACGCTCCTGCCCTCCGACGAAGACCTGCGGGCGATGGCCAGTCATAAACGGAAGATCATCAACGTAGCTTTGATCGGCAATCCGAACAGCGGTAAAACATCCTTATTTAATTACGCCTCCGGGCAACACGAGCACGTGGGGAATTACAGCGGCGTTACCGTCGATGCCAAGGACGGCACTTTCCGGCAGAGCGGATATACCTTCCGGATCGTCGATCTGCCCGGCACCTACTCCCTCTCGGCCTACACGCCGGAGGAACTCTACGTGCGCAGGCATCTGCAAAATGAACACCCGGACGTGGTGATCAACATACTCGACGCCTCAAACCTTGAACGCAATCTCTATCTCACCACGCAGCTGATCGACATGGACGTGCGCATGGTGATCGCCCTCAACATGTACGACGAACTGCAAAAGAAGGGCAACCGGCTCGACTATGAATCCCTCGCCGGTATGCTGGGGGCGCCGATCGTGCCGACGGTGAGCAAAACCGGCTTCGGCATCAGGGAACTGTTCGACCGCGTCATTAAAGTATACGAAGAAGAAGACCCCGTTGTGCGCCACATACATATCAATTACGGCGAAACAATGGAGAAGGGCATCGCGCAAATCAAAAAAAGCCTGAAAGAGAATGCCGCCATCTCCTCCTCCGTTTCCAAACGTTATCTGGCCATCAAGCTGCTCGAAAAAGACGGCATGGAGGAGGCCGAAACGGAAAAACTGCCGGAAGCAAACCTCATCCTGAAAGAAAGAGACAAGGCGGTGGCCGAGATTGAAAGCCTGCTCAAGGAAGATACGGAAACCGCCTTCACGGACGCCCGCTACGGATTTATTTCCGGCGCGCTGCTCGAAACGTTTGAAGAGAATAAAATACAGAAAGTAAGCAAGACACAGGTGATCGACCTCTTTGTTACCAACAAACTGCTGGGCTTCCCGATCTTCTTCCTCTTTATGTGGGCTATGTTTGAAACCACTTTCCGCCTCGGCGGATATCCGATGGAGTGGATCGAAGGGATGGTCGGGTGGATCGGCAACGCCGTGCGCGGCGCAATGAGCGAAGGGGCGCTGAAGGACTTGCTGGTGGACGGCATTATCGGCGGCGTGGGCGGTGTGATCGTCTTTCTGCCCAACATACTGATCCTCTACCTGTTCATTTCATTCATGGAAGATTCGGGCTACATGGCGCGCGCGGCTTTCATCATGGACAAGATCATGCACCGGATGGGATTGCACGGCAAATCATTCATTCCGCTCGTGATGGGATTCGGATGCAACGTGCCGGCAATCATGTCTACCCGCACGATCGAAAGCCGCAACAGCCGGATGATCACCATGCTGGTGAACCCGCTGATGAGTTGCAGCGCCCGCCTGCCGGTGTACGTGCTGCTTACGGGGGCATTCTTTCCCGAACAGGCAAGCATCGTGTTGCTCGGACTGTATGCCACGGGCATTCTGCTGGCCGTCGTCATGGCGCGCCTGTTCAAACGCTTTCTGTTCCGCAAGGAAGACGTCCCCTTTGTGATGGAGCTTCCCCCCTACCGGATGCCTGCGTTGAAGTCTATCCTGATACACATGTGGGAAAAGGCACGGCAATACCTGCGCAAGATGGGGGGCGTCATTCTCTTTGCTTCCATCATTATATGGTTCCTGGGATATTACCCGCGCTATTCGGCAGAGATGCAGACCTGCGACGAGCAGATCGCCGCCGTCGGCGAAAGCAGCATGAGCAGCCGCGAAAAGAGCGAAACAATAACCGAGCTTGAACGCCTGCGGGCGATGAAGCATCAGGAACAGTCCTATATAGGGCACATCGGACGCGCAGTGCAACCCCTGCTCGCCCCTCTGGGATTCGACTGGAAGATGAGCGTAAGCCTGCTTACGGGCATGGCGGCGAAGGAGGTGGCCGTAAGCACGCTCAGTGTGCTCTATACCGGCGAGTCCGAAGAAAGCCGGGCGCTGCCCGAACGCCTGATTACCGACCGTGATGCGGAAGGCAACCCGGTGTTTACGCCCCTGATCGCCCTGTCGCTTATGCTGTTCGTCCTGATCTACTTCCCTTGCGTGGCTACCATTACGGCAATCAGCAAGGAGTCAGGCTCCTGGAAATGGGGACTTTTCACGGTTCTCTACTCCTGCGTGCTGGCCTGGGTAGTTTCTTTTGTGGTCTATCAGGTGGGAATGCTTATTGTTAATGGTTAATGGGTAATGATAAATGGTAACTTGAATTATTCACACAATTATATTCTCTTAACCGAGCGAAAGGCACTCTCGCGAGGCTCTCCTCCTTGGATAAGGAGGAGTACGGCGAGGTACGAGCCGGGAGGTGGTTGGATAATTAACAATTATCTCTCCAACCACCTCCCCCTTCACTCCGTTCGGGTACTCCTCCTTATCCAAGGAGGAGAGCCTCGCGAAAGTGCCTTCCGCTCGGTTATAAGAATATTAGTATGAATAATACAAACTAAATGGTTAATTCTAAAGTGTTAAGTACTTCCGAGCCTTCGGAACAGGTTGCCCCAACGGGGGCAAAAGTGTTTTCGATGATTCATAATTCATAATTCATAATTCATAATATATTCATTGCTTATGCTTTTTCAGGAGATTGCTGTAATAATCATCGGATTGCTTGCTGTGGGATATGTCGGGCGGAAGGTCTACCGCCTCTTCTTCCGCCCGGAAGCTTCCGATCCCTGCGCCGGATGCCCGGGATGCGCGTTGAAGGAGGGGATGAACCGGGAGAAATGCCCGGATACGGATAATTGACACATTAATTATATATTAAATTCTAAACAGTATGAAGAAATTGTTCTTATTCACGACTATTTGCCTGGTGGCTCTATCGTTCAGCAACGATGCCGCCGCACAGCAAAGGAAACCGCGTATCGGCATTGCCGGTATACAGATTGAAAACAGTGTGTTTATGCCCAACCGGCAACCGATAGTAGGAAGGCCGCTCACGGTGCCGAACTACCTTAGCCCGGATTCGGCGATGGGACAGGCAGCCGTGTGGTTCCCCACACTGATGGGTTCGGGCGGAGGCCGCGGGCCGGTTACGCGGGAGTCTTACGAAGCGTTCGTCAATGAAGCGCTCGAAATGATCAAGGCCAACATGCCTTATGATGCTTTCTGGTTTTACAATCACGGAGCGTGCAGTGTGGAAGGCGTGGACGACCCGGAAGGGCTGTTCATGGAGAAAGTACGCGGCGTAATCGGCAACGACGCCCTTATCACCACTACGATGGACTTGCACGGGAATGCCTCCTGGCGGGTAGCCGTCCACTCTGACCTGATCACCACATTCCGCAAGGCGCCCCACGACGACTCGCGCGAATCGCATCGGCGCGGCGTAGTGAACCTGCTGGATCGTATTGCCTCCGGCAAGGGGCGTCCGCCTTACAAGGCATGGGTTGCCGTTCCGGTATTGCTTTCGGGCGAATGGTCGAGCACACGCGCCGAACCGGCCAAGTCGCTTTACGCCATGGTTCCCGAAGTTGAAGCGATGCCCGGCGTAACGGATGCGGGTGTATGGATCGGATACGTATGGGGCGACGACCGCCGCAATCAGGGTGTCGTAATGGTTTACGGCGACGACCGGGCGCAGGTAGAAGCCGGAGCGAAGAAGCTCGCGCAAAAGTTTTGGGATGTGCGCCGGCAGTTTGCACTGGAAGCGCCGGGCTATACGCTCGAAAAGTGCCTCGACCTGGCAGTTGCCTCCAACAGGAAGCCGTTTTTCATCAGCGATATGGGCGACAATCCCGGCGGCGGCGGTTCGGGTGAAGTTACCTGGACATTGGCTCGCGTATTGAAGCGCCCCGAATTTCAATCGCCCAACGGCAAAAGCCTCCTCTATTGCTCCATCCCCGGAGATGAAATGGTTGAAGCGGCGCGTAAGGCAGGCGTTGGCGGCCATGCGGAAGCGTATGTGGGGGCGATGACGGACAATTCCTACGAGCCGCCGGTACGGTTGTCGGGCACGGTCGTATACGTCAGCCCCGCACCTGACAGCGCAGCCGATTCTCCGCAACGCCGACGCAGCAACATCGCGATTATCAAGACGGGAAGCATCCATGTAGTCGTGGGAACCTCATCCCCTACCCCTCCTCTGGACGGCACCGGAATAGATCCGCGCACGATGGACATCGTGATGGTGAAGCAGGGCTATCTGGTGAATCAGTGGTACAACATGAAAGCCGACTGGGTGATGGCGCTTACGCGCGGCGGCGTAGATCAGGACTTCAAGAGCCTTCCGTACAAGAACATCGTCAGACCGATGTTCCCGCTGGACCCCGACATGCCGGATCCGGAACTGAACGTAATGTTCGTGCC
>JAITVG010000056.1 GCA_031285925.1 Tannerellaceae bacterium
GATTGCAAGATGTTTTGCCGTGATTCAAAGGCAAGAACCCTATCAGGAAGTTTATGCAGTAGTAAACTAAAAAAAATAGGAATTTATTTGGAATTTAACATAGAAATCGGTTTCAACCAACGGTTTTAAAGATAGAGGCGAAAGCCTCTTCCTCTGTGGGTTTCAACCCCTTTACACCTCACCCCCCTTCCCCCTCTCCACAAGGAGAGGGGGAAGGAGAGGGTAGATGGAGCAATAAACCGTTGGTTGAAAACCAACGGCAAAAGACAGGCCTGCGGCCACTCGCTACGCTCGCTAATTTGTTCTGTATGAATAATGCAGGCTAAGGATTAAATACAAAAACATATACAATTATGCGCATAAATGTTCTTGCTAAAATGTAGTAGGAACTAATTCGTACTTAAATGTTATTACTTTAATATAGCATATACCAATATGCGCGTAAATGTTTTTGCAGTAATGTTGCAAGAACAAATTCGCGCATAAATGTTCTTGCTACAATGTAGTAGGAACCAATTCGCACTTAAATGTTTTTGCAGTAATGTAGCAAGAACTAATTCGCGCGTAAATGTTTTTGCAGCAATGTAGCAGGAGCCAATCCGCGCGTAAATGTTCTTGCACTAATGTTGCAAGAATAGATTCACGCATAAATGTTTATAAATTAGTTGGAAGATATACTTTTATGCGTATATTTGTTGGAAAATTAATTCTTACAGCTATGATGGAGAGTAAATATCAAAAGATTGCGCCCGAGGGAATGTTTATTGTGAGCGTTGAACGCCGTGTGAAGCAGGATATGAAGTCGTGCACGTTCTACGAGCTTACATACAAAGTGGAATTGCGTCCCACCGGGAACGATTTCATCAATCTTTTTGCCGCGCTGATACGTTCCCACAGCAGACGCCCGGCAAGCGCATACGCTGCAATGATGGGCGTGGAAGTGAGGCAGCTGGAAGCGGCGCTGATGGCGCTCACCGGAGTGGGATTCCTTGGATGGATGGACGCTTTTTCGGGCGCGGTGGCCGAGGGGCTGCTGCACGGAACGGACTGGAAGACGAAGCAGATCGCGAAGGCGGTGGGATTCTCCTCAGACAGCGTTTTCTGCCGCTGGTTTCGCAAAAAATACAAGTGTTTGCCACGCGAATTGCAATGGAAATAATGCCGTTTTTGCAGGCAACGATGGAAAAAAGGCAAAGAATGTGAATATCCGTGGCGCTTGTGTGCATCGATATAAAAAAATGTCCTATATTTGGGCTCTCTGTTAATAAATTATTAGTAAATCATTTTTAAATCTTAAAGATCATGACGAACATCTCAAGAAGATCTTTCCTCAAAAGAGGAACTGCTGCCGCGGCAGCGCTGACTATCGTTCCAAGCTCTATCCTCGGCAGAAGCCACGGGTATACGGCTCCGACAGACAAACTGAACATTGCCGGTGTAGGTATCGGCGGAAGAGGCGCAAGCGTTTTGCGTGGTATGGAAACGGAAAATATGGTTGCCATGTGCGACGTAGACTGGAAGTACGCGCAACCTACTTTCGAAAAATATGCGCAGGCTAAAAAGTATTGGGACTACCGCAAGCTGTTCGACGAAATGGGCAGCTCCATCGACGCGGTGGTTGTGGCTACGGCCGACCATACTCATGCCATCATTGCCGCGCAGGCCATGACAATGGGTAAGCATGTGTATTGCGAAAAACCGCTGACTCACTCGGTTTACGAATCACGTTTGCTAACAGGACTTGCCGCCAAACACAAGGTTGCTACGCAGATGGGCAACCAGGGATCGTCGGCCGAAGGCGTAAACCTGATGTGCGAATGGATATGGAACGGAGAAATCGGCGAAGTAAGAAAGGTGGAAGCCTTTACCGACCGTCCGATCTGGCCGCAGGGATTGATGACCCCGGAAAAACCGGACAAACTTCCGAAGACATTAAACTGGGATCTTTTCACCGGCCCGGCTGAAGTGAAACCGTTCAACCAGATCTATCATCCGTGGAACTGGCGCGGCTGGTGGGCTTACGGAACAGGAGCCTTGGGCGATATGGCCTGCCACATCCTGCATCCGGTGTTCAAATCCTTGAAACTCGGATACCCGACCAAGGCACAGGGATCGTCCACACTGTTGCTGAAGGATTGCGCTCCGCAGGCACAGCACGTGAAACTGACTTTCCCGGCACGCGACAATATGCCGAAGGTGGCTCTTCCGGAAGTGGAAGTTCATTGGTATGACGGAGGACTTTCTCCCGATCGTCCGGCCGGTTTCCCCGAAGGGAAGAGAATGAATGTGCAGGGTGGATGCGTAATTTTCCACGGAACGAAAGATACTTTGATTTGCGGATGCTACGGTGCAGAGCCTTGGTTGCTCTCCGGACGCACGCCTAACGTGGCCAAAACGGAACGTCGCGTGGAAGGCCGCAGCGGTCATCAGCAGGACTTTGTACGCGCCTGTAAGGAAAGCGCCGCCAACCGTGTGCAGACCAAATCAAACTTCTCCGAAGCCGGTCCGTTCAATGAAATGGTTGTAATGGGTGTACTGGCCGTTCGTTTGCAGGCATTGAACAAGGAATTGCTGTGGGACGGACAGAACATGCGCTTTACGAATATCGGCGACAACGAAGAGTTCAAGATCGTGATCAAAGACGGGTTTACGATTAAGGACGGACATCCTTCATTCAACAAGGATATGACCGACCCGATCAACGCGAAAGCGTTTGCGGCAGAATTGATCAAGCATAATTACCGTCAGGGCTGGGAACTGGCAGCTATGCCGTAATCGCGCAACAGTGATTATCCCGATTAAAAAGCAAAGAGGCCGTTCGATTATCGAACGGCTTTTTTGTTGCCCCTACTGATTGGCTATACCGGCGGGCTATGCTAATGGGATTGTCTGACCGATTTAAGGAAGTCGGCTGGGGATTTGTGGTATTGCTCGCGAAAACACTTGGCGAAGTAGGAGGGTGATGAAAAACCGGTGTCGTAGGCTACTTCGGAAACGCTTCGCTCTGTGGTTGAAAGCAGGGTGTAGGCTCTTTTCAGGCGGATTATTTTCAGCAGTTCAACAGGCGCATAGCCGGTAATCGACTTTACTTTGCGGAAAAGCTGTGTTCGCGACAGTCCGAGTTCTTGCCCGATATCTTCTATGTTGAGTTGGGTGTTGTCAATCTCTTTCTCTATCAGCAATTTGAATTTTTCAATGAAAGATTTATCGGAATTGTTCAGCATCAATTTATTTTCGGATTCCATAAAACCCTTTTGGAAAGCACTTTTCAGTTTTTTACGATTGTCTATCAGGTTTTTGATGCGCACAAGAAGCACATCGGAGTTGAACGGCTTGGCGATAAAGTCGTCGGCTCCGCCTTCAAAACCTGTGATACGCTGTTCATCGAGCGAATATGCCGTCAGCAGAATAACCGGAATATGATTCGTCAAGAGTTCGTTTTTCAGTTGGCGGCAGAGTTCCACGCCATCGGGAGGCGGCATCATCACATCGCTCACGATCAAGTCGGGGATGTACTTCACGGCCTTTCGGAAACCTTCCGATCCGTCTTTAGCTTCAATAACCGAGAACTCCTCGTTTACAACCGATTTGATGAACAGTCGAATGTCGGGATTGTCGTCTATGACAAGCAACAATCCCTTGTTTTTATCTATCTCATTATCAAAAATAGAATCATATATTATTTCCTGTTCGTTGCTCGCTACGGATGTTTTATCCAATCCGGAAACAGAAATTTCAGCGGGGCAGGAAGATGAAGCGTCTGCATTTTCCTTTAGTTCCGATGTAAAAGGTATTACGACGGTAAACGTAGTGATGGAAGTCATTTCGTTACTGTCCACCGAAATCTCGCCGCCGTGCAGTTCTATCAGGGATTTTGAGAGAGCCAGGCCTATTCCCGAACCGGCAAAACGCGAATCGACCTGATAAAAACGATTGAAAAGATTTTGGATGTTGCTCTTTGAGATGCCGGTACCGGAATTGGAAACTTTAAAAACGGCGAAAACGCCTTTCTCGTTCTCGATTTTAATCAGCGCTACTGAAACAAGCCCCTTTGCAGGAGTAAATTTAAAAGCGTTTGAAAGTAAATTGAAATAGATTCGTTCCATTTTTTTATAATCGTAGAGCATTTGGAAATTGCCAGCCGTAGCGATAAACTCAAAATTGCAATTCTTTTGTTTCGACAGTTCTACAAAAGACTCATTTATTTCAACCAGTTGATCATGAAGGTCATTAACTGAAAGACTGAGCGTCATTTTTCCATTCTCATATTTTCGGAAATCAAGAATCTGGTCAATCAATTCGAGAAGAATAACGATATTTTTCTTTGCCAGGGAAAGCAGGCGGCGGCTTTCGAAAGATATGCTTTTGTCGGCTAAAAGCGTATTAACAGGCCCTGAAATGAGCGTCAGCGGAGTTTTAAATTCATGCGATATATTGGTGAAAAACACTAATTTGGCATGGGTTGCCTGTTCGAGTTTTTTGGATAATTCGATGAGTTGGTCGCGTTGAGTTTCAAGCAGTTTTTTCTGCTGGTTGATTTCATCGTTTCGCTTGCCGAGTTTAACGTTCAAACGTTGTTTCGAGCGGTAGGCCTTGCTGATAAGAAGAAATAATATACTGATTATAAATGTAATAATAATTACTGCCAATAGCAGATAGCGTTGTGTTATGTATTGTGTGAAGTAATTGTTGATCTTGCTGTTGAGGATGGCAATTTTGTTTTCCCGCTCAATAATTGCATCGGTTTGAAGTTTCAGAAGTCTTGCGTTTGTGTTATCCACCACATTGCTATATAGCGTATTATGCTTTTCGTAAGGATTACCGGCCAGGATATTGACTGCCAACTGAATGATTTTTTCTCCGTTGGTAGGATAGATGAATGTTGCTTTCAGTTTTTTGTTGAGTACCTGATTGATTCCGCCGTCTTCGCCCGGAATAGCATCTATGCCGAAAAACAATATGCTGTCGGCTCTGTTGTGGCGCAATGCCGCACTATAAGCGCCCAGCGCCATGCGGTCGTTGTGAGCATAAACAGCATTAATACGCGGATATGCGGTGAGGGCATAATCCATTTTGTTTTCCGCTACATCTTTCAACCAAGCGCCATCGACCGAAGGGAGTAAATTGATTGAAGGATAATCTTTTATGACATCTATAAATCCATTGTGCCTTTCGGTAGCGGGCGAAGAACCTTCCAGGCCGTGGATTTCAAATACAAAACCTTTTCCATCAAGCAGTTTAGCAATATAATTCCCTACGTCTTTGCCGATTTGATAATTATCGGCACCAATGAAAGCCGTGTATTTATCCGATGAAATTTTCCGGTCGACCAAAATAACCGGGATACCCTTATTATAAGCCTTTTCGACAACCGGCGTCAGCGGTTCGGTTTTGTTAGGCGCAACGATGATTAAATCGGCATTGTTATCAATAAAATACCGGATATCATTAATCTGTTTTTCCGTATCATCGGTAACTGTTCTGATTTCCAAATGAATATCGGGATACAGCACTGCTTCATGCTGCATCTCAACATTCATTTTGCTTCTCCATTCATCGTTGCTACACTGCGAGAAACCTATGTAGCGGGGTTCGGGCTTTTCCTTACAGGAAAAAAATGCCGGGCTTAAACAAATGAATGTGCCGATAAAAAAATATTTAATCATACTCGTTGGCGGAATTAAAATCGGGTAAAAAAGCAAGTGCAACAGGGTTAAGGCGGAAATAACCCTAACACACAAATGCACAACGTATTAACAGGTTGTTAAAAAGTGTTTCTATATATAGTACGCGCTCGTACTACCTATTCAACGGCGCCGTAGTATAGGTAGTACGCGCCCATCCTACCTATACAATTTCGAGGCTAATTCCGCCAACAAGTTAAGCCTGTATTATTCATACTAAACGAGTGAAAGCTTGCTTTCGCGAGCTCTCCTCCTTGGATAAGGAGGAGTACCCGAACGAAGTGAGGGGGAGGTGGTTGGAGAGTGAGTAATCCAACCACCTCCCGGCTCGTACCTCGCCGTACTCCTCCTTATCCAAGGAGGAGAGCCTCGCGAAAGAGCCTTTCGCACGGTTAAGTATGAATAATGCAGGTTAAAACAGTTTCTAAAATTTTTCAAATGTTTTTGGGATATTTTGTAACGCCGCATCCTCTCGCTGCATTTTTTTAGTGTAAATTGCAGTAATATATCTAAATTTAGGTACAACGATCATTTTCGATGTATTGATTTTTGTTTCGTCATTCACGAAAAGTTGCGCCTCAACTGCTTCTAAATAAGTCCATTTATGCTTTTTGTTTTCGGATACTATTTGTTGTGTCAGTTTGTATTTGCTTTCCGACAAATAATAACCGTTGCCTGATTTTTTATAAGAGGTTCTCACCTTGATTTCCAGAATATTATATGAAATGCCTTTAGAATTTGCGTAATTGCGTAATATTCCTTTTGTTTTTGTTTTCAAATTATAATCGGTGCCCAAATTCTGTTCAACTTCTACGATTACATTATTCAAAGTATCCAAAATACAATAACCGACAACATCCTTATATTTTTTATCAGTAAAAAGTAATTGTACCAAATTATCATCTTCAAATGACAAGTTTTGCGAAAAATCATTGCTATTAATAAATTTTTCGTCAAAATACACGATAAAATCTTCGTATAAAATCCGCCTGAAATTACCAAAATCCGTACCGGCGGACTCATCTTTGTACTTAATGATATTCGCTTTAGGCTCAATAAAATAGCGTTCTTTCTTTACCAAAGAAGGAATACGTAAATTGCCGCTGCTTTGAAAAGCATAGCCCGAAGAATCACTTAATGTGTATGAATCATAGTGATATTCGAAATCTTTTGTTTCGGTTCGATATTTTTTCTTCTTTTGCCGGACAACTTCTTTGAGCTTATTCTCTATCCAATCGGGACGTGCATTTGTCACAACAATTTCCTGCAATAAATTCACAATGGGTGTTAAGAAGATCGTATCGTTTATTTCCGACTTTTCAACAGTAATTTTATTGTAATTGATATGCGAAAATGTCAAATTTTGAAAATCAAAAGCAGCAATAAAGATTCCATTTTCATCAGAATTTGTTCCTCTGACAATATCGGTATTGGATGTATAAATATTTACATATCCAACGGGCAAATGCGTGTTTTTATCGGCGACAACACCTTTTGTCTGCGCAAAAAGGACATTAATACCTGTTGCCAACAACGCAATCAATACTGTTATCTGTTTTGATGTCAATAATTTCATAAATAATTAAATAAATCACTCTCGTTTTTAATATCAGCAGTAGCAAGCAATATTCAAACAGTGTTTTACTCAAGAATAATCGCAAATATAACACGAAGATTCATAAAACAAAAATAATTCCTGCCAAAAAGCACTACTGACCGACTGAAATTTTAGAAGAAGAAGCTACTCCCTCGCGGTCATCCTTCGCAGCCGCCTCTACACTGTCAAAAATTTGTACAGGTAGTATTTCTTCGTAGTACCTATACAACGGCGCCGTTGTATAGGTACTACGAGCTCGTACTATATATAGAAACACTTTTTAACATTGCGTAATATCTTGTGTGTGCGCGTGTTATATATTTTATGTGTTTTTTGTATAAATCCTTTAATCGGCGAAGGCCGATCTTAAATTTCGATTCGGATACCATATATATATATACGCGCGCGCGAGGCTTGCCTCTCCTGTCCCACCGGATGCTCAAAAAGCGCAAAAGTGTGCATATTGTGCTTTTATGTGCTTTGAATTAAAGAATGTTTCATTACTTTTGCAGCCGAACTAAATGAATATGTTAAAATCAATGACTGGTTTTACTGTAACGTAATGAATTACAACAAACAAGAATAATATGAGTTTGAGAATTATTGTACTTGCCAAACAGGTTCCGGACACGCGAAATGTAGGGAAAGATGCGATGAAGGCCGACGGAACGGTCAATCGCGCGGCTTTGCCTGCTATCTTTAATCCGGAAGACCTCAACGCATTGGAGCAGGCACTTCGTCTGAAAGATGCTTATCCCGGAACGACGGTTACGCTGCTGACCATGGGGCCGGGACGTGCCGCCGAGATCATCCGCGAAGGTTTATACCGCGGAGCCGACAGCGGTTATTTATTGACCGACCGTGCCTTTGCAGGCGCGGATACACTGGCTACGTCGTATGCTATTTCCATGGCTATCCGGAAGATCAAGGATTATGACCTGATCATCTGCGGACGGCAGGCTATCGACGGCGATACGGCGCAGGTAGGCCCGCAGGTTGCCGAAAAACTTGGGCTGACACAGATTACGTACGCGGAAGAAATACAGAAGGCCGAAAAGGGAAAGATCACCGTCAAACGCCGTCTGGAAAGGGGTGTGGAAGTGGTGGAAGGCGCTTTGCCCCTGGTTGTGACGGTAAACGGATCGGCTCCCGACTGCCGTCCGCGCAACGCCAAACATGTACAAAAATACAAACATGCCAAAACGGTTACCGAAAAGCAGGAAGCCGATGCGGATTATCTGGATCTGTACGACAGTCGCCCTTACCTCAACCTGACGGAATGGGGAGTGGCCGACGTGAATGCCGAGGTAGCGCTTTGCGGACTTTCGGGTTCGCCTACGAAGGTAAAGAAGATCGAAAACGTCGTTTTCCAGGCGAAAGAAAACATGACGCTGGAAGCAACCGACGAAGCGATCGATACATTAATGAGAGAATTAATTTTGAACCACACGATTGGATAAAAAAAGAGTAGTCAAAGTAGTCAAAGTAGTTAAAGTAGTTAAAGTAGAAATTCCTTCTTAACTACTAATGAGTGAAGCGAATAATGACTACTAAGCCCAAAGGGCTGATGACTACTAATGAGCGAAGCGAATGATGACTACTAAAAAATAATGAATGAAATGAATAATTTATTTGTTTACTGTGAAATAGAAGACGGCGTAGTGGCCGATGTGAGTTTGGAATTATTGACCAAAGGGCGCAGTTTGGCAAACACACTGGGCTGCAAGCTCGAAGCTGTCGCCGTCGACCATAATACGGATGGTATCGGAGCGCAGGTGTTTCCGTACGGAGTGGATGTGTTGCATCTTTTCGACGATGCACGTCTGTCGCCGTATACTTCCTTGCCTCATACGTCTGTCCTGGTGAAACTGTTTGAAGAAGAAAAACCCCAGATCGCTTTGATGGGCGCAACAAGTATCGGCCGCGACCTTGGCCCGCGCGTATCTTCCGCTTTGGGAAGCGGCTTGACTGCCGACTGCACTTCGCTGGAGATCGGCGATCATGAGGAAAAGAAAGAAAACAAGGTATACACAAACCTGCTTTATCAGATCCGCCCGGCTTTCGGCGGTAATATCGTAGCTACGATTATCAACCCGGAATGCCGCCCGCAAATGGCTACCGTTCGTGAGGGCGTAATGAAAAAGGAAATTGTGGACGCCGGCCACAAGGGCGAAACGAAGAAACACGATGTAAGGAAATATGTCGGCGACGCGGACTTCGTCGTAGCTGTGATCGACCGCCTGATGGAAAAGAGCAAAACCAACATCAAAGGTTCTCCCGTCATTGTTGCCGGTGGATACGGTGTGGGTTCGAAGGAAAACTTCCGGTTGCTGTATGACCTGGCGGCAACGATCGGCGGTGAAGTAGGAGCTTCGCGCGCAGCTGTCGATGCCGGTTTCTCGGAACACGAGCGTCAGATCGGACAAACCGGCGTGACGGTACGTCCCAAACTCTATATTGCCTGTGGCATTTCAGGGCAAATTCAGCACATCGCCGGAATGCAGGAAAGTTCAATCATCATTTCGATAAACAACGATCCGAACGCTCCGATCAATTCTATTGCCGACTATGTAATCACCGGTACGGTAGAAGATGTATTGCCCAAGATGATTAAGTATTATAAGAAAAATACAAAGTAGTTAAAGTAGTCAGAGTAGTCAAAAGTAGTTAAAGTAGTTAAAGTAGTTAGAAGTAGTTAAAGTAGAGATGCCTACACGGTCGTTTGAACAAATTGCAGTTTGGCAAAAAGCACATCAATATGTCCTTGCCATCTATCGAATAACAAAAAAATATCCGAAAGAAGAGATATTTTGCCTTGTTAGTCAGATGAGACGTGCAGCGGCATCAATTACTGCTAATATTGCAGAAGGTTATGCTCGAATTGGTTATAAAGAAAAATTACGCTTCTACAACATCTCGCAAGGTTCCTTGGAAGAAACCAGAAATTTCGTTATCCTCTCAAAAGATTTAGGATATATATCCAACGAAGAAAAAGCAATATTTAATATACAGGCTTCCGAAATAAGCCGTATGCTAAATGCTTACTGCCTGAGCTTGATAAAGAGCACAGAAACACCCACTTAACTACTTCTGACTACTCTGACTACTTCTGACTACTAAAAATATTAAAAACAAAAATTATGGCTAATTATTATTTAGATACTCCGGGATACAAACATCACCTTCACCATCCTCTGATGAAACGGATCGTGGAACTGAAGGAACGTAATTACACCGATAAAGACAAATACGATTACGCACCGTTCGATTTCGAAGATGCGATGGACAGTTACGAAAAAGTACTTGAAATCGTAGGCGAAATCTGTGGTGAAATCGTTGCTCCCAATGCGGAAAGTGTCGATCATGAAGGGCCGACGCTGAAAGATGGCCGCGTAACTTATGCCCCGGGCACACAAATCAATCTGGACGCCGTACGCAAGGCGAGCCTGATGGGGATTACCATGCCTCGCCGGTATGACGGGCTAAACTTCCCGATCGTTCCGTATATCATGATTGCCGATATGGTATCCCGTGCGGATGCCGGTTTTGAAAATCTGTGGGGATTGCAGGATTGCGCGGAAACATTGTATGAATTTGGTAATGAAGACCAGCGCAGGCGTTTCATTCCGCGTGTATGCGCAGGCGAAACAATGTCGATGGACCTTACCGAACCGGATGCCGGTTCCGACCTGCAATCCGTAATGCTGAAAGCAACATTCAGCGAAAAGGACAATTGCTGGTACCTGAACGGCGTGAAACGTTTCATCACCAACGGCGACGCCGATATTCACCTCGTGCTGGCGCGTTCGGAAGAAGGCACTCGCGACGGACGCGGACTTTCCATGTTTCTTTATGACAAACGGGACGGCGGTGTGAACGTGCGCCGCATCGAAAACAAGATGGGTATAAAAGGTTCTCCGACCTGCGAACTGGTATACAAAAACGCGAAAGCCGAACTTTGCGGCGACCGTAAGCTGGGTTTGATCAAATACGTAATGGCGCTGATGAATAATGCCCGCCTGGGTATTATGGCACAGTCGGTAGGATTGAGTGAAGCGGCTTACCGCGAAGGTTATGCCTACGCGATCGAACGGAAACAGTTTGGGAAAGCGATCATCGAGTTTCCGGCCGTGTACGAAATGGTGGCGCTCATGCGTGCCAAAACAGACGCATCACGTGCGATGCTGTATGAAACAGCCCGTTTTGTAGACGTTTACAAAGCATTGGACGATATTTCCAAAGACCGCAAACTGGAGCCGGAAGAACGTCAGGAGCTAAAGAAATACGGTCGCCTGGCCGATGCTTTCACCCCGATAGGCAAAGGAATGACATCGGAATATGCCAATCAGAACGCTTATGATGCGATCCAGATTCATGGCGGTTCCGGATTTATGAAGGACTATACATGCGAACGCCTCTACCGCGACGCCCGTATTACCAATATCTACGAAGGAACGACGCAGTTGCAGGTTATAGCCGCAATCCGCCACGTCACCACCGGTACTTATCTTGCCCAAATCCGCGAATATGAAGGTTTGGAATACAAGCCCGAACTGGAAGTAATGCGTCATAAACTGATCGAGATGACCGCTAAATACGAAGAAATGGTGAAGATCGTAACCGAACTGAAAGATCAGGAACTGTTGGATTTCCATGCACGCCGCCTTGTTGAATCCGCCGGTCATTGTATTATGGGATATCTGCTTTTGCAGGATACAAATAAATGCGATTCATTCCGCCATTCAGCCGAAGTGTACATCACATACAGTCAATCGGAAGTGAATAAACATTATTCCTATATCACCGATTTCGACTGCGGAGAGCTGGGATATTTTAAACCGGCAAGCCTTTGAATCGCCGCTCCGAAAACGTCTAAATGCTTTCCCAAAGGCGTCTAAATGATTTTTAAAAACAATTAGATGCCTTCGGAAAGAGAATTAGATGTTTTCCGGAAAACAATTAGATGTTTTTTCCTTTCCTTTTCGGAAGATGGAATTACGATGCAAAAAGAGCGTGAAGAATCTGATTCTTCACGCTCTTTTTCATTATATATCTCTAAAGTATCTTGCGTATCCCTAAAGTATCTTGCAGCTTAGAATTTATAACCGAATGTAAGCGCTACTCGTGTGCGATTGGTTTTTAATGTAGCCGGTTGAAAGTCTATATCCATATCCGGTATACCTGAAAAAGCATATACATCTTCCTTTTGTTGGGTCAGCACACAGGCCAGATCGGTATAAAATTGCGGATTAAAGCGATAACCCAAACCGACGCTGTAAGTTGAATAGCCTTTATCTACCGTATAATGCGGAATGGTTCCGACCGTAATTACTTCCATGTTTCCTCCTTTCAGGTTGCTTCTCACCGGGCTGTTCGTAAAACTTCCGCCGGCACGCACGGAAAACTGCGGGGTTACACGTACTTCCGCTCCCAAACGTATGGAGGTTCCCATCGTAAAATTATCTTTAATACCGGCATTGGCAGAACGGTAATACGGCGTTTCCTCACCTATTGAATCATACATCTTCATGTTCTCGTAATTGGTCATCTCATAATCCAGACTGATCAAAGCCGACTGCCCGATGATACCGGCAATACTGAAGATATATTTATCCGGCGATTGAAATTCATAATTGGTATATGAAGCGTCCGGAGTTTGCGCGTCCCAATCACTATACTTTCCTCCGGCCAACTCAAGAGAAGTGCCCGCTTCTCCGTAATAACGATCGGTCATCTTGTACCAGGTCGGCGAGTTATAGGCCACTCCCAAACGCAGGAAATCTACCGGACGGACAATCACACCCAGATTGACGGAATATCCGCTCCCATCCGTAGTCAAACCGTTATCCAGATAAAGATAATTGTCGTATTGGAAATGTTCATCATAAGTAGAACTCATTTCGTAATTGATGTCTGTAACCGACAATGTCGCTCCCAAAAGAACGATGTCCGAAATATTCATCCCGAAAGAAAAATCGTATTTATCTATGGAGCCGGTTTCGCGCACATCCAATATAGCGTCGTTCAAATCGTATGCATTCCAGTTTCCATTTTCCTCAAAACCAAAAGTACTGTAATAGGCTTGCGGATCGTCACTGTAAGCATCCATGTAGCCGGCATTATATCCCAATGCGGAAAGCCAGTCCATTCCATCCCGGCCGTACGGATTGTATGTCTCCGTCGCCCAAAGTTCGTCCTTGTGGAATCCATAAGCCCGCGCTGCCACGTAATCACTCAGGGAAGAGGTTAATCCTCCTTTTGCAGACATGTTGTAATGGCGGTGAAAGTTCTTCAGGCGATTATAAGCGAAACCGGCATTCCATCCGATCACTCCTACATCGTTTCCTGTCGGATAGTAACCCACATAAGCGATATTGTCAAAACTTAACTGTGTTTTGCTTTTATCCGTGCTTACTCCCAACCAATTCGTATTGGCGTTGGTAAGAGTAAGATTCATCGTAGTAACCACTTCCGATGTCCGGTAGACGGCTAATCCGGCAGGGTTTTTACTCATTACGGAAATGTCGCCGCCCAAAGCGCCGAAAGCACCTCCCATGCTCATATAACGGGCTGTTCCATGCAAATCGGTTTGTCCGAAGCAATACGCTTCCAGCATCCCCTGCGAAAAAGCAACGCTGCCACAAAGTGTCAGCGCCGCTATTATTATTCCTAATCGTTTCATCATTGTTATAGATTTATCAACCAACACACATTATTTTGCTTTACTTCAATCCGTTAGCGACGGCCTCCACCTGAACGTCCACCGCCTCCGCCGGAGCTACCGCCACTTGAGCGTCCGCCGCCTCCGCCACCGAATGAACCGGAAGAACTACTTCTCGACGGCGCGCTATATGAACTGCTGCTGCTACTGCTGCTTCTCGACGGCGTGCTGTATGACCGGCTTTGTGAAGACGACGAAGAAGAACGTCCCGAATTGAAACTGCCTGAACTTCTACTGCTTGACCTTCCGGACGGTGCAACCGACTGCCGGGTGGATCCGGTAGAGGTGGAACGGCTGTTGCTTATCCGTGTACGGGATGAACTGACCGAATTTTGTTCTGAACGTGTTCTGCTTGTAGAGTTTACAGCGCTTTGGCGGGTAGAATTAGTATTGCCCTGACGGGTCGTTACGCCGCTTTGACGGGTTGTTGTTCCGCTTTGACGGGATGTTACACCGGCTTGACGGGTTGCTCTTGTTCCTGCTCCGGAATTTACTGCGGCATCTCTGCGCGACATGCGTCCGGCTCTGCTGCCTGCTACGCTTTCGCTTCTTGTGCCGTTTGCATTGCTTCCGTTCCGCAAGGAAGTAGCGCGTCCACTGCTTCTGCCCACATTGGCGTTGGAGGAGTTCGTTCCTCTTGAATACGACGCCCGTCCGTTGGAATAATGGCGCCCGGTAGCTCTTCCACTGTAATATCCGGGATAGTGGTGATGATGTCCACCCCAATAACCGCCGCCCCAATAGCCGCCATAATAACCTCCGTAGTGGCCGCCCCAGTATCCGCCCCAATAACCGGGATGATGCCATCCGGAATAGAAGCCGCCCCAGCCCCAATTGTAGCTCCAGTGCCAAGGACGATGCCAAGAACTGTAACCCCAACCGCCATAATACCAGGGATTGTAAGCCCAACTCCCGTAATACCAGGGATCGTACCAGGAATTATAACCCCAGCCCCAACTATTACCTACATTTATATTGAAACTCACATTGGCTCCTCCGCCCGAATAATCCGTTTCATAATCATATCCATAATATCCGTCACTCAGATACAGGTCTACCTGATCCGCTCCGACTATGGATATTTTACTTGGCGAATGATAACGAATGATGCGTTCGGTATATTCCGTGTCCGAACGCCGTTCGGCCTTTGTAACGACAGTATCTTCCTGATAAGAATAACCCTCTTCTTCATAATAGGCCTCTTCTGCATCCGCCCCGGTGTAGCGACGGTTATATTCATCCACATCCCGGTCTTCCTCCCAAGAAGTATCGTTATTGGAAGCAGCAACATACATCACATTTTCTTCAGGCTGTATCACATTTTCTTCCTGTACCTCGGTATTCTTTTTATCTTTACGGGAAGAGAAATATACATCATCGAAGAACTCCTGCGCCGAACCGCCAAATGCGATAAGGAGCATCAATAGCATAGACGTTAATTTCATAGGTTTCATAATCTGTTTCTCCTCTTTTTAATATATAAATATCTGACTTTCTGTTTCTTTTTTAGACTTAATATCTATCGTTTGGTTTAATACCCGCACGCACTAAACAGGCTTCATTCATCCTGCTCACAAATATAACAAAAGATTGAAAGGAAATATCTCTATATATATCTTTTTAACTATAATGTGCGTACACAAAAAACATTTAAACGTTATTTAAGAGGAAGATGCAGAAATACGGGAAAAAGCTGCACGGTTTATCTCAAACGGTTCAATGAGCGCACTAAAGCTTCGTCCGCTCCGATATTGCGTATGGCCAGGTAATTCAGGATCATGCCGATGAAAGGGAAGGAAAGGGCGAATTTTACGCTTACGCTTAATGATGCATTTCCCACACTTTCCTTAAGGTTATAGATGAAAAAGATAAACAGTCCGTAAAAGCCGATCATCAGCAGCATATTAAAAATACAAAAGCGGATTTGCAACATCCGTTTTCTAAACAGAAAAACGGTAACCAGTGAAACGAGGGATATAATCGCCGTCAATCCGAATATAGCCCATGTGGGATAAAGCAAGCGGGCGTCTACGCTCATCTCAGTCAGCCCCGTGGCATCAAAACGAAACAGGTCGTCGCCCGACTGCAATATTGCCAAAGGCATAAAAAGAGTAGCCACGAACAGGGCTACTATCATAAGAAGATATACGGTTTGTATTCTTTGTAACATGCTTTGTCAGTTGTCAGTTGTCAGTTTTTAGTTGTCAGTTTTCAGTTGAGGATGTATTCCATTCTCAATTAATAATTAAGAACTGAGAACTGAAAACTAATAACTGAGAAGTAAAAACTTCTAAAAATTTTCCTTTTCTTTCGCCGGGTTCTTGTAGTATACCTTACCTTCCAAATATTCCTGTGTAGAGATTAATACAGGTTTGGGGAGTTTTTCGTAGTAACGGGAAATCTCTATCTGTTCCCTGTTTTCAAAAACCTCTTCCAGATTATCATTGAAAGAAGCAAATTCCTGTAATTTCTTTTCCAGGTCGCTTTTCATTTCCACACTGATCTGGTTTGCACGCTTCGAGATAATCTTTACTGTTTCATAAATGTTATCCGTATCGGCTGATAACTGAATCATATCACGGGTAACCGTATTGGAAGGTGCATTTGTTTTTTTGTAATCCATATTCTTGTTCTTGTTAATTAAATTTCATCAATAGGTATCCGTAATCCGCTTGCTGGCGTAGTCGTATAAACGTTGCACCTCGCGGGTATATTTACCTTCCGGGTATTCATTCATATAGTTGTAGTACTCATCAACCACGTCCCGGTAGCGCCCTTGCAGCCTTTCTTCCACACTGGCTACGGCCAATTCGTATTTGGAGCGGATGGTATAATACATGAACTCTTCCCGGTATTTGCTGTAAGGGTAGTTCTTCAGTGCATTTTGCGCCGTAATGATGCTGGCCTGGTAGTTATTTCCCATGTAGGTGCCCAGGTTGTAATACAGTTCCGTTACCCGCAGTTCTTTGTAAGCCAGCTTTTCCTGCAGTTCAAATAGTATATTCTGCGCTTCCTTAGCCCGTTCGCTTTGCGGATAATATTCCATATATATCTGCAACTGCTCGATTGCCTTGTAGGTTTGCGCCTGGTCTAAACGGGGATCCGGCGAATCCAGAAATAAGCCGTGCCCGGAATAGAAACGGGACAGTTCGGTATACTCGCCTTTCGGATAAGTAGTATAATAGGTTTCAAAATACTGTGAAGCTGTTTGGTAGTCTTTTTGGCCGTAATAGCTCTGCGCCAACAGGTAAAGTGACTCTTCCGCATAAGCGGTTCCCTTGAAAATCGTGTATAATTCTTCGAGCAGAACGGCCGACTTGGTGTATTGTTTCGCGTTAAAATACTTTTTCGCATACGAATATTTATATTCAGAGTCCGTACTCTTCAACACCCGGTTGTATTCTCCGCAAGAGGAAAACAGCACGGTCATCATCAGCAAAAAAAACAGAATCTTCTTCATTCGGATACTTTTAGCCCGCAAAGTTAGCGCAATCCCATTAATAAACGATATGCGAAACGTTAATAATTACAACTTGTACAGATCGTCGGCCGCAAGTAATTCCAGTTTATTGTCCTGCAACACCCGGATGCATTTCTCCAGATCATCCGGACGGATAATCACATTGGCCGTTTCACCTTCGGAAAAGGCGTACATATATTCCACGAATATACCGTTTGCCGTGATGATCTCCATGGCTTTTGCCAGTGATCCCGCGGTGTTGGGGCAGCGCAGACAAACCACATCCGTTACGCTGACTCCATACAGTTTGTCGCGCAATACCTGTATGGCTTTCTCCGTATCCGAAACGATAAGGCGAAGGATTCCGAAATCCGAATTTTCGGACACCGTGAACGCCGTCATATTAATACCGGCATCGCCAAGTATCCGGGCGACTTCCGTGAAACGTCCTTTTTTGTTCTCCAGAAAAATAGATAATTGTTTTGCTAACATGGTTTTTATAGTTGATAGTTAATACAGTTTTCTGTTATCCTGCACATGCTTGGCTTTCCCCATGCTGCGTTCGATGCTGCGAGGTTCGACGATCCTGATTTCAGGCTGAATCCCGATCACGCTCTGCATACGGGTGGCTATCTTTTTCTTTAAAGCCAGCACTTTATTCATTTCATCCGAATAATATTCCGGGCGCAATTCAACCTGCACCTGGAATGTATCCGTATTATTCACTCTGTCTACAATAATAAAGTAGTGAGGTTCGAACTCCGGCAATTCCAGAATGACGGATTCTACCTGCGACGGGAATACGTTTACTCCGCGGATAATCAGCATGTCGTCGCTGCGTCCGAGTATGCGGTTCATGCGAACTGCCGTACGTCCACAGGGGCACTTGTCGTAATTGAGCGATGTGAGGTCGCGCGTGCGGTAGCGTAGCATCGGCATCCCTTCCTTGGTTAATGTCGTGAACACAAGTTCGCCCTGTTCGCCCGGAGCTACCGGTTGCAGGGTGACGGGATCTACAATTTCGGGGAAGAAATGATCTTCCCACAGGTGCGTACCGTTCTGACATTCGCATTCGCCGCCCACTCCCGGGCCGCAAATCTCCGTCAGGCCGTAAATATCATACGCCTTTATGTTCAGTTTTTCTTCCAGTTCCTTCCGCATGTTATCCGTCCAGGGTTCGGCGCCAAAAGCCCCGATGCGAAGTTTGAACTCTTTTAGGGGGATATTGGAAGCATGGATCGTTTCCGCCAGAAACAGAGCGTAAGAAGGCGTGCAGCACAGGATATTCGCTCCAAAGTCGTGCATCAGCTGGATTTGTTTCTCCGTATTTCCGCTACTCATGGGGATCACGGTTCCTCCGATGGTTTCCACGCCTGCATGAGCGCCCAGCCCGCCTGTGAACAGGCCGTAACCGTAGGACACCTGAGCAATATCGTTTTTGGTAGCCCCATAAGCATAAAGGCAGCGGGCTACTGCTTCTGCCCAGATGGAAAGGTCTTTTCGGGTAGACCCCACCACGATCGGTTTGCCGGTAGTGCCCGAAGAAGCATGCAGGCGCACAATTTCCGACATCGGGGCAGCCATCAGTCCGAAAGGATAATTGTCGCGAAGATCCTGCTTCACGGTGAAGGGAAGTTTCACTATATCGTCTATCGTTTGAATATCATTCGGAGTGACATCCATCTCCTGCATTTTCCTGCGATAAAAAGTAGAGTTGTGATAAGCATGTTCCACTACACGTTTCAACCTGTAGCTCTGTAATTTCCGCATATCTTCGCGGTTCATGGTTTCGACCGTTTCATTCCACATCATGGTATTCGATAATATTTAGTTTAAAGACGCAAAGTAAGTACTTTTTTTCACACCCTCACGCGCGCGTATATATTAAAGGAGTCCTTTTTAGTAATATGCACATGTTCAACGTATTAGTTATTGTTAAAAAGTGTTTCTATATATAGTACGCGCTCGTAGTACCTATACAACGGCGCCGTTGTATAGGTACTACGAGCGCGTAGTACCTATACTAATTTTTGACGCCAAGAAACCCCTGCCTTTTGTATAGTTTAAAATCTTTAGTACTTTTGTTTCATTAATAATTCATAAATATTTTAATCTATGGCAGACATTAAAGAATATGTAAAAGGGGCTGAAGACAAAATGAAGGCAGCCGTTGAGCATCTGGATGAACAGTTGTCGCACATCCGGGCAGGGAAAGCGAACCCGAAGATCCTGGACGGAGTGAAAGTATCCTATTACGGAAGCATCGTCCCCCTCAGCAATGTGGCTTCGATCAACACGCCGGATGCCAAAACGATCATCATTACCCCGTGGGAAAAACCATTGATCAAAGACATCGAAAAGGCGATCCTGAACTCCGACGTGGGCATTACGCCGGAGAACAACGGGGAACTTATCCGCCTGGGCATTCCCCCGCTGACGGAAGAACGCCGCCGCCAGCTGGCCAAGCAGTCCAAGCAGGAGGCGGAAAACGCGAAGATCAGTGTGCGCAACGCCCGCCGCGATGCGATTGACCTGTTGAAGAAAAGCATAAAGGAAGGCACGCCCGAAGACGTGGAGAAAGATGCCGAAGGGGAAACCCAGAAGATACACGACAGGTATATCAAGAAAGTAGACGAACTCTACGCGGCGAAGGAAAAGGAAATCATGACGGTTTAAAATTAACTTTCAGGTCTTGACTGAATGAACGGTTTAGTAATAAAAAACACCGGAAGCTGGTACACCGTGCGTACGGACGACGGGCGGGATATCGAAAGCAAGATCAAAGGGAATTTCCGGTTGAAGGAGATACGCAGCACCAACCCCGTCGCCGTGGGGGATCGCGTGGATATCGACGTGAACAGTGAAGGCACTGCTTTTATTACCCGGATCGAGGATCGGAAGAACCACATCGTACGCCGGGCATCCAATCTATCCAAGCAATCCCACATCATTGCCGCCAATCTGGATCAGGCGATGCTGATCGTTACGGTCAATTTCCCGATCACCGGCACTGTTTTCATCGACCGTTTTCTGTCTACCGCCGAGGCGTATAATGTTCCCGTAAAGATTATTTTCAACAAAATCGACCGCTGTCAGGGCGAATACCTCCAGCGGCTGGAGGAACTCGCCGGGCTGTATACCTCCATCGGCTATCCCTGTTTCAGGCTTTGTGCCAAAAGTGGAGAGGGGCTGGATGCGGTCAGGGCGGAGCTGAAGGACAGGATTACGCTGCTGTCCGGCCATTCCGGCGTGGGGAAATCGACGATCATCAACAGGCTTGTGCCCGGCGCCGATCTGAAAACCGGCGGCATCTCCGAGTATCACAACAAGGGGACACACACTACGACTTTCTCCGAAATGATCGATCTCCCCGAAGGAGGATACCTTATCGACACGCCGGGCATCAAGGGCTTCGGTACGTTTGATTTGGAAGATGCCGAGATTGGCCATTACTTCCCTGAGATATTCAAGGTGTCGGGTTCGTGCCGCTTCGGCAACTGTACGCACCGGAAGGAGCCGGGATGCGCCGTGCTTCAGGCAATCAGGGAGGGCATCATCAGCGA
>JAITVG010000079.1 GCA_031285925.1 Tannerellaceae bacterium
AAAGGCATCCTTTTTTCATATAGAAAAATTCCATGTTTGCTCAAACTCCCACCCCCATTGGCATATTTGATTCCGGTTACGGAGGGCTTACCATTTTCGACAGGATACGCAAACGTATGCCGGAATACGACTATCTCTATCTGGGCGATAATGCCCGCGCCCCTTATGGTTCCCGTTCTTTCGACCTGGTTTATCACTTCACCCGTCAGGCCGTAAGGAGATTGTTTGAAGAAGGTTGTCGGCTGGTGATCCTTGCCTGCAATACGGCTTCGGCAAAAGCGTTGCGCACGATCCAGCAAAACGACCTTCCCGATTGGGATCCTGCCCGCCGTGTACTGGGAGTTATTCGGCCAACGGTTGAAATCCTCGGCACGGTAAGCCGGACACGGCATATCGGAGTGATGGGAACTGCCGGAACCATCTCATCCCGATCGTATGAACTTGAAGTAGAAAAACTGTTTCCGGAAATGACAGTAACCGGAGAAGCCTGTCCGATGTGGGTACCTTTGGTTGAAAACAATGAATACAATTCTCCCGGTGCCGATTATTTTATCCAAAAACATCTGGAACATATCCTCTCAACCGATCCGCAAATCGACACGCTGATATTGGGCTGCACCCACTATCCTCTTCTGCTGAATAAAATAAGACGGTTTATCCCCGAAAACATCCACATCCTCTCGCAGGGAGAATACGTCGCTTCGAGCCTGGAGAACTACCTTTCCCGTCATCCCGAAATGGAAACCAAACTGACCAAAGGCGGACATGCCCACTTTATGACTACCGAGTCCAAAGAAAAATTCACTGAAACGGCATCCCTCTTTCTTAATGACCGGATAGAAGCATCACAGATAACGCTGGATTAGAGGTAGATTAAAACGAATATGAAACACAGAGGCACGGAGGACACAGAGATTTATATTTTCCCCGTTATCAACACAATAAAAACTCTGTGTTCTCTGTGCCTCTGTGTTTAATCTCTTAAATCCTTAGTCAATACTCTTTCCGAAAGGAGCCAATGCCAATGCCGCCAACTTGAAATGCTGGCGCCCCCAGGGTATTCCGATAAGTGTGATACAGAGGATCAAACCGAAAACCAAATGCGTCAGGCAAATCCAGATTCCTCCGGCAAAGATCCAGAGCACATTCATTAAGAGGCTCAAGCAACCGCCGGAGTTTCCCTTATCCCTTATTTCACAACCGAAAGGCCACAGGGTGACACGCGCCATTTTCAGTGTTTGCAAACCGAAAGGAATACCGATAATGGTGATCATCATCACCAAACTTGCCACGGTATATTCTATCGCCGTAATAATTCCTCCGAAGAGAAGCCAGACAAGATTACCTAAAAATTTCATTGTACTTATAGATTTTAATGATAACTGTTCGTTTCTTCCGTCACTCTATTGAAGTAGACGGCGGCGCGGCCTTATATGTGACACGCAAACTGTCCAATTCCGCAAAAACAGATTGTTTTGCCGTCGCAAAACTATCCATCAACTCCGGCCTTACCGGTTTGGAAGGAGGAGATTCCATCTTTTGCGGATCGACGGGCTGTCCGTTTTTATGCACACGGAAATCCAGATGAGGGCCGGTCGATAGCCCCGTTGATCCGACATAGCCGATAACTTCCCCCTGCTGTACGCTCTTTCCCACCTGAATACCTTGTGCAAAACGGCTCAGATGCATATAAGTGGTCGTATACACGGAATTGTGTTTTATTTTCAGGAAATTGCCTCCGCCGCCGGCCTGAAATCCTTTTCCCGTAACGACACCGACACCAATGCTTTTGACCGGTGTACCTGCGGGAGCCGCGTAGTCCACTCCGTGATGCGCACGATAACGCTTCAGCACCGGATGAAAGCGGGAATTGGAAAAGCGCGACGAGATTCGGAAAAAGTCGAGCGGAGCTTTCAGAAACTCCTTCCGCAAGCTGTTGCCTTCCTCGTCGAAATATTCAAATATGCTATCCTGCGTAAAGGGGACGGCCGTAAAGTCTTTCCCCCTGTGAGTAAACACCGCTCCTTGGATCGAAGCGATTTCCAGCGCTGTCGTGTCGTCGATAAAGGCCACATCATACAATACCCGGAAAGAATCCCCGTCTTTCACGTCGAAAAAATCAATCTGCCAGGCATAAATATCCGCAATCCGAAGGGCTAAAAGAGGGTCTTCCCCCCGGCTGTGGAGGTAGTTCCACAGGGAAGTGTTCAAGCTGCCTTCCATATACCGCCTTTGGAAAGCGATCGGTTTCTCGTAAGAATAGGAAGAAAGGGTATCGCCCGTAAAGTCGATCACCGCAAAGTCCGTAAGCGTCTTGCCAAAAGCGACATAGCGGATCGCCGGCACGCTGCCGCGGGAGGTAAACACCGTGTAGCTCCTTCCCGCCTGCAACTTGGCCGGATCGAGCACTTCCCGGCTGGAGCGCACGATACTGTCCGTTTCCAAAGCCGTAAAACCCAGCCGCCCAAGAATAGCGCCCATATTGTCGCCGTTCCCGATCACGTATTCATTCGTGTCCAGAGAATCGATACATATTCCATATAAAAAACTGATCCCGCCCAAAGTATCCGGGGCAACGACGGTTTCTTCTTCCGCCGGCGCCTGCTGCGTTCGTTTGCAGGAGAGCGCGAGCATCAACAACCCGGCTACGGCAAGTATGTATATCCTGTTCATATCCTGCAAACTTACAAAAACGGCAAAAAAAACCGGTGTAAAAGGAGTGGAAAAATCATCTAATTGCCTTTGGAAAGTCATCTAAACGGTTTTAAAAATCATCTAATTGGTTTTGTGAAGCCATCTAAATGATTTTTGAGGATTATACAGGGTTGATTTATAGCAATTTACGGATCGTTTAGGAATTATAGGAGGGGGTATTTCAAAAGTCGCTTAAAAATATTGAACACAGAGACACGGAGTCACGGAGTTTTTTTGTACCTCTCCCCATCTGCGTTCTTTGCGTCGTCTGCGTTCACTAAAGAGGGGCGTAAGAAGTCGCGAAAGACAAGGATTAAAAAAAATGCAACAGCATTTTAACATCATCGTAATCGGGAGAATTGAAATACTGTATTATCTTTGCCATCTCGTTAAATTTGATTTAATATTAATATAAGTATACACAGTTATGAAGCAACATGTAATCCATTTCTTTTTAGTGGTCTTAATGACGGTCTGCTGCGCCGGAACTATTAATGCGCAAACGGCGGTGAAAGGAAAGGTGATTGATGCAGAGAATGATGAACCGCTGATCGGAGCGGCAGTGATGCAAAGCGGAACGACGCAGGGTGTTGTTACCGATATTGACGGGAACTTTGAGATTCAGGTTCCTCCGGGATCAACGTTGATTATCCGTTCTCTTGGATATAAGGACGTGAGCCGTACCGTTTCCGGTTCGGCGGCGATGGATATGGGTATTGTAGCAATGGAGGTGGACGCTATCGGACTGGCCGACGTAACGATCACATCGTCCATAGCGATCGATCGCAAAACACCGGTAGCCTTATCCGTGGTTAGCCCGGAAATTATCGACGAACGTTTGGGTGCAAGAGATTTTCCCGAAATACTGAAAATTACTCCGGGTGTCCATGTTACCCGCCAGGGAGGATCTTATGGCGATTCCAAACTTAACCTTCGCGGTTTCGGTACGGAAAACGTAGCCATAATGGTAAACGGCGTTCCCATGAATGATATGGAATGGGGAGGTGTTTACTGGAGCAACTGGCTCGGACTGGCGGACGTGACCCGCTCCATGCAGGTGCAGCGCGGATTGGGTGCTTCGAAAGTGTCTTCTCCTTCGGTCGGTGGTTCTATTAATATTGTAACCAATACGATCGACGTTAAAAAGGGAGGCTTTGCCAGCTACATGATCGGAAGCTACGGCCGAAACAAATTGCTGTTTAAGGTATCTTCCGGCCTTAGCCCCACGGGATGGGCTTTCACCATTATGGGAGGCAAGGACTGGGGGAACGGGCAGATTCAGGGAACGGAATTTGAAGCCTATAATTACTTCCTGAATGTTTCAAAAAGATTCGGCGACTCCCACCAGCTTTCACTGACTGCTTTCGGAACGCCTCAGGTGCACGACCAGCGTGGCGCTTATGACGGATTGACCATTACCGGTTGGCAGGGTGTGAAAAAATATATGGAACCGGGAGAAGAATACAGATACAACGCGACTTATGGCTTCGGAAAAAACGGAGAACGTAAGACTTCTTCTAAAAACAAATACCATAAACCGCAGATATCATTGAACCACATGTGGCAGATGAACGACAAGTCGTCGCTAAGCACGGCCTTATACGTTTCCCTCGGCGACGGTTGGGGATATAGCGGACAGGGAGTCGGCTCTTACAGAAATAAATGGTACGGATCGACCAACGGGGTGGTGAATACGGATTTCCGTAATCCCGACGGGACGTTTGCTTACGATCAGATTCAGGATTTGAATGAAAACAGCAAAAACGGTTCACAAATGATTATGTCGGTATCCAAAAACAACCACCAATGGTATGGTTTGTTGTCGACATACACTAAGCAGTTGAACGAAAACTTCGATATTACCGGCGGTATCGACGGACGTTATTATATAGGAATACATACGAATGAAATCATAGACCTTTATGGTGGAGATTATTATATCGACTCCAGCCGGGGAGATGTAAGTTCGTCGAACTATTCGGGAGCCGGTACGGATAGTTTTAAAAATAAGAAATTGACCGTTGGAGATGTGGTGTACCGGGATTATGACGGGCATATTCTGGAAGGTGGCCTTTTCGGACAAGGCGAATATAATAAAGATAATTTAAGCGCGTTTGTGGCGGCAACAGCCAATTACACGAGTCAGTGGCGCTTCGACCGTTTTTATTACAGCGGCGATAAGTCCGAGTCGGATAAAGTAAACAAATTTGGTTTCTCTATCAAAGGAGGTGCGAACTATAACCTGAACGATTACCATAATGTTTTTGCAAATCTGGGATATATCAGCCGCAGGCCTCATTTCTCCGGAGGCGCGTTTTTGCAGTCCACGACAAGCAATGCCGTCAATAGGGACGCGGTGAACGAAAAGATATTAAGCTTTGAGTTTGGATATGGAGTCCGTTCTTCTTTCCTTTCCGCCAACTTAAACCTGTTCCGTACCCACTGGAACGACAAAACGATGGCACGTTCGGGGGATTATACCAAGGATGACGTTACCGACCGTTACATCGTCAATATGTCGGGAGTCAATGCCGTTCATCAGGGTATCGAAGTTGATCTGAAGGCTAATCCTTTCCACTGGCTGGAATTGCAGGGATCGTTTACTTTAGGTGATTATCAATGGAAGAATAATCCTACCGGTTATTTTTACAGTTCGACCGGACAGCCTTTGACTGCAACATGGGGAACAGCTTCGGGCGTCGGCGCTTCCGACCATGCGAAGACGCAATTCAATCTTGATAAGATAAAGGTAGGAGGATCGGCACAGACGAAACTGTCGCTCTCGGCCACGTTTATACCGGTCAAGGATATCCGTTTCGGTGCGGAATGGCATTATTATGCCCG
>JAITVG010000105.1 GCA_031285925.1 Tannerellaceae bacterium
TTGCAGTATTTCAGTTTCAAGCCTGCAAGGAAGCAACCAAAGATCTTCCACGCAGCACTCCGCAAGCCGAAAATGTAGACGCGGAAGCAATAACCCACTATCTGGAAGCCGTAAAGGAAAGCGGACAGGACTTGCACAGCCTGATGATCGTACGCAACGGGAAAGTCGTGGCCGAGCATTGGTTGGGCGATAATGCCGCCGACAAGATCCACATCCTTAATTCGGTAAGCAAAACATTCACTTCCACAGCGATCGGATTTGCCGTAACGGAAGGTAAACTGAATGTGACGGACAAGGTGATCTCCTTTTTCCCCGACAAGTTGCCGGCGGAAGTAAGCCCTTATTTGCAGGAACTGGAGATACGCCATTTGCTTACCATGTCGGTGGGACACGATAAGGATCCGACCCGCGGTGTTCGCGAACCGGGCAATGAAGACTGGGTAAAAAACTTCTTGGCCTACCCTGTCGATCATAAACCGGGCACCGTTTTCGTTTACAACAGCGCGGCTACTTACATGCTCTCCGCCATCATTCAGAAAGTAACGGGAGAGAAAGTGATCGACTACCTTACTCCCCGGCTGTTCATCCCCCTAGGCATTGAAGGCATCAAATGGGATGAGTGTCCGAAGGGAATCAATACCGGCGGATGGGGACTCTATGTGAAAACCGAAGACATGGCGAAGCTGGGGCAACTCTATCTGCAAAAAGGAAAATGGAACGGTAAACAACTCCTGCCGGAGTCGTGGATCGAAACGGCATCGCGCTCACACATCAAATCCCTTCCGGCCGGCACCAGAGAAGAAGACCTCAAGATGAAACCCGAAAACAGCGACTGGCTTCAGGGATATGGTTTCCAACTGTGGCGAAGTCGGCATAATTCCTATCGGGCAGACGGAGCAGCCGGGCAATATATCCTGATCCTCCCGGAAAAGAATGCCGTAATCGTTACCACCGCCAACATCGGGGACATGCAAGCCGAGCTTAATCTGATCTGGGAATATCTGCTTCCGGCCTTGAAGTGATACCGAAATGCAGACAAATAATTCATACCCGGCCTTTTTTAAACCGGATAATATTTCTGCCACATTGAAGATTACCGTTGCCTGCTGGCTTCTTATCCAACTGGCTTTGATTGTTTTTCTTTGGGGACATCCGCAAGGCAGTGACCAGGGTGCGTATATGCGAATTGCTCAAGAATGTTATGATCTGGGAGAGTGGTATCCTGCGGCAAAACATATACATGCCGATTATATTTGGGCTCCCGGATTTATCAACTACCTTATACTTCAGCTCCACTTATGGGGTACGCTCAATATAAATATGGTATTAAACCTTGTTTTGCAAATAATCACCCTGTGGCTTATTTTTAAAACCGGGCTTTACTTCTTTTCCCGACAAACTGCGCAAATAGCTGTAATCCTGTGGTGTCTTCTGTATTCCAACTTGTTGATCGTTGCTCCGGCCGGAACAGAATTACCTTTCTTTTGCCTTTCGCTTATGGCTTTCTATCTGGCTCTTTCACCGAAACTGTGGTGTTTTCTCGTTGCCGGTTTTCTGCTTGCTCTTGCCAACTGGATACGTCCGGTTATGATTATATTTCTATTGGCTATCCTCATTCACCTGGTTTGGAAAAGGATGAATTGGAAATACGGCGTAGCCCTGTTCTTCTCATTAGTCCTGACGATCGTGGTTATCGGCAAGGCGACTGAAAAAAAGACCGGTTACTTTATTTATCAATCAACCACCGGAGGTGTCAATCTGATAATGACATCCAACGACGATGCTTATGGGGGAGTAGCCGCTTCGGTATTGGGCAATCCGGATAACATCGCGTATATCCCGGAAAAGGAGAAGCTGACCTTTCAGGAAAAAGATTCTATATGGAAAGCACGGTCGATAGAATGGATGTTGCAGAATCCGGTTAAAGCAAGCGGATTATATATCCGGAAGATTGCCGGACTATACGTGGAAGATTCCTGGTCTGACCGGCCTTTATTCGGAGGTGACGGGATTGTCGACTCCTATATTGTAGCGGAAAAGGCTTCAAGGCAACAGTTTATAACACAAATTCTTTTACGCGTTTTGAAAAGTCTGGTTTACTATGGCATATTTGCTCTTGCTCTTTATGCCTTATTCCGGTTCCGTAAAAAAGTTTTCAGACAACCGACCCTTATTCTGTTACTGTTGCTTGTGATGGGAACGGCAATGACTTGCCTGCTGGCGGTCAGCCCGCGTTATCATTATCCTTTTTTGTTTGTAATCGTTCTGTTGGCAGCCTTTGGGCTTGAACAGTCGGCTATGGAGAGGAAAAACCGTCAATATGAATAACTTTATGACTGTCAAAAACATCCTCAAATTAATAAGGCCTGAGCAATGGATTAAAAACCTGTTCATATTTCTGCCGTTGTTTTTCTCGGGGCAACTGGTCGGTTGGGATAAATGGTACGCATGTTTGCCGGTTTTCATCGCTTTCTCGCTTGTATCGAGTTCCATCTATTGTTTCAATGACATTCGGGACAGGGAAGAAGACCGCTTGCATGCCCGTAAAAAAAAACGTCCCATTGCAAGCGGCGCTATCTCTGTAAAAGAGGGTTATGTACTTATGTTTTTACTGCTGATTCCGGCCTGCCTTGTTCTTCTTCTGCCGGGTGTGGAAAACCTGTGGCATGTCTTGGGAATACTTTTGTTTTATTATTTGCTGAACATGGCTTACTGTCTGAAATTAAAAAACATCTCCATTATTGACATATTTGTTATCGCCGGCGGGTTCGTGTTGCGGTTGTTATCCGGAGGGTATGCTTCGGATATTCAATTATCGCACTGGATCATCCTGATGACATTCTTATTAGCCCTGTTTTTGGCGCTGGGCAAACGCAGAGACGATATTCGGATATACGAAAAAACGGGAATGACCGTACGCGGCAATATCCGGTTTTATAATATTCCTTTCCTCAACACAGTCTTGGGGATGTTGAGTACGATTTCAGTGATCTGCTACATTATGTACGCTGTTTCCGATGAAGTGACCGGAAGATTTGGCAGTGATTCTATTTATCTTACTTCTGTTTTTGTACTGGCCGGTTTCATCCGTTATTTACAGGTGGTATTGGTGGAAAAAGGAAATGCAGACCCTACTTATATCCTCCTGCACGACCGTTTTTTGCAATTATGTATTCTGGGATGGCTGGTTAGCTTCGCTTTAATTATTTATTTCTGACCGTTGACCATATCGCATGATGAACAAACGAACCATAGCGTTATTCGATTTTGACGGAACCATCACCCGTAATGATACCTTCCTGTTGTTTATCCGGCACTGTAAAGGCAATCTGCGTTTTCTGGGCGGATTGATTATATGCGCTCCCGTTCTGATCGCCTGGAAATGCCGCATGTTGAGCAGCGATAAGGCCAAGCAGGCTGTCTTCTCCCATTTCTTCCGCCACACACCCGTTTCCCTTTTTAAGCGGTGGTGTGATGATTTTTCGAAACAAATAGAAAAAGATGTACGCCCGAAAGCCGTGGAAAAAATAAGGGAATACAAGGCTATCCGTATTCCCGTTATTATTGTAAGCGCTTCTGTTGAAAACTGGATTCTTCCGTGGGCAAAGAAAAACGGGATAGATCAGGTTGTTGCCACAGGCATTGAAACGGATGAAAACGATTTATTGACCGGTCGCTTTTCAACTCCGAACTGCAAGGGAAAAGAAAAAGTGAATCGTTTGCAGGTTCTTTTCCCCAACCGTCAGGATTACTGTTTCATCGCTCACGGAGACAGTCCGGGCGATAAAGAGCTTCTGGCATTTTCCGATGAGAGCCATTACCGGGCTTTTTGATCTAAAGTTTTTTTGTATGTTTGCATCATAAATAAAATCAGGTCATGGGTATATTGTCATCTCTATTCTCTTTCGGAAAGAAAGAAGACTCACAGGAAAACAAGCAGAAAAGCGAACAGAAGAATTTCGACATACTGAAATACGACGGTGTGCGAGCTTTGCAAATTCGCCAGGTTAAATACGCCATCCGGTGTTTTCGGGAAGCGTTGAACATACGAAAGGATACGGAAACCATGAATCTGCTCATCTCTGCCTATCACACAGCGCAAGATACGGAAAGCGCTCTTGAGGTAGCCAACGAGCTTGTGGAGCTGGAACCGGAAAACACCGGCGCCCTTCTGACCCGTATAAATTTCCTCTTCCTTGAACAGCGCGAAGCCGAAGCCATTGCCGACTGCAACCGCCTGATCGCTTTAGACGAAGACAACATTCCTGCCTGGTTCCTGCGCGCGAAAGCAAAAAAATCAACGAACGACCTCCCCGGAGCGGAAGCTGATGTTACGCAGGCCATCAACCTGAACAAGGATTTCCTCGACGGATATTTGCTCCGCGCCGAACTTCACCTGCTTATGAAGCAGGGACGCGAAGCGCTGGAAGATGTGAACATCGTGATCGACTCCACCGACGAGAGCGGAGAAGAAAACGCACACCTCCTGCGGGCACGCATCTATGAACTGCTCGGCGACGAAGAGGCCGCATCCGAAGAATACCGCAAGGTGATGGAACTCAATCCGTTTAATGAAGACGCCTATCTGCTGGCTGCCCAACTAATGATCGGCCGCCGGAAATACGCGGAAGCCATGGTGCTCTACGACGAAGCAATCGAACACAACGAGCAATTCGCCAAAGCCTACACAGGAAGAGGGAAACTGAAAGAACTGATGGGCGACGAAGAAGGTGCACGCCGGGATATGGTCATCGCAAACGAACTCAACCCCGACGATGAAAGCGACAGGCAGACAAAGACAGACGAAGGCGGCAACGCATTTTCGCCTCCCACATCGCTATTCGGCGGCAACTCGCTGTGATATAATAAACAAAAAAAGTCCGTATTATTTGCATTTTATCAAACAATGCTTAATTTTGCCGTCGAATCAATAGAAATGATGAGAACAAATTCAGTAAATACAGGTTGGTGGTGGCGCTCGTACAACTCAAAAAGTCGTAAGG
>JAITVG010000122.1 GCA_031285925.1 Tannerellaceae bacterium
AACCGTCCGTCGGCGGGAACGAATACATGGTTGGTCTCTAAAACCTGCCCCCGTCCGGCATCAATTTTCTGCTGATTGTAGGTCAACGCACCGTACAGATTGTTCCCGATATGGATGTCGGCGATCATTTTTTACCGTTGTTCAGACAATATTTTCGACTTAAATTCTTCGCACAACGCCAGTACTTTGCGCCCGATATGGAACAATTCGATGGTCTGCTGTTCCAACTCATAGAGCATCGAGAGGGCTTTTTTGTCCCCGAAAACCGCGCGTAGCCGCTTGACGGTTTGATTGTAGTTGTTCCCCACGGCACGAAATTGACCGTAGAGGGCCGACAGTTTCATCACGAAATCGAGGGCAGAGCTGTCGGCCTTCACGACCCGGAACGGCTCGCCGAACACACGGGCGAGAATGAACCGAGCCATTGAGCGAACACCCGCTTGCTCAAACATTGCAAGAAAGTCGGCGTACTGCACGTCAGTGAAACGAACCGTCACACGGTTCGCCGCCGGGTCGATTTTGCGTGGTCTGCCGCTATGTCGTGGCTCGCGTGGCTGTTGTATGTTATCCGTTTCGTTCATAAATTCTCCTAAATTATGGCGGAACTGCAATCGTCTCGCCCGTTAAAAATCAGTTTCTACATTGTTACCCATCGGGGTAATCACTAAAATCGTGAGGCTTCGGAGTGCGATGCCACAGCGGTGTTACACTATCACCGCCCTCAAAACCACCGACTTCGGAGGTGGTTTCAGCCCCCTGCAAGGGCAAGGGTTTTGCGTTGCGCAAAACGTTTCGAGCGGCTCGAAACATACCTTGCAATTTGCCCGAGTGCAAATCATTTTTCGCGGGACGCGAACCGTTTCCGCCATCAGCATACAAGGCGAGATTTCGGAGTGAGAAGTTAAACGTAAACGTTTCTCACTCCGCTTAATGCGCCCGATGCACTCGGCGGGTTTGATGCGCTCGCCGTGTCAAGGGAAGGCAGTACACTTGATGCGTCCAGTTGATTCGGTGCGTTAAATGAATACACCGTACCGACCATACCAGCTGGCTACATTTTCCGCCAGTGCTCGATGTCAGCCTCGTGAACGATGAGGTGGTGCAGGACAATGTTCTCGATGAGCCCCGAGACGCTCATCCCGCGCTCGCCCAACAACCGCACGATCCGGTCGAGCCTGTCACGAACTTCCCTACTCAAGAATACGGGCTTGCGGTCGATGATCTTGGGGATGGGCAGAAACGTTGCGCGGTACTCACTGAGGTCGCTCTTTCGCTGTTTCACAGTTCGTCGGATAGGATCACTGTCGACAGTCGGAATAATCGACTGTGTCTCAGCGATGATTCCACTGTTGGCGGTGGGACGAGTTTCGGCGATGTCGTCAGTCGTTGCAGTGGCTTCACTCAATGGAGTGGGTGAAATGTGCGCACTGACTTTATCGTCTCCATCGGGTAAAGTCTGTGTATCCGATTCAGTCGGCACAGTATTCTCGCTACATTCAGCGACTTGATTGCCCGGAATAGGGATAATGGTGCGTCCCGAAATTTCGATGCCTATGTCGGGTGCGGAGCTGACCACTCTGCCGTACTCGTCGGGCGCGGCAACCACCTCGGGATCATCCGTCGGGATGGGCGTGACGGTCGTGATCCCGGTCGCCTCACCACTATTTCCAGGTGAAGTGTGCACGTCTGTTCCATCGGGTACAGCGCGCCCACTCGTTGCAACTACCTCCTTCCGTTTGGTCGGTTGTGCGTTGCCGAGGATAGCTGTTTGTTCGGTCTCAGAACCGAACATTTCTTTGAGAGCTTTGTCCCGCTCCTCATTAGATACTCCTTTTTTCATTGTCTAAAAGTGTTTAGTGAATAAATCCGTTCCAATCGGCACAATTGATCGACTGAGGCGACAAATAAAACTACAATCAGCAGCAGTTCAATGAATTCGGGTTCTTCTGCACAGATACGCACAATTTTTCTCCGATTTTGGGAGCTGGAACTGGGGAAAATCGGGCTCGGCGGGTGAGGTCGAGCGGTGCGGGATCGCGGACGATCCTGCCGCCGCTCCGGTGAGGTTTGCCGACTTTGGACTGGCGGGATTTCCCGGATCACCCATCGCACTATGACGCGATTGCATGGGGTGCGGATCGTTGACTTGACTGCCGGAAGCGACCAGTTCGATGCCTCTTACGCGCAGAGCGGTTCACTGCGGTATCGGAGGCAGGAGAGCGGCGTATATTTGTCGATGAGAACGGGAAACGGGCCATAGGCGATGACATCCGGTGTAACGGAATGTAACGCATCGGCAAGAAAACTGCATCCGCTTTCGGTACTGTAATTTTGAAGTGGCGTGCGGGAGAGTGGGAGTGTCAGAGCGGAAGTTTTTCAGTGCGACAACGTGAACGTTTGTGGATTTTGCGGTTCGTCGTCAACCGGAACACCCGGTAAAAATGCAGAATCAACGTCCTCGACCAACGCCACTCCCGGCCACAAGCATCCACCGCTGCCGACGGCGCAACAAACAGCGGGAAAACAGATTATATTTGCCGATGGGATTAAGAAACAAGAATTTTAAACGATAAAATTTCACACTTATGGAGATCATAAACATTGAAGCCCGTACATTCGAGGCTATGATGACGGGATTCGAGACCTTCGCCGAGAAGGTCGATGCGCTGTGCCGTGCCAACGGCGAGAAGACTATGCAGGAATGGTTAGACAATCAGGAGGTATGCAAAATTTTGAATATCATGCCCCGCACCCTGCAAACGTATCGCGACAACGGCACGATACCCTACACTCGGATAGGTAATAAGATGTACTACCGCTCCGATGACCTAAAACGGCTGATCCCACATATCGCCGACCGACAGAAACAGAAGAAGTTGAACAACTCTAAAATCGACTAACTTATGAACGACAACGAATTGATTACAAGGAGCAACGAGCGCGTATCCTCGTTCTTCAAATCGCTCGACCGAATGGTCGCCGGGCTTGAGCGTCTTGCGAAGACATGCAAACCCATTCTCGGCGGTGAACGCTATCTGACCGACAAGGAAGTGTCGGCGCGTCTGAAACTCAGCCGCCGCACCCTCCAAGATTACCGGGATCAGGGACGCATCCCATACTGCCAACTCGGTGGCAAAATCCTGTATCGGGAGAGCGACATCGAAAAAGTGCTGGCGGAGAATTACAGGGATGCGTTTAGGTAGATGGGTGTCCCAATATAATGTGGTTGGTTTGGGGAACAATTACTCCAGACCAAAATAAATTCGTATCTTTGCTTTCGCAATGAAGACCGACAGCAATAATCAGGGAATTGTGTATGTACTGACCAATCAGGCTATACAGGGCATGGTTAAGATTGGGATGACCACGCGCAATAATATGGACGAACGGATGCGGGAACTTTTCAGCACAGGCGTTCCCGTGCCTTTCGAGTGCGCTTTTGCCTGCACCGTGCCAGCTTCGACCTGCTCCAAGATCGAGAAGGCTCTACACAAAGCTTTTGCGCCGAACAGGGTTCACGCCAGCCGCGAGTTTTTCAAGATCAATCCCGATCAGGCTATCGCGATATTGGACTTATTCGACAACAAACGGGAAATCACCGAGGAAGTCAATCGGGAGATTGACGATGATCTGACGGGAGAAGATAAAGCCTCACGCGAGAACCTCAAACGGCAGAAACGTCCCAACCTGAATTTCATTGAGATGGGTATTCCTGTCGGGTCGGTCATTACGTTCGGACACGAACCGGAAGCTATGGATGCGATTATTTCCAATGACAAACGAGTACGATACGAGGGCGAGGAGTACACTTTGACCGCATTGACCCGAAAGCTGAAGAATTTGGACTATTCCGTCGCACCCACTCCTCATTGGTATTTCAACGGTAAAAGTTTGGCCGACATTTACGAAGAGACGTATCCATTTGCCGAGGATTAGTTCCATGTGATTATGAAGACTGTGACGAAACTGACGGCAATCCCCGAAAATTCGGCTGTCCTTGACGGGTTCGGAGAGGTGCATTTTCATGATACCTATCAAATCGTGGCAAAGACCGACAAGAGTGCCGCTGAGATTTCAAAAGAACTGATGCAACTCCCCGCGTGGGCGAGCTGGCTGTTCAAGTTGCGCAATGCGATTGTCGGGGGTTTCGATCTCAAAGCAGGCAAATCGGATGTGGCTTTCCCCGTGATTTCGCAGACCGATAACGAAGTCGTGTCGGGGTTGGGCGACACTCATTTGGATTTTCGCGCCTCGATCCTCAAAGACCCGGCGGCTGGCAAAATCTCGCTTACGACCGTCGTTCACTTCAATAATGTCTGGGGGCGCATCTATTTCCTGCCCGTCAAGCCGTTCCATAAAATCATCATAAAGTCACTGTTGCTCAGGTATTTGAAAAATAACGAATAACCTTAGCTTCTGCTCATAACCTTCCGAGCCGGAACCGTGCGTGCCCAACGTTCCAATCCCCGCCAACCACACCTTCCCCTTGTCTGCCGTTAGCGACCAGCAAAGGCGGTAGAACCTGCACAGTCAAGGCTCGCGAAGCGACCGCCACAGGCGGCCCCGGCCTTTACGGTGCGGGTTTACCGCGCTACCTTTGCGATCGGCAGGCAAGGGAGAATTAATTTCGGCTAAACCCCAAAACACCACAAGCTACATGGCTACCACACTCATATTCAGTGTGTTTCAAAAATATGGAATATTTTTTATGCAAATGTTGCGATTTGTGGGAATATTATTTGTACCTTTGTTGCGTAAATAATAAAGCAGATAAAAATTATGATTACACTTCAACCGTCATTGTTTCCGCAAAAGGATGATTTTAATCCTGACGATTTTCAAAGGAAATGCCTAACACCTGAGTTTCGACTTTGCATGCAACAGGGAGCGGAAAATGCCATGTACGGATTGAGCTATCTTTTAAAAGAGCCTCTTTGTACTCGAAATAAATCGAGCCTTTTGCATGAAAAAATAGCCCGTTCAGTGCAAGAGCAGATTAATACAATCATGGCAGACCACGATATTAGGTGCCATATTGATTCTGCTGGAAATCAAAGGGATTTCATATCCTATAATGGATACACATTTATCTTCCGTAAAAATCTTAAGCAACGTAATGACTCAATCCTTTCCGATAAAATTGACAATCAGGAATTAGACTCCCATGTACTTGCTATTCATTATGATACCGATCCATTTTGGACATCTATTGTCTCCCTAAATATTTTGTATATTGAGAACGGCGTTACACTCCATAGCTTCCCGATAGGTACAATTTGTGACAAACCAATTTTTGAAATCGCGATACCCACTCAGCCCGAAATGGAAAAGGCTAAGCCGACAATTAAGAAGGAGAAAGTTAAACGAAAGATGGAATCGGCCTAACGCTTGTTAGCAAATTTAAGTATGGACGCAAAATTCAATTATCAATTGATCGAGTTAGCGCGAGAAGCTCGCCAATACACCCAAAAGGATGTGGCCTCTATGATTTCTTTTTCTCAAAGTAAACTCTCTAAAGCAGAGAAAGGCCAACAAAACCTATCTGAACAAGAAATAGAAGAGTTAGCGCAGATATACGATTATCCTAAATCCTTTTTTTATCAAAAAAGTGATTCTGCTCCAGTTTCGCACTTGTATTTTCGGAGAAGGCTTTCTCTATCAGCCAAGGTGATTGATTCGTTCATCGCAAATACACGGATTTACAAAAAAGCCATTGACGAATTAATGGATTCCGTAGATATGCCAGAATATGATTTGGGAAGTTATTCGACAGAGCTAAATACACCACAAGAAATTGCTCAGAAAATTAGGTTCATATTACGGATTAATAAAGGGCCCGTTTATAACCTAACGACATTGCTGGAGAAACATGGTATTCTTATTGCAAAAATTGATTTTGGAACAGATAAAATTGACGGACTTTCGTCAATTACAGATTCAGGATACAAAATAATATTCCTAAATTCAAAAATGCCTAATGACAGGATGCGGTTTTCATTAGCTCATGAATTAGGACATATGTTAATGCATTTGGACTACCCACCAAAATATAGTGACGAAACAGAAAGGGAGGCGGATGATTTCGCTTCTGAGTTCTTGATGCCTCAAAATGAGATATTGCCAACTCTACATAGTCTTACGTTTCAGAAATTAGGGGATTTGAAACGCTATTGGCTCGTATCTATGCGAGCTATTGTTCGTAGAGCAAAAAATTTAGGACTTATTGACGATCGGCAGTATCGTAACCTGCAAATAGACTTTAGTCGATATGGCTACACAAAAAAGGAGCCTATTGTACTTCCGGCTGAGCTCCCGTCTGTTGTACCGGATATAATAGATTTGTATAAATCAGAACTTGATTATACGGATCAAGATTTAATGGACACTATGTATATCAATCGCAGTGATTATCAAAAGTGGTTTGGAAAGCCAAAGCTGATCTCATTGAGCCTGAATTGTTTATCGCGATGATACATAGAACGGGAATAGTAACAAGCATAAGACCGAGAGATTATCTCGGTCTTATGCTTGTTACTCAGTTAGGTAGTAGCCTATTCTCTCTCATAGGAACTAATAAGGTAATCGGCGACATAATACCGAACTTCCGTTCTGGGTGCATCGCCCTCTCCATCAGCCACCGCCGGAAAATGTTAGCGTTGCGAGTGCCGATACGGAACGCAAGTGCCGTAATCATTTCCAAATTATAGAGTTCCACGCCTCCACCGTCCCTGTAACGGTGAAAGCGGCACACCATACCCTCGTCAAGTACCCCACTTTTGAGAATGATGGGGATATTGCTCACGACCTTAGCTACGAAACACCCGAACAGGTCGGCGATCTGGTGCTTGCTCATCCAAACCGTGCCGTCGGCGGCGGGAGTAACCACAACCCGCCCGTTGTCTATCGAAATAAATCCTCTGTCCATAACACGCTACAAATTACCGACATTAGCAAAGCTGGCCGCCACGTTAGCCATATCACGCTTGATCGAGATATCGAGCACTTTCGCGTAACGCTGGGTCATCTTCGTGGTCTTGTGGCCGAGTATCTTGGCAACGTTTTCGAGCGACACGTTGTTGGCCAAAAATACGACCGAGGCCGCCGTGTGCCTTGCGATATGACATGTCAGCGGCTTGGTGAAGTTGCACAATTTGGCGATGTCGCGCAGGTAATCGTTCATCACGATATTGCTGAACACGGGCATCACGACTCCGTTGATCGTGCAATACGGATGGCCTTTGTACTTCTCGATGAGGGCCACGGCGGGCGGGATCAGAGGCACGTTGCACATCACGCCCGTCTTCTGTCGAGGTTTGCGAATCCACAACGTGCCGTCGTTGTCGGCAATGATGTGTTCAGGTTTTAGGGTTTTTACATCCGCGAAGGCGAGCCCTGTCAGTGCGCAGAAATAGAAGATATCGCGCACTTGATTGTGCTGAGGGATTTTGAAGTCTGTGCGGACAAGGGTGTCCAGCTCCTCCTTCGTCAAAAACTCGACGTGGGTCTCCTGCTCCGTGAACCGGATGCCGAAGAACGGGTCTTTCTGCACCCAGCCGTTCGCCATAGCGATACGGACGATTTTCTTCAGATTTTTCAGGTGCTTGAGTGCGGAGTTGTGGTGGCAACCGCATCGGGTCTTCAGAAACAGGTCGTAATTCCGAATGAACTGGTTGTCCACGTCTGCGATGGCGATGTCCTCCGCGCGATATTGGTACGCCAGATACTCGCGGAGCCGGAGCAGGGATGTGTCGAACTTCTTAGCGGTCACTTCGGCGAAGTCCACCCCGACGAGGGAATGAACCTGCGCGTTGTGCTCCGAGAATATCTCGACAAGCGTTTTGGTCTTCTCGGACTCGTCACGTCCCTGCATAATATCCACAATGGCACGGGCGGTGATGGGGCGACCATCCTGCTCCAACTGACGGAAAATTTTGAATACTTTCGTCCGGCAGACTTCGATGAAGTGGTTGAGCTCCTTCCCTGCATAGTCGGTAGCTGTGGCGCACTCCTTCTTTTGGTTCCACCTATTCGGGGCTACGGAGCGTTTGATCATCATCTCCGCACGTCTGGCATCGACGGTAACACGCATACACACAGGAGCCTCGCCGTTCTTCAACAGCTTGGTCTTCTTGACGAAAAAGAGAACATCCAGTTTGGTGTTCGATAACGATTTACACATAGCTTTTTTGTTTGCAAAGTTACACACTATGCACTTCTCAATCGCTACGCAAAATACTGTGGATCAATGAATAAAAACCCGAATGGTGGATTTTTCGGTGGACTTCGGGGTGGAGTTCCCGGCGGCCGATTTTGCTCCACCTCCTGCTCCTCTGTTTAAGTGCCCCAAACCGCGTAAAACTGCATTTCCGGGCAAAAGAAAAACCTCAGAAATCGGTTGATTTTCTGAGGTTTGCTCGCAATTGCTTGATACTCTGGCGGTATGGACGGGACTCGAACCCGCGACCCCCTGCGTGACAGGCAGGTATTCTAACCAACTGAACTACCACACCAAATTATTTTTGCAAGCAGCAATCCTTCTGGATTGTGGGTGCAAAGATAAAACTTATTTTTTACCTCACAAACTTTTTATATAAAAATTTAGAGCAAATTTAGGTTCAGCGGATTTTCCCGGTGGATTTTCCCCGCGCACATATCAAGAATATAGCATTGCCGGCCTGTACATAAAAAACTGAATATCCCCCATCCCTCTGAACTGTCCTCTGAAATCCTTAATCTTAGCATTGAAAGATTCTTCACCAAAGGCTTCTACTTCATTATGCCATTTGGCAAGTTGCAACCTTGCCGAGTCTGCAGAGATTCGTTTGCTGAATATTCCGGTTAGTTTCATTGATGGTTCATATGCCTTCTTGAGTTTAGGATAAGTTTCAAATAGGATTTGATCCCTTATTTGCTGCTGTTCCTTCCATTTTGAAAAGTGCTTGAGCACAATGTGTTTGCTGTGAGCCATAATTTGTGGCATGGTTTCTCCGCTATTCATCTTTGTTGGTTCCCATGGCGCCGATAAATGTCCGCGTAGTTTTGCTTCCTTGCGTTTTTCCCGGTATTCCCTGATAGCTTTATTTTCGGAGTCAAGAACTTCCCAACGGTATCTTACGCGAAATTGGTCGACTGCCTCATTCATCAGCTGCTGTACATGAAAACGGTCGTTTATCAGTTGTGCTCCGGGACAGGAGCGACGTGCAATCGTGTCACTGCCCACGCCACGAACCATTGCAACAAGGGATCCTCTCTGACCGTGGGCTGCCTTATTGGTTAGAACCGTGTAAACTTCGCCATTACTCAGACAGGTTTTGTCCAAACTTAGATCTCTACCCAAATTATCTTCAAAGACAATGTATTCCTCTGCATGAGCTGATTGCTCCTAATTGCGATAGTCACCAATGGCTTCTTTGCTCTGCTTGCGGAGGGTTTGACCATTCAAGCCGTTTCGAGCAGCAAGGGCACTGATACTCACAGACGCACTTTCAATCTCCTTCTTTTAAAAAAGCCACAAACTCAGCGTTAAGCCGAGTGTGGTCGTGTTCCGATAAATCCCACTTATAACTGATATACTTATCCTCTCGCAACCGGACTTTCTTCTCGTCAAGCCATATATCAAAACGGTTATCCGACTTCTCAAAGTTGACAATGTCAAAATTGTCTATCAAAACATCGGGAAGGATAGCCCTAAGCAACGTTTCCGGTTTCATGACCGCAAAGCCGGATTATATTCTTGATATGTGTGCGGGGAAAATCCACCGGGAAAATCCGTTGAGCTTTAATTACGGTGCCCCATTGGCGAAATCAGGAGGCACAGAGCTACGGAGTCATTATCAACATAATAAAAAAACTCCGTGCCTCTGTGTTTTATTGCGATTGAATCAAGTTAAATCCTTATGTTCGGGGAATGTCAATAACTTCCCGAACAGATTCAGAATGCCTGCCACACACTCTTTATCGGGTATGGGTATCCGAAGTGCAGCCTGCCCTGTTTCTCTGTCTTCTTCCACAATAGAATCCAGCAGCTTCCGGGTAGCTTCGGGCGAACTAAGAGTACGCACCAGTCCGCCAAGGAAAGAAAAGCCCTGCCGAAGCAACTGTTCCGGATTATCCTCTATCACCGCTACGGAAGGATGCTGTTCGGTTTCCTGTTCGGGAATTTCTTCTTCGTTTGCTGTTTCCTGTACGGCTTTCTCTTCGTTATCGTTCAAATCAATGCTGCTTCCCGCCGCGCGATTATGGTTGCTATCCGCATCTTCGGAAGGTTCGACTACGACCTTGAGGCTGTCCATGAGCTTGTCGAACTTGCTTTCTTCCAGGAAGATCGTATCTTCTCCATTATCAAGGATACCTTCAAAAAGAGAGGCCTTGAAGTTGAGCGTAGACAACATTCTCTCTTCAATGGTTTGGCTGGCTACCAAATTGATCACCTGAATATTTCTTTTCTGCCCAATACGATAAATGCGAGCAATACGCTGTTCGAGAACAGCCGGATTCCAAGGCAAATCAAGATTAATAACGATGGATGCAACCTGCAGATTCAAGCCTGTACTTCCCGCATCAGTCGATAAAAAAACACGGCTTTCCGGAAGGGTGGTAAAGTTATCTGTCAAATGTTTACGGGCTTCGGAAGGAACACCTCCATGAAGATATTCATACCGGATACCCAGCAGGTCGAGTTCTTTTGCGATCAGGCGGGTCATTCTTTCCCACTGACTGAAAATGACAACTTTCTCATCTCCGCTTTCAAAGACATTCTTCAAAATGTTCAGCGTTTCTTCCACTTTCGTGTCGTAACGGGTCTTTTGGTCGAGAATATATGTACTGTCGCAAAGCATGCGCATCTGCCCGAGAGTCAACAACAAACGTTTACGGTCTTTTTCACTCAGGAAACGGGTTCTCGCCCATTTAGTGACCAGTTGTGTTACGATAAATTGACATTCGTCATGCATTTCCCGCTGCTGTTCCGTCATCGGAACAAACAAAACCTTATCCATTCGTCCGGGCAACTGGAGAGCTACATCTTTTTTCCGGCGGCGAATCAGCACATTCTTCATCTGTTCACCGATAGCATTCAGATTCTTATAAGAAACCACCTTGCCTGTATCCGACCGGACAACTGCCCGGTCAAGGAACTGATAGTAAGGCCCCAGGCAAAACTGATCGACAAACTGCATGATGGAGTAAAGTTCTTCCAGTTTGTTTTCCAATGGAGTACCCGACAAAATAACCGAATAATCCGATTCGATATGACGGGCTGCTTTTGATATTTGAGTATTCCAGTTTTTCAGACGCTGCACTTCATCCATAATGAGGAAATCAGTACGCAACGATTTTAATATTTTAATATCGTTACAGGCGCTGTTGTAAGAAACTATCTTGTAAAACTCTTCCGCTTCATACAATTTTTTTCTTACGAAATGATTCCCTTCTATTACAATAGCTTTGGCGTCGGTAAAACGTTCTATTTCTTTTTTCCATTGATATTTCAATGAGGTAGGGCATATAATCAAAGCGGAAGATATAAAACGATGCTTTCTCATCAGCTCAGCTGTTCCGATGGCCTGAATGGTTTTCCCCAATCCCATTTCATCTGCAATAATGGATTTTCCCGCACGGAAAGCAAAGCGTATTCCTTCCTTCTGGTAAGGATAGAGTTTGGTTTTCAGCAACGTATCCAGTACCTCGTCCGAAGCATAATCGGATAACAACTGCGACCGCCGACGCAAATCACGTTGCTCAACAATAAATTCCAGCGCGTCGGGATAGCAGCGAAACGTATCGTTCAACCGGGTGGCAACCTGTATAAATTCGGTGATTGAATCAATGGCGTCGGGACGCATCACTCCGTCCGGAGTAAAGTAAGAGCTTGCCAGTTCATTAAATTCCTCTTCGTTGTCTGTTCCGATTCGCAGGCAAACTTTGCGTTCTCCCTGATACGACAGGTAGACGGAAGAATATGGTGGTGCGGTACGGCACACCCTGCGTCTTTTTTCCTTAATCCATAACTTAACTCCTTCCAGATGCTTGCAGGTGCCCAGTTGGCTTGATTTAAAATCCATACACGCGCAGTAGTTCCAGGGACTTGCATTCCCTCTGTACACTACTTTGTATTCGCGATTGGATGTGGGGTTTATAACCGTATAATAGCCGGGATATTCCTTTTTACCTTTCTCGGATATTACAAATTTCTCTTTTATGGCTGCCTGGCGGCGCAAAGCGATCTGCCAATCTTGCAGAGTCATATTGTCCGGTCGATAATGATAAGAAACCTTAGCGGCCGCTTCTTTCGCTTCTTTCGCCTTTTTGCTTGTTTTCGTCTTTTTACCTGTTTCCGTTTCTTTTTTATTCATGAGATACATTATGCAGATTATTTTTATACGTTGGCAGCAAAAATATGAAATTATTTGCAGGTAAGCAAACGGACAAAAGTGCTTTGAAATCGGGCTGTCGCAACGCTCCGTGGATACTCGCCGAACAAGTCGGCTGGTTACGAATCCGGTTACATTGCGGGGCGTTAAGTGGCTTAACAATGACTTTCCGGGGTTTCAACCTGCAACCTCATTTTCGCTTAAACACCTGTCTTTCAGCAGACTTTCATCGCACCGCTCAAAATTGTTTTTTATGTGTATCTTATGGCTAAATACAGGGTTCTACGGGTGAGCCCAATTGCATCAGCGATGCAATCAGGTGGTTATTTTCTCTACTTCTTAAACTCTTCCGCCAATTCTTTCAGTATCTTCTTACTTTCTATAAATGCGACGGGAACGATCAACGTGAAGATAATCATAAACAGCGCGGCGTAGAGCTTGCGCGGCGCTACTCTCTTTTGTTTCACAAAGGGGGTATCTACCAGACGGGCATGGTCGTTCATTTCTCCCAGACGAATGGCCGTTTCCTCCCGTTTTTGCAGAAGCACAAGGTACACACCCTGATAGATTTCCTGCTGGCGGCGATATTCAATATATTCGCGTTCCATGGCCGGAACCTGTCCCATTTTGGTGTAGAGCAGGTTCTCTTTTCCTTTCAGGTCGGCCAAAGTTTTTGCTAAAGCCTTGTCTGCGTTGCTGATCGTTTGAAACACTCCTTCGCGAAGCTGCTCCAGTTGCCGGTCTTTCTGTGCGATCAAGGGGCTTTCCGGTTTGGATGTCTTTATAAAGGCTGCACGTTCCAGTATGGTCAGATTATATGAAGTGATCGGGCCTCCCTTTTCTCCTTCCGAAGCCGACAGCAGCATGGGAACTACGTTGTATTTGTTCACCGGGTCTTTGACATAATCATACATCATGGTGATTACTTGCTTCTCCGCTTCTATTTCTATAATGCTTTTTTGCAGTTCCTGCATCTGGCCTACATAAAATTCCAAATCGAACTCCAGCTCGGTCAATCCGTTGGCTGCCTTGAATTGCTGAATATGATCCTCGGCTACGCTTAATTCATCCTTTACATTCCGGAGGCGTCCTTCTATAAAGGACAATGTTTTTTCCGCATTCTTTTTCTGAACACTTTCGTACTGTTTGTTGTATTCGTTCAGCAACGTATTCAAGAAATCCACTCCCCTACTCTTTTCATAATCCTGCAACGTCAGTTCCAGTATTTTCGAAGACGCGCTTACGTCTTCCACGAGTAATTCCCCGCTAAGGTTTTCCGCCACCCTATTGAGAGGATTCACATGGATTTTCATTTTAAACGGCGCAGTGATTCCCGGCGTAGCCTGTTCATTTGCCGACAGCAGGAATGTTCCTTGCGGCAGTTCTATCGTGGCGGGAAGCGAAGCGAACTCCAGATCATACCGTCTGCCATCTTCTCTTGATTTGATCTTCACTTTTACTTTTCCGGATTTCTCTACCGAGGCATAAAAGGTTATCCTGTCCATGATCCGGGCATTAACGGCTTCGTCGAATGTCAGAAGCAGCGGAGAGTTTTTGTACATCTTATAGCGAAAGGCTCCCGGCTTCATATATTCCACCTGTATATTCATTCCCTCGATAACCCGGCGGAGCAAATTGTTTGAACTCAGGATCGTCATCTCGTCATCAATACTGACACTACTGGCGCCGGATCCGCCTAAACCAAACGATTTCATCAGCCCGGCAGCTTCGCCCAGTCCGAAGGAGCCTCCCGACGATGTATCTTCCTGAATCTGAATGCGTGCAAATATTTCGTATGTATTCGGTATCAATACCAGATACAGTATAGCCGGTATGAATGAGATAAAACCTGCAATCAAAAATATTTTCCACTGACGGATATATCCGACAATTATGGTTTTAAGCCCCAGTGTTTCGTTGTCCGCCTGATTAAGCATTTCCTTTTCCGACATATTATTTAGAAATAGTTGTTAGCACTAAGGTTATTACTGATATTGCACTCATAATGGATGAAAAGAGCGTTATGTTATACTGATCTGACTGACTGTAACGCGAGTTCCGCTTTTTGGCGTCGTTCGGCTCTACGTATACCACATCATTCTGATGCAAATAATAATAAGGAGAAGCGAATATGGCGGGATCAGTCAAATCCATGCGTGCGCGTTCTATCTTTCCGTTATTGTCGCGGACAACAAGTATATTCGTGCGGTTGGCATTGATCGTTACATCACCTACGACGCCCAAAGCATCCAGAATGGAAACCCTGTCGTTTCGCACCGTTACAGTGCCCGGACGGCTAACTTCCCCCAGCACGGTCACCTTAAAGTTATCCAGAGTAACTTTCACCAGCGGATCATCTATGTATTTGGAAATATCCTTGCTCAACTTCTCCGCAAGTTCATGCTTGGTCAATCCTGCCACATGCACTCTGCCAAGCACCGGATAGTCGATATACCCTTCCTTGTCTACCAGATAAGTAAACACTCCCTGCGCGGGCTGCACAGTAGTTTCTCCTCCCACTATGGTGGAATAGGCATAAGCCGGGGGATTAAAGGGAGTCGTCACGTTGGGATCCCAAGCGGTTACCGTGATCGTCAGCAGATCATCCGGACAGATCGGTATGTGATAAACCTGTACCATTTGTTCAATCCTTTCATTCGACAGGCTGTCTATCCCCTGGAAATAGGTTATATCTTTTGGTACCGAACAGGCTCCCAGCATTAGGAGCAGCATAAAGGAAAGAGCAGTAAATTTATGTTTCATCTGTTTTTTTGTTTTCTATATAACGAGGCGACTATAATAATATTGCAATTAATCCGTAAGTTTGTCCGTATTAAAACTATTGACATGTTTGAAACAGGAAAATACAACACGCTGAAAGTCGTTAAGGAAGTCGATTTCGGCGTTTATCTCGACGGAGGAGATGGTAAGGAAATACTGCTGCCCACGCGCTATCTCCCGGAAGGTATAAAAACGGGCGATGAGGTTGAAGTGTTTATCTATCACGATAACGAAGGCCGCCTGATCGCCACAACCCTGCATCCGAAGGCGATCGTCGGGGAGTTTCGCCTCATGCAGGTCAAGTCCATAAACGAAACCGGTGCTTTCCTCGACTGGGGATTGATGAAGGATTTGCTTGTTCCTTTTAATGAACAGAAAGCGACGATGCGTGAAGGCGGGTGGTATCTTGTATACGTTCGGCGGGACAATATTAGCGGGCGGATCATGGCTTCGGCCAAGATCGACAGGTATCTCGACAATACGCCCCCGGACTATCAATTCAATCAGGAAGTAGAACTGACGATAGACGACGAAACTTCCCTTGGCTACCGGGTAATCATCAATAATCTGCACCGGGGACTTGTTTACCACAGCGAAATCTTTCGTCCGCTCCACAGCGGCGACCGCCTAAAAGGTTACATCAAGGAAGTGCGCGAAGACGAGAAAATAGATGTCAGCCTCACCCCCCTGGGATACAAAAAGGTAGACAGCCTATCGGCCATGATCCTCGATACGCTTAACACCAACGGCGGCTACCTCCCCGTTCACGACAAAAGCGACCCGGAACAGATCCATGCCCTGTTCCATTGCAGCAAAAAAGCCTTTAAACAGGCAATCGGACTGCTTTACAAACAACAACTGATCACACTCGAACGTGAGGGAATACGTTCCCAAGTTCTTTCCCCACCTTGATAAACGCATTGATAGCTTTATCCAAGTGTTCTTTCTCGTGGCCGGCGGAGAGCTGCACACGGATACGTGCCTGATCTTTAGGAACGACTGGGTAGTAAAATCCGGTGACATAAATACCTTCTTCCTGCATACGGGCGGCAAAGTCCTGGGATAGCTTGGCGTCGTAAAGCATTACCGCGCAAATGGCCGATTGGGTCGGCTTGATGTCAAACCCGGCGGCAATCATCTTCTCGCAGAAATAAGTTACATTCTCCATTAATTTTGTGTGGAGCGCATTGCTTTCATTTAATATCCCGAACATCTCCAGACTTGCGCCTGCAATTGCGGGAGCGATGGAGTTGGAAAACAGATAAGGGCGCGAACGCTGACGCAGCAGGTCGATGATTTCTTTTTTGCCGGTAGTAAATCCGCCCATTGCACCGCCGAATGCTTTGCCCAGCGTACCGGTGAATATATCGATACGTCCGTAGCAGTCGAACTGTTCGGCAACGCCGTGTCCCGTCTTTCCCACAACTCCGGCGGAGTGAGATTCATCGACCATCACCAGCGCGTCGTACTTTTCCGCCAATGCACATATTCTGTCCAGCGGAGCCACATTGCCGTCCATGGAAAATACACCATCGGTAGCGATCACACGGAAACGCTGTTCCTGCGCCTCCTGCAGGCAACGTTCCAGTTCCGCCATGTCCGCATTGGCATAACGATACCGCTTAGCCTTGCACAAACGCACGCCGTCGATAATGGAAGCATGGTTCAGCGCATCGGAAATGATTGCGTCTTCCGCACCGAACAGGGGTTCGAACAAACCGCCGTTGGCATCGAAGCAGGCAGCATACAGAATCGTGTCTTCCGTCTTGAAATAGTCGGCGATGGCCGCTTCCAGTTCCTTGTGAATATCTTGCGTACCGCAGATAAATCGCACGGACGACATACCGAAACCACGTTCGTCCATCGCCTTTTTGGCGGCTTCGATCAAGCGTTTGTTGTCCGACAAACCCAAATAATTGTTGGCGCAGAAGTTTAACACATGATCACCTCCGTTCACTTCGATATCCGCTCTCTGAGGTGTCGTAATGATACGTTCGTTTTTGTACAATCCCGCATCCCGGATGCCTTCCAGTTCCGCAGTCAGGAACTCTTTCATTTTTCCGTACATAAGTTTTTTCCCTTTATATAATGATGGTATAGTTTGATACGACAAAGGTCGTAAAAGACCGCGAGAAAACGGCCATATTTTAGACAAATAGATTGACATTAGCCTGCCCGGCGCGTTCCATATAACTCGCCACACCGCCTATCGTTACATCATTGAGCAATTCCTCTCGCTTCACGCCCATCACATCCATCGACATTTGGCAGGCGATAAACTCAACGCCCTGTGCAATGGCCTGTTCGCGTAATGATTCCAGCGAATCCACTCCTTTTTGTTTCATGATATGGCGCATCATACGGCTGCCGGCGCCAAACATATTCATTTTCGATAATTTCAGCCTTAACGAATTTGATGGTAGCATCATTTCAAACATTTTACCAAACAGGTCTTTGTTTACTTTCGGTTTATGGGCTTTTTTAATGACATTCAACCCCCAGAAAGTAAAGAAAATTGTAATCTTTCCACCTGCGGCGGCAGCGCCGTTTGCCAATACGAATGTGGCTAAAGCCTTATCCAGATCGTCGCTGAACAGGATGAACGTTTTCCCGTGAGAACCTTCCGCCGCTTTTGCGACACAAGTTTGAAGCGTACCCTTTTCAATGATGACCGTATATTTTCCTTTCTCTTCCGTTTGGGAAACAAGTCGGTTTCCCGTTGTGTTGCACCATGCCTGAGCATCGCGTGCAAATCCGGCATCGGTAGCAACCATTTCCAGACATTCTCCGTCGGAAAGCGTGTCGATGCCCTGCTTTAATTTAAGAACCGGCCCCGGGCATTGCAACCCGCAAGCATCAATCCGAAGTGTCTTGACGGGAGACTTTACGCTTTGTTGATCCATATCTGCAATTTCTATTTCTTTTTTCAATTCCGTATTGCATACAACAGAATCTGTTGCCGCTGTATACGTTTTATACCCTCCCGACACGTTACAGGCATTATAGCCGCGAGCCATTAAAATATTACACGCCAAATAGCCCCTTAATCCTACTGCACAATAAATATACAGGGTTTTATTTTCAGGAATTTCCGACAACCTGTCCCGCAAATCATCCAACGGAATATTCATGGCGCCGGGTATGTTTCCCATTGAAAATTCACTTTCCGTACGTACATCCAACAGCAGGATTTTATCCGGATCGGCCTGTTGCAATTCGCGCCACGAAACAGCGGGCATAGCGCCGCTTATGATATTGGAAGCCACGTATCCGGCAATCGCAACCGGGTCTTTAGCCGAAGAATATGGCGGTGCATAGGCATGTTCGGTTTGGGCGAGGTCATAAACCGTTCCGCCTTTTTTAATAAGCATGGCTATCTGGTCGATGCGTTTATCCACTCCATCATAACCGACGCATTGCGCCCCGTAAAGTTTTCCGCTGGTCGGATCGAACGTCAGTTTCAGGCTCAACGGTAAGGCGTCGGGATAGTAACCGGCGTGGGAATTGGAATGCGTCCACGAACTGCGGTAATCGATGCCCATTTGTTTCAGTCGTTTGGCGGCTAATCCTGTGGAAGCGACTGTCATATCAAATACTTTGGCAATAGCCGTGCCGATTGCGCCTTCATACTTCGTCGTATTTCCGTAAACCATATTGTCGGCCACAATCCGCCCCTGCCGGTTCGCAGGATTGGCTAAATAGTTCAGCCAAGGTTTGCCGGTCAGCGGATGCGGAAATTCTATGGCATCGCCCACAGCGTAAATATCCTTTTCGGAAGTTTCCATGTATTCGTTTACCCAAATACCGCCGGTTTCGCCGATCCGGATCCCTGCCGCATTAGCCAATGCGGTTTCCGGACGAACACCAATCGAAAGAATCACAATATCGGCAAGCATTGAATCGCCGTTTTTCAACCGGATAAGAATTTGGTTTCCTTCTTTTGAGAAACTTCCAACGCTTTCTCCCAAACGCAACGATACGCCTTTTTGTGTAAGGTATTGATGTACCTGCGCCGCCATCGAAAAGTCGATTGGCGCCATTACCTGATTGCTCATTTCGACAATCGTCACTTCGGCTCCCGCATGATGAAGGTTTTCGGCCATTTCCAGGCCAATAAATCCGGCGCCCACAATGACCGCCTTTTTCACTTCACGAGAATTGATGTATTGCTTGATGCTGTCGGTGTCAGCAACATTGCGAAGCGTAAAAATTCCTTCGCAGTCGATTCCCGAAAGCGGCGGACGTAGCGGTTTTGCCCCCGGAGAAAGGAGCAGTTTATCATATTGTTCCACATACTCTTCCCCGCTTGCCTTGCGGATACGAATGCTTTTTGTTGAGGGAAGGATTTCTATCGCTTCGTTTCCTGTCCTGACATCCATATTGAACCGGCGACCAAACGATTGCGGAGTTTGAAGAAACAGGTTCTCGCGCCGGCTTATCGTTCCGCCGATATAATAGGGCAGTCCGCAGTTGGCATAAGAAATATAATTTCCTTTTTCGAGCAGGATAATTTCGGCAAATTCGTCTGCCCTGCGTATGCGGGCGGCGGCGGTGGCTCCCCCTGCTACACCTCCGATGATGATATGTTTCATATTTCCTTTATCCTATCAATCAGTTGAATAATGCTTTGCGGATTGCATTTAATGGTTTCTATACATTTTCTCCCTTTCGGCGTAAGCATAAAAAGCATTTGCCGTTTATCTTCCTTCCCTACGATACGTTCGACAAGTCCTTTCTTCTCCGCAGAAATAATGACTTTCGAGGCGTTGGATGAAGTCAAACCCAACAGTTCGGCAATTTGCCCCGATGTGCATTTTTCCATTTTGGAAAGGGAACACAATAACATGCCCTCATTCAATCCCACTCCACAGCCGGACTGAAGTTCGCTTTCAAAATCATTAATCAGCCGGTAAATATCCCGGATGATGCAAAGCGGTTCTTTAATCTGCTTCTCCATCCATTGAATTATTTTTTGAGCAACACCTTGTCGATGGCTTCTTTAAAAGAATTTTTAGGCATTGCGCCTTGCGCCATTTGAGGTTGTCCGCTCATCGGGATGAACAGCAGAGAAGGAATGGAACGGATGCCGAATGCCGCAGCCAATTCCTGTTCTTTTTCCGTATTGACTTTATAGATATAAATACTATCGCCGTATTCGGTTGCCAATTCTTCCAGAATCGGGGCAATCATTTTACATGGGCCGCACCAGTCGGCATAAAAGTCCACTATGGCAGGTTTATCACCCAAGTATTTCCATTCATTGGGACTTACTTCATAGTTGGCGACTTTAGAAAGAAAGTCTGCTTTTGTCAATTGAATCGTTTTCATTTTATTTTCTTGTTTTTTAGATGTTTGTTCTTTTGTTCCACCGCCGTTACCGGTACAGGCAACAAACGCCATTCCTGCAAGCAGTATTGGGATAAAAATCTTTTTCATTTCTCTTAATTTTCGACAAAGATATAATTAATTTTCCAATGGAAGAAATATTTGATGGAAAATAATTAAACAATCATCGAAACCAAAAGGACGAAATATTAATTTGAGGTGTGCCCCTATCAATTTGTAACCACTACCGCTGTTTTCGATCTCAAAAAACGGCCATATTTTCGCCCGAAAGAAAAAAAAATTTGCACGGAGGCCATTCTAAAGCAGTTAAAAACGCCGTAACGCAATTACTTACAGGAGGTTAAAGGCATAATTCGTGTTCGAAAAATTCTGCGTTTTAGAAAAAAACAGAGGCGGAGAATGAAAAATTCAACCGGGCAGGCAGGCGTTTTTTTCTCTGATGTAGCTAAAAAGGCCTCCGTGTTAAACATGGTTGGAAAAGTTGTTAAACACACCTGCGCCCCGCGTGCACTCCGATACTCCTTGCTGTTTAACAGCAGGGGGATGTGCGTTAAACAACGGATTCACGCTGTTTAACAGCCTTGCGGCATCCGAAATTGCGCTTTTTCCCGTTTTTCGCCTTTTTTAGGTGCAGAAAGGCAGAAAACGGGGTAAAAAAGCGTGAAAAAGAGATTTAACACAGAGGCACGGAGGACACGGAGTTTTTTTATTATCTTAATAATGAGCAAGATAAAAACTCCGTGTATCTGTGCCTCCGTGTTTCAAATTGTAAGAAACTGTTTTGAATTTTTCGTCTGATGATTTGAGCCGGCT
>JAITVG010000180.1 GCA_031285925.1 Tannerellaceae bacterium
CATGAGATAGCACAGACGTTCTGCACGGCATACCCGAATGCGAAAGTATTATATCCGGGCAAGGAAGATTTTACGCCGGCAAACCGGGCGAAAATCTTCAACGAAATGAAGAATAACAACTGGGATGCCATCATCTTAACACACGAGCAGTTCGGCATGATACCCCAATCCCCCGAAATACAGCAGCGTATCTTGCAGGCGGAATTGGATTCGGTAGAGGCGAATCTGGACGTACTGCGTTCACAGGGCAAAGAAGTTTCAGGGAAAATGCTGAAGGGTTTAATCAAACGGCAGGAGAACCTTTCCGCCAAATTAGAAGGTATTACCTACCAAATCGAAAACCGCAAGGACGATACGGTAGATTTTCGCTTGATGGGCATCGACCACCTGTATGTGGATGAATCGCACCGCTTCAAAAACCTAACCTTTACCACCCGGCACGACAGGGTTGCAGGATTGGGTAACGCCGAAGGCTCACAGCGGGCACTCAATATGCTGTTCGCCCTGCGTACCATTCAGGACAGGACGGGGAAGGACTTGGGTGCAACCTATCTTTCGGGAACAACTATCAGTAATTCACTTACTGAATTGTATCTGTTATTCAAATACCTTCGTCCGAATGAACTGGAACGGCAAGGCATTAACACCTTTGATGCGTGGGCAGCCATCTTTGCCAAAAAGTCGATAGACTATGAGTTTTCCGTAACCAACGAGATTGTACAGAAAGAACGTTTCCGCTACTTTATCAAAGTCCCTGAATTGGCGGCTTTCTATGCCGAGATAACCGACTACCGTTCAGCGGAGGATATTGGCATTGACCGTCCCGCAAAGAATGAAATCCTGCACAACATACCGCCCACGCCCGACCAGCAGGAGTTTACCCAAAAGCTGGTAGAGTTCGCCAAAACAGGAGATGCCAAATTCTTGGAACGCCCTCCATTAAACAGGAAGGAAGAAAAAGCGAAGATGCTGATAGCAACCGATTACGCAAGAAAAATGTCTTTGGACATGCGGTTGATTGATAAAGAGAAGTACGGCGACCATGTAGATAACAAAGCCTCTCATGTTGCCAAAATGGTATCGGACTATTACAAAAAGTTTGACGAACACAAGGGGACACAATTTGTGTTCACCGATTTTGGAACTTACAAACCCAGTGAATGGAATCCCTGCTCCGAGATAAAACGCAAGCTGATGGATGACTTCGGAATCCCCTCGCACGAAATACGTTTTATCCAAGAAGCCCAAACCGATAAGGCTCGCAAGCAGATGATAGCCGATATGAACAGCGGTAAAATCCGTGTGATGTTCGGCTCTACCGAAATGTTGGGAACGGGTGTAAACGCACAGAAACGGTGCGTTGCCATTCATCATTTGGACGCACCTTGGCGGCCAAGCGACCTCGAACAGCGGGACGGCAGGGGTATCCGTAAGGGGAATGATATAGCCAAGTTACACGCTGATAACAAGGTGGATGTAATTATCTATGCCGTTGAAAAATCGTTGGATGCCTACAAGTTCGGCTTGTTGCACAACAAGCAGTTGTTTATTCGTCAGTTGAAGAATAACTCATTGGGCAGCCGCACCATTGACGAGGGTAGCATGGATGAAAAGGGCGGCATGAACTTTTCAGAATATGTCGCAATACTCTCCGGCAACACCGAGTTATTGGAAAAGGCACGCTTGGAAAAGAAAATCGCGTCCCTTGAATCGGAACGGCAGGCATTTGTCAGGGGTAAATCATCTTCCCGTTCCAAATTGGAAAAGATATTGTCGGATGTAGCGAGTAACACAAACAACATTGACCGCATCACCAAAGACATGGATGCTCTGAAATCCCGTGTGCAATACCAAGCGGACGGCGTTACCCGCCTCAATCCTGTACAGTTGGACGGATTGCAGGGCAGCAACCCGCAAGCAGTCGGAGCAAAACTGAACGAGATTGCCGACAAAGCCCGCACGTATGGACAGTACGAAAAAATAGGCTCGTTGTATGGCTTCGATTTGATAGTCAAAACCGAAACTACCAACAAGGACGGCTTCGACTTTGTGCAGAACCGCTTCTTTGCCAAAGGGGAGAGCGATATTCTCTACAAGTACAATAACGGCACTATGGCAAATGACCCGAAAACAGCAGCACAGAATTTCCTGAATGCACTCGATACCATGCCGAAGCTGTTGGATAAATACCAGTCGGATAATCAGAAGTTGGAAAAGGATATTCCAACACTCAAAGAGGTAGTCGAAGGCACATGGCGGAAAGAGCCGGAACTGAAAGTACTGAAAGACGACCTGATTAAGTTAGACCGTGAAATCCAGCTTTCTCTAAAACCGATTGAGCAAAGCGAGGGGCAGGAAAATGTTCCTGACAAGTCCGTTTTTGTAAGCAATCAAAACCAATCGCAGGGGAAAGCCGACATATCTACTTCATTACCAAATAATTTTCAGAGTATTAAGGAAATCATGGGCGAGAGGTTGGTAATCGGCAGTCCGCCGAAAGTAGAGAAGAAAGGGTTTAAAATTTGATAAAAGACCGTTGGAGTACAAATATCCAGCGGTCTTTTTTAGGTATTGCCTGAAAAGCGTATTTTTGTACCACAAAATAAGAATGAAATTTAATATATGTGGTCATATTTACTATATGCTTATATCGCAGGATGTATTTACCTGTTTGTTCGCGGCTGGCAATCGCTCGAAATATCAAAGCGTGGGCGGATTTGCTTTGCCGTGATATTTTGGCTGATAGCTTTATCGTTTGTGGTGGTACGAACAAAACTGATTTCAGGATTATTGTATGATGCCTGTTATACTTTCGGCTATATCATGTTAGCCACAGTATTGTATGGCTCTCTCATCTTGCTTGTTATCGACATATTACGAATTATCCGATGGGCAGGTAAAATCCATCCCGGCTTTATTTACAGGAATTACCGGAAGACTAAATCCATCCTGTTTGGAGCAGTTTGTCTAATGCTCGCCGCCGTTATCGGAGGAGGGTATTGGAATGCACACCATCCGCGCGTAACTCATTTGGCTGTTCCCGTAGATAAAAAAGCAGGGCGGCTTTCCTCGTTGCGGATTGCAATGGCGAGCGATGTCCACTTGGGAAATATATACGGGCGTAAGACATTGGAGCGGATGGTAAAGGCTATTAATGAGCAGCATCCCGATATTGTACTGTTGGTTGGCGACATATTCGATGGCAATCCCGAACCGGTCATCAAAAATAACTTGGGAGCGGAGTTTGACCGTTTGAAACCCAAATACGGAATCTATTTTGTCAATGGCAATCATGAGCGCCTCAGAGGAGGGGAAGAAAGCAATGTTGCTATTGATTATCTGGCTTCGCACGGAATACAACCATTACTTGATACGGTAGCTTTGATTGACAGCAGTTTTTACATTGCCGGACGAAAAGACCGTTCGAGCCGTTCGCGGAAAACAATGCCCGAATTATTGAATGGTATCGACAAGCAATTACCTGTTATCCTGCTCGACCATCAGCCCTACAACCTCCAAGAGGCAGAACAGGCAGGTATGGATCTGCAACTGTCGGGACATACGCATCACGGGCAGATGTGGCCATTGAATTACATCACAGGCAATGTATACGAACAGGATTGGGGCTTTCTGAAAAAAGGCAAATCGAATTTCTATATATCCTGCGGCGTGGGAACATGGGGGCCACCGGTTCGCACATCAGGACATTCGGAAGTGGTCATAATTGATTTGGGATTTGCAAGATGATTGGAAAATTTAAGGCAAGGATTAAAGCGTTAAAAGATGATTTATCCGCATTGTATTTGGCGTACAAAAGAAAAGATGTACTGATTGTTGCGAAAATTATCATAATGATAGCGGTTGCTTATGCTTTATCGCCAATAGACTTGATACCCGACTTGATACCGGTACTCGGATATTTAGACGATTTGCTGATTTTACCGCTTTTCGCGTTCATTGCCATAAAACTAATACCCAAGCAGACAATGAATGAATGCCGGGAGCAAGCAAGGGATTTATGGAAAGACGGCAAACCTGAAAAATGGTATTATGCGATACCGATAATACTAATCTGGTTATTAATTCTCTTGGTCGTAATAAAGAAAATAAGCGAAGGATGAAATCCTGC
>JAITVG010000268.1 GCA_031285925.1 Tannerellaceae bacterium
TCTGCCACTTCGGGCAGCAGTGTCCTCCCTTGCACTACCGCAGGCAACGCTTTGCTCGCCTGCGGTTATGAAAATTCAGCCCTCCGGGCTTGCAATGAGTATGAATAATGCAGGTTAGAAACCTCCCGAAAATCGTCTAAATGCTTTTGCAAAACCATTTAGACGATTTTTAAAATCATTTAGATGCTTTTACAAAACCGTTTAGATGATTTTTAGAAGACATAATATGCTATATTTCAGCGCAATACAAATTTCATAAATGCAATGTAGAAAGGCTGACGAAAAGAATTGCAAGTGGAAAAACCGGATAATGGAAAATAATATATACCTTTCGCAATCAATAAATTATATTCTTCAACTAATAAACAAATGTATGAGAAAACATGTAATTATGGCCATAGCGCTGATTTGCGCAACGACTATGGCAACGGCACAGGAAAGCCGCGTGTATGAAACCCGCACTGTAAAAAGCGACATCCTGAAAGCGGATCGCAGCTATTCCATTTACCTTCCTCCCGGATATGAGGAATCGGACCAGAGCTATCCGGTACTCTATCTGCTGCATGGCAGTGGCGACGTACATACCGGTTGGGTTCAGTTCGGACAGGTACAAAATATTGCCGACAAGGTGATTGCCGAAGGGAAAGCCGGCCCGATGATCATTGTCATGCCCGATGCAGGTAGCGTGCGGCGGGGTTACTTCAATGATATTAAAGGGGATTTCAATTACGAAGATTTCTTCTTCAAGGAATTGATCCCGCATATAGAAAAAACGTATCGCGTGCGCAGTGAGCGTCGCTACCGTGCCGTGTCCGGTCTTTCCATGGGCGGCGGAGGTACGCTATTCTATGCCTTGCATCATCCCGAATTGTTTGCTGCCGCTGCTCCGTTAAGTGCGGCAACCGGCAGTTGGAGTGTCGATGACGTGAAGAAACAGATGGGAAACCAGCCGGGAGTGACCGAAGAGAAAATGCAGCAGTATTACCGCCGCCACAGCATCGAGGGCATGTTGTCGGGAGCTTCGGAAAGCGAATTGAAACAGATCAAAAGCATCCGCTGGTATATCAGTTGCGGCGATGAGGATTTCCTGTCTGAAGGAAATTCCAAGATGCACGTCACTTTCAAGAAGAATGAAATTCCGCACGAATATCGCGTAAAAGATGGTGGCCATACGTGGACTTACTGGCGGATGGAGCTTCCGATAGTGCTTGAGTTCGTAGCCAAATCGTTCATGCAACACTAAAGAAAATGGCGAGTAAAATATAAACAGACTCTAAAACATCTGTACGCAGCCGGATGGATAAAAAAGTGGAAAGCCACGTCTCACGACGTGGCTTTTCCTTGTTTATTAACCGTTTGTAAATATTGAGAGTGTTTTTTTCCTTTCCTTTCTCACAAAAGAATCAGACAGGAACCACCAGTCCTGTACAAGGTGTTTAAGCACTCTTGTAATAGTCATGTATGAAATCTATTGACCCGATAAACATCAAGCCAATAAGAATATCTTTATCCATTATGTATGTTGTATCAATCATCATCTTTTCAAGGTCAGTAGTCCGCACGAGCGTAAATCCTTATTGTGTAAGTATCTGTCCATTCATTTCGATTCAGCGTTTAATTTATTATCTCGAATGATGACACTCTGCGGTCCCCCGTTGTTACAGATAAGATTTCTTATCTTCTTGTTTGTACGTTTACGTTACAAAGGTAAAACAATAATGTATTTTTGTATCAAATAGAGGTGTTCTTTTCCGTATTCTTCTTCTTTTTTAACTAAATCATGTACGCAGATGGCTGTATGATACTATCCGTTTAACACCTCTTAATGTCTTTATTTACACAGCCGGATGAGATTTACACAAAAAAAGAGGAACGTCTGTGCGACATTCCTCTTTCGTAAATCAAAAAGAATTGTACTCAACTCATTTCTTCGGTTCGTATGGAGTTCCGGGAACTTGAACGGTAAATCCGCTCATGTCCATCTTGCCCAGATTCAAATCCTTAGGCATGTAGTCCTGCGGCGATGCGATCATTTCGTCCCAGATTACTTCTTTGCCGGTGTAAGCCGATTCACGTCCCATGATAGCCATCATGTTCGGGATAGCGATCTCGGAAGCCTGGTCGATCACTGTTTTGCTGCGGATATGATTGATCCAGTTTACGTGTTCCAATGTATAGGGGTCAACCTGTTTGAAGTTTGCATCTTCCGCTGCTTTATCCCAACTCCAGATAACGTTACCGGCCATATCCTTGAATATCGCATCGCGTCCCTGATTGCCCCACCAGCTTCCTTTCGTCCCCTGGATAAATTCACTTACATTGTTTTTACAACCACTGATCTGACGACACATACTGTGGAGGTGAATACCGTTTTCCATCGTAAAGTCTACGCTGAAATTGTCGTACTGATCGCCGGTAACGCGACGCTGACGCGAACCGAATCCGACAGCCGACACCGGTTTCAGATTGCTGAACCACGTGAACACGTCCAGATTGTGTACGTGCTGTTCCACGATATGATCACCGGAGAGCCACTTCCAGTTCACCCAGTCCTTGATCATCCACTCCGCATCCGACCATCCCGGTTGGCGGTCGCGGAACCAAAGCATTCCGCCGTTCCACCATACCGTAGCTCCGGTGATTTCGCCGATAATGCCGTCCATCAATAATTTGTGGGATTCCACATAGCTGCGCTGATGGCGGCGCTGTGTTCCGGTAATGACACACAGATTCTTTGCCGCTGCCTGTCTGGCTGTTGCAACGATCGTACGGTAGCCGACCGGATCTACGCAAACCGGCTTTTCAAGGAATGAATGTTTCCCCTTTTCCGTTGCATACTGGAAATGTATCGGGCGGAAATTGGGTGGTGTGGCAACTATCACTACATCTACGCCACTGTCGATCACCTGTTTATAAGCATCCAATCCGACAAAGCGGCTGCTTTCCGGTATGTCGATGCCCTTGTCTTCTTTCAGTTTTGCAGCCAGGGAATCAACCCTTTCCTTAAACGTGTCGCCAAGCGCGGTTATCGTTACACCGTTAGCCGCATTCAGAAAGTTAAACGCCGCTCCCGATCCGCGTCCACCGCAACCGATTATACCGGCTTTCAGTTCTTGTCCGTCTTTTGCAAAGTCCATCAGGTCGGGAACATAATATGTTCCGGGTTCTTTCAACGGCTTCATGGCCGGTTCTTTTACACCTTCGGCACAGGACGTTAATACCGCTGCGGTTCCGCCTGTTCCGATCACTCCCAAAGCGCCGACAGTTGCCGAGCTTTTCAAGAAGGTTCTTCTACTGATACTGTTCTCTTTTTTCATGATACGAGGAAATTAATTAATTGGTAATTATTAATTGTTTATTGTTCTACGTTTCGCTACATACGTATGCAGTAAAATTTACATACGGATGCAGCTAACCGGTTGCATCACAAAGGTAAATTCATAATCTCCGTAAGGTATGCGGTACTGTTCCAGAGGAAGCGCTCCCCAACTGTTCACGCAACCCAGTCCCATCTGAACTTTATCTATACATACATTCGTATAATCTATTTGCGACACCAGTTCGGAGTGCTTTTGAATTTTGTATAGCCCTTCATCAAGAGATTCGATAGAATAATGGAGAGCCGATGCCGTAAACGGCGCATTTCCTGCAAACTGAAGGCCATTACCGCCTTTATTGGTTTGATTCCACCAGCGTATGTCGGTCTTAGTCCCCGTTTCCTGTGGGCGGATATAGGAATAGAACTGTTCATCCACTGTTTGCTTATACAAACCTATATCCGTCGCATTATTGCGATCCGAATAATTTTCCAGCGGGCCGCGTCCGTAGTATTGGATCCGATCCAGATTCTTCGGCATCTGGATTTGCATGCCGAAGCGGAACAGGTCGGATACCTTCGCCGACTTGTCTGCAGTCATCTTCTGCGTAACCCGAATGCTTCCCTCGTTATTGATCACATAAGTCAGGTATAATTTGGCAGATACTGCCTCCATCTCATAAGTTGCATCAACAACAACCAAATCATTTTCAGTTTTACCTGTCAATGAAGTCAGTTTTAATCCGGGATTCAACCATGCACGGTAGCGCTGTTGCAGGCGCGCTCCCATGTCATTATCGGTCGGTGCACGCCAGAAGTTCGGGGTCAGTTTGCCTCCTTCTTTCAGCATGGATAATCCATTTACTTCATACCTGGACAGGAAACCGTCGCGTCTGCCAAAGTCCAAACGAAAACTCTCGCCTTCAACGATCAGGAAATTCATGTCCTTTTCGATCAATGTTGGAGAAACAGTAGCGATGTGCATCACTTCCTTATTCTTAATCACCAACTCCAGCGGAGTATACGGACGAACAACCAGCTGGTTTTTAGCGACTGCATAGCCGGCAGGCAACAACTGCTCTGCCTTTTTCAGTTTGAAAGAGATATTCAGCAGCAACTCTTTGTCTTTGCTGACCGTTGAAATATCATAATCCAATTTCAGGTTTGCTTTTTGCTGTGGGCCGACGTTCAGATCCGTGATAATACCTGACTGTACAGGTTCGCCGTTAGCCATTAATTGCCATTCCGCGTAATAACCGCTCAGGTCGATAAAGAAGTTTTCATTATAAATGCTGACTGTTCCGGTATTCATATCTACCGGAGTAGCCCAGATGGACTGGTGAATATGGCCGACTTCATACGCATGAGGATTCGGGACACGATCCGGACTGATCAAACCGTTATCGCAGAAATTCTGGTCGGAAGCATCATACACGTTCCAGTCGCCGCCGTAACCATAATAGAAAACGCCATCCGGACGTGTAATACGCAAAGACTGATCTACAAAATCCCAGATAAAACCACCCTGGTATTTCGGATATTTGCGAATCAAATCCCAGTATTCCTTGAAACCTCCTTCCGAATTACCCATTGCATGAGCATATTCGCATTGAATCAGGGGCACCTTGATGTCTGTCCTTTGGCTGTATTCTTCGCTCCGCTTATAATCCAGATACATCGGACAATAGACATCCGTAAATTCCGGATTGCCGTGCGCCTGTTCATATTGGCAAAGACGGGAAGGATCTTCCGCCTTGATCCATTTAAAACAGGCTTCAAAGTTCGGCCCCATACCCGCTTCATTTCCCAATGACCAGAAAATAATGGACGGATGATTGAAACTGCGCTGAATATTCCGTTGATTGCGTTCCAGATGAGCTTTAGCGTACAGTGGGTTTTTAGCCAGTGTACGCTCATCATATCCCATACCATGAGATTCGACATTCGCTTCGGCAACCACATACAAACCATATTCGTCGCACAGGTCATACCACAGATTATTATCCGGATAATGGCAAGTACGCACGGCATTCAGATTAAATTGCTTCATCCGTTTGATATCCTCGATCATCCTTTCGCGGGAAATCGCATATCCACGATCCGGATCCATTTCATGTCGGTTAGCTCCTTTAAATAAAACCGGTTTCCCATTGACCAGAACCTGCGCATCTTTCAGTTCTATTTTTCTAAAACCTACCTTTTGAGGAATAACTTCCAATGTTCTTTCTCCGTCTTTTAAAGATGCAATCAGTTTATATAAGTTGGGAGTTTCCGCAGTCCACTTCTCAGGATCGGCTACCTGCATTCCCGCAGTCAGTTTCCCGGAGCCCTTTACTGATGTTGCCGCGACTTCAGTCCCTTTACCGTCAAGCAATTTAAGATCAACGGTAGCGCTTCCTTTCAAATTCAACACAATTTGCAGGCTACCGTCTTTATATTGCGCATCCAGATCAGGGGTAATCCGAATATCCTGTATATATTTCGGATTACGGGCATACAAATAACAGTCGCGCCCTACTCCGGAGAGGCGGAAAAAGTCCTGATCTTCCAGATAAGTACCGTCGCACCAGCGGAAAACCTGGAAAGCTATAAGGTTTTTACCGGGTTTAACATATTTCGTAATATCGAACTCAGCCTCCAACTTGCTGTCTTCGCTATATCCGACAAACCGGCCATTTATCCACAGGTACATATTAGACGTAACCGAGCCGAAATGAGCGAAAATTTCCTTTCCGTTCCAATCGACCGGTATTACGATTTCTTTGCGATACGACCCGACATGATTATTTTCCACCGGCACATCAGGAGGATTATTTTTAAACTGATGCCGCCAGGCATAGCCAATATTCACATAAAGAGGATCACCATACCCATTCAGCTCCCAGTTTCCCGGCACAGGCATAGTTCCCCATCCCTTATCATTATAACCGACTTCATAAAAATCAGCCGGACGCATATCCGAATCTTTCACCCAGTTGAAATTCCATGTGCCGTTCAATG
>JAITVG010000271.1 GCA_031285925.1 Tannerellaceae bacterium
GACGAAGCACAAAACACGACGATCCATCAGATTAAAATGTTCCTCACCCGCCTGGGTACTAACGCCAAGATGGTGGTAACGGGCGATATTACCCAGATAGACCTGCCGCCTTCGGCTACTTCCGGTTTGGTTCAGGCTATGCGTATCCTTAAAGACGTGCCCGGAATAGAGAAAGTGGAGTTTAATAAAAGCGACATTGTACGCCACAAACTTGTTCAGCGCATTGTTGAAGCATACGAACGGTTTGATCGTGCGAAGCGCGCCGGCGACAATTAAATCATGAATTATCAAATTATCAATTATAAATTATCAATTATAAAATGGCAAATCCGGCATTAACAGGAACAGACTACAATTTTCAGGGACAGAAAAGCGTATACCACGGCAAGGTGCGCGACGTATACAACATCAACGATGAATTGCTGGTGATGGTGGCTACCGACCGCATATCGGCTTTCGACGTCGTTCTGCCCGAAGGCATCCCTTATAAAGGACAAATGCTGAACCAGATCGCAGCCAAGTTTCTCGACGCGACAGCCGACATCTGTCCGAACTGGAAGCTGGCCGTTCCCGATCCGATGGTTACCGCCGGAGTGCAATGCACGGGCTTCCCGGTGGAAATGATTGTGCGCGGTTATCTGGTGGGGAGCGCCTGGCGGGCATACAAGTCCGGCGCCCGCGAGATTTGCGGGATCAAGCTGCCCGACGGTATGCGCGAAAATGAACGCTTTCCTCACCCGATCATCACACCGACGACAAAAGCGGAGATCGGCGAGCACGATCAGGATATTTCCCGCGAGGAAATACTGAGCCGCGGCCTTGTTTCCGAAGAAGACTACGCATTGCTGGAAAAATACACCATGCAGCTATTCCTCCGCGGCAGCGAAATAGCAAAGGAAAGAGGCTTGATCCTGGTCGATACCAAATACGAATTCGGACACAGGGACGGCAAGATCTACCTGATCGACGAGATTCACACCCCGGATTCTTCCCGCTATTTCTACCTCGAAGGCTATGAAGAACGTTTTGCCAAAGGCGAACCCCAACGGCAACTCTCCAAGGAATTTGTACGCGAATGGCTGATGGAAAACGGCTTTCAGGGAAAAGAAGGGCAGACCGTGCCTGAAATGACACCTGCCATAGTGGAAAGCATCAGCGAACGCTACATCGAACTCTACGAACATATCACCGGAGAATCTTTTGTAAAGGAAAACACCGAAGGCCTTTCCGGAAGGATCGAACGAAACGTAACGGCATACCTGCAATCGCGATAGCTCATGGCACAGTATGGTTCGGAACATATCCTTCCCTATAATAAGGAGGAAAGAAAAGGCGTACAGGTGGAACGGATGTTCGACGCCATTGCCGGCAAGTACGACCTGCTGAACCGTACACTTTCCTTAGGTTTCGACAAAAGCTGGAGAAAGAAAGCCATCCGCACGCTCAAGCCTTTCGCTCCCGAAACCATTCTGGACGTTGCAACCGGCACCGGAGACCTGGCCATCGCGCTGTATAGGGAATTGAACCCCTGCCGGGTTATCGGCGCCGACCTGTCGGAAGGGATGATGAACATAGGCCGGAGAAAAGCCGCCGAGTCCGGTTGCTCCGAACATGTTTCCTTTGAAAGACAGGACAGCCTTAGTTTGACTTATCCACCCTGCACGTTCGATGCCGTAACCGCCGCCTTTGGTGTACGCAACTTTGAGGATATCGCGAAAGGTATCTCGGAAATGTTTCGCGTGCTCAAGCCCGGCGGGCATCTCGTCATACTGGAACTCACCGCCCCGGAACGCTTTCCGATGAACCGGCTGTTCGCCTTCTATTCCCGCGCACTGATACCGGCGATAGGCCGCATGGTATCCAAAGAAAAAAAAGCCTACAACTACCTGCCGGCTTCCATCCGGGTGGTTCCGCAGGGAAAGGTGATGGCCGAGTTGCTGGAACGCATCGGATTCGGGGAAGTAAAGGTGCGCACATTCACCCTTGGCGTTTGCTCGCTCTACACTGCCGTTAAATGAAAATACAAATACGCACAAATGGATAAATACGGACTAATCGGCTACCCTTTGGGACATTCATTTTCAAAAACCTTCTTCAATAAAAAATTTGAAGCAGAGAAGATAGACGCCGAATACGTGAACTTTGAAATCGAAAATGTCAGGGAGATTAAGAATGTGCTCCGGGAAAATCCTGAGCTTAAAGGCCTGAACGTGACTCTGCCCTATAAGACGCAGGTGATTCCCTTCCTCGACGACATCGACGAAGACGCCCGGCGGATCGGCGCGGTGAACGTAATCAAATTCACCCGCGGCCTTTTCGGAAAGATCAAGCTAAAGGGATACAACTCCGACATCACGGGATTCAAGCAATCCATCGACCCGCTGCTCAATCAGTCGCACCGCAAGGCGCTGATACTTGGAACGGGGGGAGCCTCGCGCGCCGTGTTTCAGGGGCTGAAGCAACTGGGCGTAGGCGCCACGTTCGTGTCGCGCCATCCGAAGGAAACAGGTATCACCTACGCAGATATTACCCCGAAAATAATGGAGCAATACACGGTGATCGTCAATACAACGCCCCTCGGCATGCACCCCAACATCGAAGAATCTCCCGCCATTCCCTACAGCCTGATTACGCCCAACCATTTGCTCTACGACCTTCTCTACAACCCGAACGAAACCCTCTTTATGAAAAAAGGAAAGGAAAAGGGAGCCGTCGTAAAGAACGGATTGGAAATGTTGCTTTTGCAGGCCTTCGCCGCCTGGCACATCTGGCAGAAATAAACATCCCCCGGGAGCGTGAAAATTTACATACGGATGCGGCAAAATTTCCATGCGCATGCAGCAAAATTTTCATACGCACGCAGCAAAACTTCCATGCGCACGCAGCATTAGCTCCCTGCGCATGGAAAATTTCAGGCATGAGAACGAAAAATTAAACATCTGATTATTAAACAAATAAATGAAACGACTGAAACGATTGAAACAAATGACGTACTGCCTGTTTGGCGCCTTGCTGCTGAACAGTTGCGAATACCGGATTCACGAGAATTTCGTAGAATTGGAAAAGCCTTCGGCCGAAGTGCAGATGGGAATAGAACTGAATGTAGATAACGACGGAGAAACGATCGTCGTAATGAGCAGATCCGGACAAATACCCTACAATCTGGCGACTAACGGACTTAAACCCATAGGCTGCATATTCCGTATAGGAGATCAATCGGTTAGAATGCCGGGCGGTTCCGGCAGATTGGATTTATGGAACTTCAATCTTCCGGAAGATAACTATACGCTGACCTGCGAAATATATCTCTACACCGGCACCGGCAGTATTGCCGAACAGTCCGGGCAGGAATCCTATATGGGGAAATATGAATGGCCGCTGAAGATAGCCGATCCGGGTGATTACAGCCGCAAATTGAGGCATCGGGTCAATGAAGACGGCTATCTGGAAGTATCCTGGGATAAGATTCCGCTCGGAGCCTCCACTTTTGCGTATTATAGAGTGAGTACCAATTATAAGGAGATTATTGTAAGAGATATAAACCAAACGTCATTTGTGGATCGTTCTTACGTCGGTGGATGGAACGGATACCGTGTGGAAGCTCATTTCAGCGATCAGAGAGAATCCTGGTTTTGCGGTTATCTGGATTTGGAGGGAGGCCCGGATCTGAAAATAGATTACAGCCGGAAAGACAGTATTGTGATAAACTGGACGAATCCCTACCGTGCGGTAATAAGTATACAGGATGAATCCGGAACCTGGATTGTGAAAGAATCGCCCAACCGGACGTTCTGTATCCCTTACGGCGCTTTCGGAGCGAGGGAGGAGGCGTATAGCTTTTATCTGGAAGCAGAAAATCCGAAAGATCGGGATGAAAGAATGTTTTGCCATGATTATCAGCTAATAAACCGCAGCCGGGGAACGTGCATAGCGCCGGAAGGAAACTGGCCGAGAATCGGATATAATTCGTTGTTGAGCCAGTTGTATGTCAGTTCATACAATGAAGTGACGAGCTGGTCGATCCCTTCTCTGGAACCGACGGGGAAGCGGGGTAATCTGCTCCTTCATGTGTATGGATACGGATTCTCTTCGTCTACGGAAAAGATTGTTGTTCATGAAAGTGATATTATATATATTATGAACGGGAATGACTTGTCGAAAGAGGTTACGATACCTGTTGATGGAAACCAATGGATTCCCGGCAAACCGCTACTGACGGCAGACAATAAATTGCTTTTCGTTGCTGTTTATCCGCTGAAACTTCGCGTATACAATGCCCTTTCCGGAGATTTGGAGTATTCTTTTGATATACCTGTCCGAACTTATGGGGATGTGCAAACCCGTATCACCCCGGACGGAAAGTTCGCGTACTATGTCTATGATTGGGGAGAAATAGGCGTGCTGACTTTGGATAATTACCGGGTAACCGGGCAGTCGGTCATCCGGACTTCATTCCAGTTTTGGTGTGTCAATCCCATCCGGTCGGAACAACTCTTTATCAGTAACAAGGGAAGCCTGACCCGATACGACAGTCGAAACAAATCGGTCACCGGACACTGGAACATTCCTGCGGATATGCAGGTTAGTAATATTGACCCCGAATCGGGGCTTCTGTTATTATACGGTCAGGAAAAAGCCATAATATTTAATCCGGCAAACGGACGGGAAATGTATTCTTTGCCGGTGAGTTCCGGGCATAGTTACTGGTTATATGGCAATACTTTGATATCAAATACCGGATACGCACTTTATTTAGGGGAGGAGTTAAAACGATGAAACGAGTTATTTTATTGATACTGATCTGCCAGGGAATGGCGCTTGCCGGCATGACGCAGGAACTGACACTGGAATACAACCTGGGATACGGCACATTCGCCATGGCAAACCTGAAGGATGCACTGTCGGAAAGCAGCGTGGAGTTGAACAATCTGAAGGTGACCGACAATTTCCCCGCCCACTTTAC
>JAITVG010000086.1 GCA_031285925.1 Tannerellaceae bacterium
CATTATTCATACTCATTGCAAGCCCGGAGGGCTGAATTTTCATAACCGCAGGCGAGCAAAGCGTTGCCTGCGGTAGTGCAAGGGAGGACACTGCTGCCCGAAGTGGCAGAACAAAATAGAATAAAAGTTCTGCCTTTTAGGCAGTGAATCGGTGTTTGGTGACCACCGCAGGCAACGCTTCGCTCGCCTGCGGTTATGAAGATTCAGCCCTCCGGGCTTCTCGTTAATTATTTAGTATGAATAATTCAAGATAGAAGTGTTATAATGGATGCGGAAAAAAAGAGAAAAATAATATCCGTCGGTGTAAATATCCTTTTCGTGAGTTGTTTACTGCTTGTGGGATGGATCATCTTTCAGTTGTTTTTCTTTGCTTCTTTCCGGATTCCGAGCAATTCGATGGAACCGGCCTTAAAGAATGGAGATCATGTGCTGGTATGGAAAGGGATTCCCGGCGCCCGGTTGTTTAATATTTTCGATTTGCTTGACAGGAAATCTACAACAATATATCGCCTTCCCCGTGTAAGGGATGTAAAAAGGAATGATGTGCTTGTTTTTAATGCTCCATATCCCCGGTCTTCGGATAAACTGGAAATGCACTTGATGAAATATTATGTGAAACGATGTTTCGGATTGCCGGGTGATACCGTAGCGATCCAAAATGATACATATCTTATTAATGGACATGCGTACGATATAAAGTATAAAGAATTTTTACCCGAAATAAATAACAGTTTCATCACTGAGTTCAGTGAGGCGGCAAAGCCTGCTTTTCCTTCCGATTCGATAACCCAGTGGGATATCCGTAACTTCGGCCCTCTTTACATTCCCCGAAAAGGGGATACGCTTTCGATGAACCGGGAGAATTATTCACTTTATCATAAATTAATTGAATGGGAACAGCAGGCGGAAGTCTTTTACCGCGACTCTGTTGTCTACTTAAATCATCATCCGCTTCCTTCTTATACCTTTCAACAGAATTATTTTTTTATGCTGAGCGATTATGGCAAATATTCCTATGATTCCCGCTATTGGGGTTTGCTACCCGAAGATTTTATTGTCGGCAAAGTATGGATTATCCGGAAATCGACAGATCCGTATTGGGGTGAATGGAGATGGGATCGATTTCTGAAAAAGGTAGATTGAATACTGAAATTAAAATTTACTTTTGATACCTTTGCGCGAGAATTGGATAGCAGATTATTATCTACAAAATTATCAATAGTATGGCATTAAAATTTATGACGGCCGAAGAGGCTGCCCAATTGATTCGGCACGATCAGAATGTGGGGTTCGGAGGATTTACTCCGGCAGGATGTCCGAAAGTTGTCCCTACGGCTCTGGCTAAAAGAGCGGAAGAAGAACATGCAAAGGGGAATCCGTTCCGGATCGGTATGTTTACCGGCGCTTCTTCCGGTGATTCTCTCGACGGGGCTTTGGCTCGTGCCAAGGCTATAAAGTTTCGCACGCCCTATCAGTCGAACAAGGATTTGCGCACCCTTCTGAATGCGCGCGAAACTCAGTATTTCGACCTGCATCTTTCCGAGTTGGCGCAAAATTTGCGTTACGGCTTTCTGGGGAAGGTAGACGTGGCGATAGTGGAAGCGGCCGATGTGACCGAAAACGGCGAGATTGTTCCTACCTGTGGCTTGGGAATCGCTCCGACGGTTTGCCGCATGGCCGATCTTGTGATCGTGGAACTGAACCGGAAACATCCGAAAGAGATTCGCGGTATGCACGACGTGTACGAACCGGCCGACCCGCCCTATCGTCGCGAAATACCGGTTTATACCCCTTCGGACAAGATCGGTTTGCCTTATATAAAAGTAGATCCGACGAAGATCGTTGTGGTTGAAACGGATAAGCCGAACGAAGGCAGCCCATTCGCCCCGATCGACGACGTAACGATGGCTATCGGGCGCAATGTGGCCAACTTCCTCGTGGCCGAGATGAAAGCCGGACGCCTGCCCAAAGAGTTTGTTCCGTTGCAAAGCGGAGTGGGGAACGTGGCTAATGCGGTTCTGGCCTGCATGGGTGAGAACAGGGAAATCCCGGCATTTAATGTTTATACGGAAGTGATTCAGGATGCCGTAATCACCCTGATGAAGCAAGGGCGTGTGAAGTTTGCCAGCGGATGCTCACTGAGCGTAAGCAATGAAGTGATCGATGAAATCTACGGCAATCTGGATTTCTTCAAGGACAAGATACTGCTTCGCCCGCAGGAAATATCCAACAATCCGGAAGTAGCCCGCCGCTTGGGGCTTGTCACCATCAATACAGCGCTGGAAGCGGACATCTTCGGCAATATAAATTCCACGCACGTATCGGGAACCCGCATGATGAACGGTATCGGAGGTTCGGGGGATTTCACCCGCTCCGGAATGCTATCCATATTCACCACTCCTTCAACGGCCAAGGACGGCAAGATAAGCGCCTTTGTGCCGATGGTATCCCACCTCGACCACAGCGAACACTCCGTGAAGATCATTATTACCGAATACGGAGTGGCCGACCTTCGCGGCAAATCGCCGATCCAACGGGCTAATGCCATCATAGACAATTGCGTACATCCCGACTATCAGCCGCTCTTGCGTGAATACCTGAATATGGGAATCGTCGGCCACACGCCGCAAAACCTGAAATGTTGTTTCGCTTTCCATGAAGAGCTGGCCAAAAGCGGCGACATGCACAACGTGGACTGGAGTAAATATGAATGAATAAGCGGTAATTCTACTGCAAAAGAAAGACCGGCCGGAGTAAATCCCGTGCCGGTCTTTTTTATTGAAAAGTACGGTAGTTTTTGGAAACAGATGCATGGATAAAAAAACCGTCTAAATGGCGTAGTAAAACCATTTAGCCCGCATTATTCATACTCTCTTTCAGCGAGCGTAGCGAGTGGCCGTTAGGCCTGTCTTTTGCCGTCATGCTTTAGCTGACGGTTAATTATTTCCGGCTTCAAGGCCGGTTCCTCTGTGGGTTTTAACCCCCTT
>JAITVG010000123.1 GCA_031285925.1 Tannerellaceae bacterium
CTGCCACTTCGGGCAGCAGTGTCCTCCCTTACACTACCGCAGGCAACGCTTTGCTCGCCTGCGGTTATGAAAATTCAGCCCTCCGGGCTTGCAATGAGTATGAATAATGCAGGTTAAATATCATTCTTCATATTCCACTGCGTTCTAATCGAAATTTGTGTCACCGGGTGACGGAGTTTTCGATTAGAGTATTACGCAAACTGTAAATCTGTTTCAGTTGAGTTGTTTAAGAATAGCAGGCTACGGATAAACGTATTTAGCCCAGCTCAGGTTTGTGTGATACCAGTCGTTGACAGTGGGGAAGTTTTGCCGTAAGGGGTAAATGGTCAGTCCGCAATAGGAAGTGACTTCGCTTGATCCGCCACTGCTGCAATAGATTTCATCGGTAACGGATTTTGCGATTACGGTATTTTCCAAAGCACGGCTCAAGCGGTTTTTCTGATCTTCCGTGGAAGCCAGTGCCAACATAATATCCGCAAAGTCATACAATTTGGGATTCCCGGATATATTGGACAGTAATTGGTAGTTGTTTGTATTCAATCCATACATCCCATCCATGCCTTTCGTCGAAAGAATTTCCCTGCTGATGGAAGCCAGTTCGTCAAGTCCTTCCGTTTTTATAACGGACAAACTTCCATAAGGATTTTTATAATTGAGGAAGAAGTCGTGAAACGAGCGGACAATATTCCTATAATCGGGGACAGACGTAAAAAGCCAAGGTAACATTTCCTTAAGCGGAAATCCGATTCCCATAATCTCGGAGGTAGAGGATATGAAATAATTTGCACAATCCCTTAATTCATACGCACATTCTACGGCTCCCATACTGCAAGCGTCGAACGCGATAAATTCCAACGGTAATCCCTTCAGCGCCGAGGCAAGGTCGTCGATCTCTATATATTTACCGTTCTCTTCTCCGAACCACCGCAACATGTTTTTGTAATCGGACGGAAACCAGGCCGTTGCATGGCTGGAAAAGATCATACCATAGCTGTCCGCCGGAAATTCCGCGAATACTTCGTCGGCAAGTTTACGAACGAAAGCGGGATCTACGGCGCTTTGCCCGTTGTAATCTCTAAGGAAATGCTTCGTAACAACCCCACCTTTACCTTCTTTGATTTGATACAGTTCCCCGGATATTGTATTTTCCATGCTGTTATAATCCGAATAGAATACAATAAGATTACCTCCTTTTAAATTTCTGTCGGTGGCAGACTTTATCATTTCTTCTATATTGTCTTTCAAATAGGTATCCAAGTTGCTGGCTACCATATAAACAAGTACGGTACGTGTCGATGTTTCCTCTATTACTTCCTTTTCACAACAGGAAAACACGGCTACGGAAGTAAGCAGGAGCAGAATATATTTTATTCTCATTATCTAATAACTTACAAATTAGCCTGCCAAGTTAGACAAAATAGATTATATGCCATTGATTTTAACCATTCTTATGAACCTCTACGGATGAATGCCGACTGATTCGCAGATGAGATTTATTTGAGCTTCGGATACCGAGTTTACAAACGCTTTGATATTGGCCTGTATGTCCTGCCGTTTGATGTTGAGCAGATGCGATCCCATATCTACGGTAGAAGTAATGGTTTGCCCGTTGTGTAATGTGAAATGCAAGGTCAGTTTATGGGGTACTTTCTCTTTCTCCTCTCTGTGGGCGCCGTCAAGTACAACTGCTTCTCCCACAAAACCGGATTTATTTTTTTCAAAAGGCAAGGACAATATTGTGGTCGAATCTCTTTTCACGGTGCGGTTAGGGATGGACAATAAAGGGGAAACACCCGAAAGTATTCCCCTGCAATCGCGTATCTGAGCGTGATGTTCTTTTGGAATATCGATTTTGAAGTATACCTTTTTGGTAAAGAACGTAGGTGTGATAGTGGTGGTTGCATCCTGATGGGGTTTCACTTCGAACTCGTGGATGACCGCACCGTATACCGGAACAGACGCCGTTTTTGAATATCCGTTTTCATCTTCCTGAAACGCTACTTCCATATTTTCAAACTCTCTTCTGTTGCGCAACTGAAAATTATCTTTCCCGTAATTGTACATCAGTAATCTGTATTTTCCGGGAGCCAGCGCTATCCGCAGGAAAGCCGAATCGGTATCGGTCTGGATCATCGGGCCGTTATCGGCGGGATAAAAACAAAAGCGTAAAAGATTTTTAGTTGTGTCGTGCCTTGGTGAGATGCTGTCCCAACGAACAATATATGAAACATAACCGTAGTGGGAAGAAGTATGAGGCTTATTTTGTTTGCATCCGGCAAACAGCGTACTTCCACAAACAATACAAACGATCACAATCAACGCATGTAAAGATACTTTACGGTATTTTTTCCAAATTTTATTGGACATATAAACGTGTTAATCCACTTTTCGGCAAAGGTATCGCTAAATGGATCGGCAAAAATTGTGTATTCTGACCAATAAGTTGTAAATCTTATACCATGAGTTGAAAATATTATATATTTTCTTCCCTTTCCATCCGTATGGCACGGGGGGACTGGCCGAAGTTGGAGCGGCAGAAATGGGAGAAATTGGAAAGGGATTCAAAACCGTATTTGTAACTGATGTCCGAGATGGACATTTCGGTCGTCAGCAAATCGGCATGAATATCCTGGCATTTACGTTTAAGCATCCATTGATAGGCCGGTTCGTTGAAAGTATCCTTGAACAGGCGGCGGAAAGTAGGAACACTGTAACCGCCGAGTTGGGCAAAGTTTTCCACGTCTTTCACATTCTGATAGTTTTGCAGGATGAAATACTGGAAACTCTTGCTGTAGCGATAGATTGTGGAATAAAATGCCGCGAGGTCCTTGATCGGATAGTAGCAGTTGAGCAAAAACAGCAATTCCGTTTGTTTGGATTGTAGAAAAGCGGAGCAGCGCATGTCGCCGTCGAGGAAAATCCGCATACCTCCAAGAAATATATCAAGCGGGCTGCAAATGTCCATTACGACCGGCCCGACGTGTCCGGCGGAAGCCATAGACATACTTTTGCTGTAACGTTCGTTACATACGTTTTGCGGCTTTTCAAAAAGATACAGTATTGCTTCCGTCGCTTCGAGTATCTGAAATTCCACTTTGGAACCAACCGGCTGCATGATGAATTGTCCTTCCCTGAAAGTCGTGCCGGGATGTTCTTCGCTGTTCACTCGTACTTCACCCCGCAACAGGAAATAGATCGTATTTTGCAATACCCGTTCCTGAGGGATCAATACCCCTTTGGGGAATGTGCGATATTTGAATATATGCCTTTGGTAAAAACCGCAGGACGCACAGTCGGTATATTTCGTACATCTTATCAGTTCCAGCTTCATTGTGGAGCTACAGTTTTACTTTTTTTCTTTTCCCCTTCCTGCTCTCGTTGTGAAAGCGATCCACGGCTGTTATTATATATGTATACTTTTCTCCTCCATTTCTGTAAGGGAGCAAGTATTTTTTTTCTTTTGTGATCGCCACAATCCCGGCCGGATCGTTTAAATCGACAGTTTCCTTTTCTCCAAAACGGTAGATTACAAAATAGGAAGCAAGTTCAGGGTTTGTCCTGCTTTGTTTGGCATCCCAGTGCAGTACGTAGCCTTCCGATGTCCATTCTGCTTTCAGGCGGCTTACTTCTTTCGGGGCTTTGCCGTGCAGGTGCGTGTAAGGCGGAATTAATGCCGGATAACGGTGATAATAGTTTTTGAGGCTGTCGGCCACACCGTTATTGTTCCACAGTAATTCGTTTGCCGGCCAAAAACAATGTCCATCAATTCTCCCGCCGTACATTTCTTTTTCCAAAAACATTTTTTCAGACAACTGTCCTACTTTCATAGTCCGGGCTACGTCCTGTCCGATATAGAGCGGCCTGCCGTTCGCGTTTTCGCTCCACCAGCGCACAAGTGTTTTGTAGTCGGCGGCCGGATGGCCGATTTCCCAATACAGTTGCGGCATATTGTAATCGATCCAGCCCTGTCGTACCCACAACAGGATGTCGGCATACAGGTCGTCGTAGTTTTGCAAACCGTTCGTTTCGCTGCCCGAATTATCGGGAGTACTTTTTTTATTGCGGTAAATCCCGAAAGGGCTGATCCCGAAGCGCACCCACGGTTTAGCCAACAGGATAGTCCTTTTCAGTTCCCTGATCAGCAGGTTTACGTTTTCTCTCCGCCAGTCGTTACGCTTCTCATCCGTGTATCCCTTCGTCAAGCCGTATTTCCTAAAACTTCCATCGTCGGGGAAAGGAGTGCCTGCCAGGGGATAGGGATAGAAATAATCATCCGTATGGATGGCGTCCACATCGTAACGGAGCACTATGTCGCGCACTACACGGCAAATAAACTCCCTGTTTTCGGGAATGCCCGGATCGAACAATATCTGATTGTTGTACACGACGCATCTTTCCGGATGGGTATGATAGATATGATTGCCGGCGAGTTTGATGTTTTGATTGGCGGCAACCCTGTACGGATTGATCCAGGCATGAAACTCCATACTCCGGTTATGACATTCTTCTATCAGGAACTTCATCAGATCGAAATTTCCTTCGGGTGCTTTTCCCTGTTCTCCGGTATAAAAACGACTCCATGGTTCGATCTCCGAACGATAAAACGCATCGGCTTCAGGTCTTACCTGAAAGATCAACGCATTGATTCCGCACGCTTGCAGAAAATCAAGTTTTCGTATAAAATCCTTTTTCAGTTCTTCCGGCGACATGCTTTGATATTCGCCCTGATAAGCCGTTTGAATCCACGCACCGCGAAATTCGCGTTTTACTTTTTGTCCCGGTATTTCCGGGCTTGTTTCCCGCACGGTTCGGCAAGCGGTTAGTGATAAAATAAAAAAAAGTACAACGGCAATTCTCTGCAAACAAGTCGGGTGCATGTATTTTTATCTTAGGAAAAACTATTATAAATTGCGGCAAAAGTACGTGTTTTCCATGATTTTAACAAACTATTGTGTAATAAATTACGGCTCTGCGCATATAATTGCGTCAAAAATGCTTCGGGAATAAATTTCATCATTACTACCAAAGAATCGCTTCCTGTCCGGTTGCGATCAGGTAATCGTTCGTTTGGCTGAAATGTTTATTGCCGAAGAAGCCGCGATAGGCGGATAAAGGCGACGGGTGTGCCGATTTAAGGATGAAATTTCGTGAAGGATCAATAAATGCGCCTTTTCTTTGCGCATACGATCCCCAGAGGATATAAACGATATGATCCCGGCTTTCCGCCAAACGGTGAATAACGGCATCGGTGAATCTCTCCCATCCTCTGTTCTGATGTGAACCGGCCTGATGGGCGCGTACGGTAAGAGTGGCATTCAACAACAATACTCCCTGCTCCGCCCAACGGGACAGATTGCCACTTCGAGGAACGGGAGTGCCGCGATCGGCCTGTATTTCCTTAAAGATATTCACCAGAGAGGGAGGAAATGGAATGCCGTCCTGCACGGAAAAGCACAAACCGTGCGCCTGTCCGGGTTCATGATAAGGATCTTGCCCAAGGATTACAACTTTTACTTTGTCGAAAGGACAATGTTCAAACGCATTGAAGATGTATTTTCCCGAAGGAT
>JAITVG010000125.1 GCA_031285925.1 Tannerellaceae bacterium
TCCTTCTCTAAAGAAAGATCGCATCCGTTATCCAAATGCGGGTGCAAAGATAATCGATTTATTCCCACTTAAACAAATTTTTAAGGGAAGTTTTTTATTAATAAAAGTGAAAGAGGGAATAGAGCACTTAGGATCAGAGAGTTATCCGTGGAAAAATATCCTGCCAAAAACAGGCAGGATATTTTTTACTCAACGCTCCTTCTCTATCCATTTCCGTGCATTGACGAATGCTTCCATCCAGGGAGTAACTTCGTCTTCCTTGCGGTCGGCAGGATAATATCCGCATTGCCAGGGGAACATCGCACGTTCCGGATGGGGCATGATCGAAAGGTGACGGCCGTCGGCAGAGCAGACTGCCGCTGTCGCCCACGGTGAACCGTTCGGATTGGCCGGATATCCTTCGTAGTTGTATTTGGCGACAATATTATATTTGTCTTCTTCATAAGGAAAAGAGAATTTGCCTTCGCCGTGGGCTACCCATGCTCCGATCTTGTTTCCACTTAAAGAACCGAACATCACGGAATTGTTTTTCGGAATTTCCAGTGTGACGAATTCGGATTCGAACTTGTGGGAGTCGTTATGCAGCATCTTGTGTTTCTTCTCATGTTCCGGATATTGCAGTTCCAGTTCCGCCATAAGCTGGCAACCGTTACAGATTCCCATACTCAATGTATCTTTACGGGCATAATAATTATCGATTGCTTTCTTTGCCTTTTCATTATAAAGGAAACCTCCTGCCCATCCTTTTGCCGAGCCTAACACGTCGGAATTGGAGAAACCGCCCACGAAGACGATCATATTCACATCATCCAGTGTTTCGCGTCCCGACGCCAAGTCGGTCATGTGAACATCTTTCACATCAAAACCGGCCAGATATAACGCGTAAGCCGTTTCGCGCTCGCACTGCGAACCTTTCTCACGGATTACTGCCGCTTTCACGCCGCTCCGTTCTTTCCGACCATGGGCAAGTCCCATATCAGCCAGCTTGCCGGTAAACTCTTTATTGTACTTAATTTCCAGCGGCTGCATCTTATAGTTCTCAAAACGATTACCCGCACAGACACTTCCGCTCTGTTTGATGTCTAGCTTGTAAGAAGAAGCATACCATACGTCGCGCATGTAATCAATGCCGAAATGATACTGAGCGCCATTCTTTGATATAAGGATATGACGTTCATCCGTCGGCCGTGCAATCTTTGCAAAACCGACTCCCGCTTCGTTCATCAGCTTCTCAAATGCTTTTTTCTCTTTAACCTGAACAAGGATACCCGGATTTTCGGCAAAGAGTATTTTAATCAAGTCTTCTTCCGCCACTTCGTCCAGTCCGGCTTCGAGGCCGCCTTCCACATTGGCGAAACACATTTCCAGTAAAGCGGTAAGCATCCCGCCGGCGGAAATATCGTGTCCGGCAAGGATCAGCCCTTTCTCGATCGCATCCTGCACCGCGTTAAACGCATCGGCAAAATATTCGCTATCCTTTACGGCAGGAACATCTTCTCCCAATTTATTCAAAACCTGCGCAAAAGCCGAACCTCCCAGCTTGAAACCGTCGAAAGAGAAATCAATATAATATATGGCCGTATTTTTATCTTTTGTCAAAACGGGCGAAACAATCTTTTTCACATCGCTCACTTCGCCTGCGGCGGAAATAATTACTGTTCCCGGAGAAATGACTTTTTCCTGTCCGTACTTCTGGGTCATCGAGAGGGAGTCTTTCCCGGTCGGAATATTGATTCCCAAAGCGATCGCAAAATCGGAACAGGCCTGTACCGCCTTATACAGACGGGCATCTTCTCCTTCATTGCGGCACGGCCACATCCAGTTCGCACTCAACGAAACGCCCGCAAGTTTATCCGTCAACGGAGCAAAGACAAGATTAGTCAGCGATTCGGCAATAGCCATAACCGATCCCGCCGCCGGATCAACCAACGCCACCTGAGGTGCATGGCCGATGGAAGTAGCGATACCGGATTTCCCCCTGTAATCCAAAGCCACAGCCCCCAAGTCGCTCAACGGCAACTGTATCTCGCCCTGGCATTGCTGGCGGGCTACCTTGCCTGTCACGGAACGGTCTACCTTGTTCGTCAGCCAGTCCTTGCAGGCTACGGATTCCAGTTGCAGTACATTCTCCAGGTAATGATGTATTTCGGACGTTTTATAAACAACCGGCCGGTAGGTTTCCTTTACCGTATGGTCAATCATTACCGTGCGCGGCGGTTTGCCGAACATGTATTCCAGTTTCAGGTCGATCGGTTTTTCGCCGTCCGCCTGCTCGAATACAAGTTTCATATCATCGGTAGTTTCGCCTGCCACATACATCGGAGCGCGTTCGCGTTCGGCGATACGCTTCACCCTCTCCACATCCTTTTCTTTCATCAGAAGCCCCATGCGTTCCTGACTTTCGTTCCCGATGATTTCTTTTGCCGACAGCGTTTGATCTCCAACAGGCAACCGGCTCATGTCGATGTGCCCGCCTGTTGCTTCAACCAGTTCTGACAGACAGTTCAAGTGTCCGCCGGCTCCGTGGTCGTGGATAGAAACAACCGGATTATCTTCCGATTCGGCAATGCTGCGGATCACGTTTGCCGCCCGTTTCTGCATTTCGGGATTTGCCCGTTGAACGGCGTTTAATTCGATACCGCTGGCATATTGTCCGGTATCGACCGACGACACTGCGCCTCCTCCCATTCCGATCCGGTAATTATCCCCGCCGATCACGATCACTTTTTCTCCCGGTTCGGGCGTACCCTTCAAGGCATCCCGCTTATTGGCAAATCCAACGCCTCCGGCAAGCATGATCACTTTATCGTAAGCATATTTCCTGTCGTTTTCCGCATGTTCAAAAGTGAGCAGCGAACCGCAAATAAGAGGTTGCCCGAAATGATTCCCGAATTGCGAAGCCCCGTTGGATGCTTTAATCAGGATCTGTTCCGGTGTCTGGTAAAGCCATTGGCGCGGATCCATGATCTTTTCCCATTCGCGTGCACCTTCCGTTCGCGGATAGGCAGTCATGTAAACCGCCGTTCCCGCCATCGGTAGAGAGGCTTTTCCTCCGGCCAGACGGTCGCGTATCTCTCCGCCCGAACCGGTCGAAGCGCCGTTGAAAGGCTCCACCGTAGTCGGGAAGTTATGCGTTTCCGCTTTTAGGGAAATAACCGTATCAATTTCCCTTACGGCGTAAAAGTCGGGTTTATCGCCGGACAACGGAGCGAACTGTTCCATTGTCGGTCCTTCATTGAACGCTACATTATCTTTATAAGCGGAAACAAGTTTGTTCGGATTTTCGGCCGATGTCTTCTTTATCATATTAAAGAGGCTGCTTTCCATCTCAACCCCGTCGATAATAAATGTACCGCCGAATATCTTGTGGCGGCAATGTTCGGAATTGACTTGAGCAAATCCGTACACTTCGCTGTCCGTAAGTTTCCGGTTCAGCTTTTCGCTGACTTCGTTCAGGTATTTCACTTCATCTTCGCTCAATGCCAATCCTTCCTGCATGTTGTAAGCAGCGATGTCGTCAATATAAAAAATCGGATCCGGCTTTTTGTCGATGGTAAAGATTCCCTGATCCAGGCCATTATATATGCGTTGCAACATCGGATCGTGTTCCGTGTCTTTAGACGTTGCAGGATAATATTCCTCAATCCGGCTAATCCCTCTGATTCCCATATTCCAGGTAATTTCCACCGCATTGGTACTCCAGGGAGTAATCATTTCCCGGCG
>JAITVG010000158.1 GCA_031285925.1 Tannerellaceae bacterium
CCACCTCTTCCCATTCCGAACAGAGAAGTTAAGCCTCACCGCGCCGATGGTACTGCCCGCAAGGTGGGAGAGTAGGTTGCTGCCGGTTTTTAAAAGAAGAGTTTATTTCATTTGAGATAAACTCTTTTTTTTGTGTTTGAGTAAAATATGCCGCCGGTTTCCTGCATGCATCCGTTTATTGAAGAATGAAGGATTCATGAAATCCTTCTGTATTTCAGGGATTAAACTTGACAGGATAAGGAAATTTCACCACTTGTTTGGCGTAACCGGCAGGAATAAACAGATGTTTTTTCAATAAATGTTTGGAGATTTCCAAAAATATCATTTTCTTTGTAACGGATTTCAGAACGGTTATCCGGGAAGATATCCGGTTTGGTTTAGCCAAAATCTTAATTGCATAAACCTTGACTCAATAATGGCGGGGAGATTCTAACCTTTGGATCTTCCTGCTTTTCTTTTAAAAAAACAAACGGCTCACCCGCAAATTGTGAATAATGCAAGCCGGATAAAATACCGAAGCTTTCTACCCGTTGTTATAATAAACTAAACGTGTTAGTCATGCAGAAGTATCTGATTTTATTTGTATTCGCCGCTTTTTCCCTTTCGGCACAGAAAGTTTATGAAACGAACGTGTATGGCGAAATGGTGAAATCGCTCCGGGTAGGAGTTGCGGGAGAAACTTTGTCGAATCCTTATATCGCGCTGAACGGCGAGCAGGTTATCGGAATTAACTTCGATGTCATTGAAGATCCTTATCAGCGGCTTGTCTATTCTGTTACGCATTGCGATGCCGACTGGAAGCAGTCGGATCTTATCCCTGTGGAATATATGACCGGCTTTCAGGGTTTGCCTGTCGAGGAATATGCTCCGGGCATGGGGACTACCGTTTCGTATACCAATTACTACCTCGAACTTCCCAATGAAGACATCCGCTTTAAGGTGTCCGGCAATTACGCCGTGCGCATCTTCCGGGAAGACGAACCGGATAAGCCGTTGCTGACGGCCTGTTTTTACGTTGTAGAAGATCAACAACTCCCTGTACGGGCGGAATTGACCACAAACACCCTGATCGACACCAACCGTTCGCACCAGCAAATAAACTTCAGTCTCAACACTTCGCGCTTCCCGGTGAACTATCCGCAGACCGATCTCAAGGTATGGGTTTATCAAAACAACAGGCGCGACAATGCCGTTTCGGGTATTATGCCTTCCCTGATCGGGGGCAACGTGATTGAATACGCCAACCTGCGGGAACTTATATTCGAAGCGGGCAACGAATACCGGCGTTTTGAGGTTCTCACTCCCACTTTCAACGGCATGAATGTGGAGGATATTTCTTTCCATAACCCGTACTATCATGCCACATTGTATACCGACGCTCTCCGCAGCGGAAGTTCCTATCAATACGATCAGGATCAGAACGGGCGTTACCTTGTGAATTGCCGCGGTTGCAATTATCCGGATACGGATGCGGATTACTTTGTTGCCCACTTCGCGCTGGATATTCCGCCTGTTCCCGGCGGCAAATTATATATTCAGGGCGATCTGTTCAATAATGTTTTAGACGAGAGAAGCCGGATCAATTATAATCCGGAACTGAATCTTTACGAAAAAAACGTTCTCCTGAAGCAAGGACATTATAACTACCAATACCTGTTCGTTCCCGACGGAGATAAAAAAGGAACCACCTCGCTTGTGGAAGGAAACTACGCCCCGGCGGAAAACAAATACGCCATCCACATTTATTTCCGCCCAATGGGCGAAAGATACGACCGCCTGGTGGGCGTGAATTTTATTGGGATTGGTAAAACTTAAAAAAACAAGAAGCTGTTTTGAATTTATTCAGAACAACTTCCTACTTAAAACTTCCGGATTTTAGCGAAGATAAAGGACTTTTTTATGTATTTTTGTGAAATCTCAAATATAATTAGAAACAGTCATAATGGAAGTTGAAATATTATATGCCTTAAAACAGGGAAGTGAAAGCGCCTTCGAAGCCATTTTTAGAAAATACAATGCAAAAATTTATCACTTCGTCGCAGCTTCACTTTACAATAAGGATTTGGCGGAAGACATCACCCAGAATGTTTTCCTGTCTGTATGGGAACACAGGTCGGGTATTATTCCCGAAAAAAACTTTCAGGCTTACCTCTATACCATAGCTAAAAACTTAGTATTCAAAGAAACTGAAAAAATGATACTGGCATTTCGCTACGAAGAACATGTAAATAATACCACCTTGGGTGAAATAGACTTGTCTACCGAAGAACAGATATTTACCGATTCATTGGAAGATATGATTTTTCGATTGATTGGCAAGCTTCCCAAAGCACGAAGAGAAATATTTCTTTTATCCTTTATGGAAAATTTAAATAACAAGGAGATATCCGAGAAGCTTTCCATTTCAGAAAAAAATGTCGGAATGCAAATCAGACGTTCCAGAGACTATATCCGCAAGTATCTTAAAGATTATATTGCTTTTTTACTTTTTTGAAACTACCCTGGAAGTTATCTTCAAACAGAAAAGGAGGATGCGCCGGACTTTTGACACACCCTCCCTGTTTATTCTATTGAAATGTCATTCTCAAAAACCCGATACGCTGGATGCTTTGCCCCCGGCTTCAGCAGGCCACCCCGGATTCTGGTATAATGGTGATTTTGTGTAATCAATACCGGAATCTGTCCCTGATGTAATATTGAACTGACTCATTCCCACAGGACTCAAGTAATGAGCCGACACCCATAAGTACCCGTTATACAAGTCGCTGTTTTCATTTATTTGCATTGGGCGCAGGTAGTCGCTTAGGGTTGGGCTCGACACATTACCCTTGGTTGATCCTTTTGCATCACCTATATAGGTTAGCAGAGAATTGCCGTCGTTGCCTTTATACCAGTTGCTCATGCTGCCCCATAGCTTGAAACCTTCAACGATATAGTGGTTTGTCGTAAGTTGATCCATAGAACGCCATCGCCTGAGGTCGTCCCAGCGGAAGCCTTCCGACATCAATTCGCAAGCCCGTTCACGGCGGATATTGTACATTGTGGCATCCACCAGTTTTCCGGCCGTATAGGCCGACATTAATCCGGCTTCCTTATCCATATTCGTGGCGGCAATCGTCTTGCGATAGTCATCATCAACACCGGCCCGGCGACGTATTTCCTTCCAGTACTTGTCGGCATCGGCATTGATGTTCCCTGTGCGCAAAAAACATGCCTCCATATAATTAAGATATGCCTCGGCCGCACGGTATTCGATAATACCCGATAACTGATTTTGTGCCGTCTTATCGTTAACCGACATTGTGAGTCCCTTCTTTATGTCGTAACCGGTGGTTGATTTATACTCGTCTGATTTCAATATTTCAGGAGCAAGGGTATTAATAACCGTTCCGTTTGACTGTATAGAAAAAGGTTCATCCTTGATTTTCAGGAACTGTACCAGTCTGTTATCTCTGTCTGATTTCACATCAGCCAGTGTTTCGTCTCCCTTGTAGAGGTCGGAAGCATAGATGGGGAGTCCGTTTTTATCCAGAAAACTCTCAATATATGCTCTTGTATATCCTGAACCCAAACCGCCCTGAGCATGGGCAAACCCAAGCCCGGTTTGCGTTGTATTCGTACTTGTTGCATTCCATAATATAACTTCAGGATATTTAGACAAACTGGCGTCCGAGAATATCAAAACATAGGGGTTTGTACCCTCCGAATAATTGTTTTGCAGGTTGTCTACAAGTGGTATTTTATCGGCAATTTCTTTCGATGTTTTCATGGCTTCATCCAGAAAGAAATTCATTTCCGAATCAATATCTATGTTGAACCCGCTGTTGTAACTCATATTTGCTCCCGGCCATCCCTGTCCACCGGGGACAAGCGCCGTGCCTTTGAAGTTTTTAAGCCATGAGCCTGCATACAGGGCTACGCGCGACTTGAATATCAGGGCTGCATCTCTGGTCAGCCTGTTGCGTGCACCCTTATCGTCGGAGGCTGCCGTGTGCATATAGTAGGCTGCCGAATCCAGGTCTGCCATTATAAAGCGGGCTACTTCGTTCATCGGCCTGCGTTGGTTTGCATCTATCAACGCCTGCTTGTCGGCCGATGATATTGTATTGCGAATAATAGGAAAGTCGCCAAATGTTTTTAGTTTTTTGAAATACTCTACCGCCCTGAGCATGTACATTTCTCCTATATAGTGGTCTATATCGTTCTCATTACCGGATATAGTACCGGCTTTGTATTTGGGGAATACTTTTTCAAAGAAATAGTTGGCGTTGTATATCTGATTGAAAGCCCATCCTCCGTCGGCGCCGGGAACGGTCCATACACCCGGAACCCATCTGGTTCGCGAGCCTGCAGATGATACCTGCACGTCGGTGTTGTCGTCGTTTTTAAATACACCCAAGCTGTAATATGCTTTGTTGTTAGCCTTGAAATCAGCATCCTGATACATCCTTATGGTATAAGCGGCCAACTGTTCCGATGTGGAAAAATACACATCGGGGGTTATGTAATCCAAGGGTTCTTTGTCGAGGTAATCATTGCATGAACTTAGCAACATGCAACCTGCGATAGCATTTAATATATACTTTTTCATATTTTTCCTGTTTTTAAAGTGTTACGCTTACTCCAAAAGAAATTGTTGTTTTCAGAGGACTTGCTTTTCCATGGCCGGCTGTGTATCCATCAAGAACTTCAGGGTCGAAAGCACCTGCTTTCATCCCGCTTAGAGTGAACAGGTTATCAGCCGAAACAAATACCCTCAAATTAGTGACATTGGCTTTTTTAATCAGTTCTTGAGGTAATGTATAACCTGCTTGAATATTCTTTAACCTCATATAAGCCGCATTTTGAAGGTATTGAGCGCTTGCCTGCTGATTCTGTGCCGAATTGTATAAGGGGCGCGGCAGATAACCGCCAGGGTTAGGGCCAAAATAGCTGTCGGTATCGGCAGAACGGAAATAATCCATGTTTTCCTTCAGAGCGGTCGATTGCCAGTACCCTCCGGTTGCACCCCAGAAATAAAGGCCGTCTACCCAATAGTCGCGCTTCATTGTTCCCTGGAAGAATACACTGAAATCAAAATTCCTGTAAGCGGCAAACAGTGTAACTCCGAAGTTATAGCGCGGTGTGTTATTTCCTATTATTGTACGGTCGCCAGTGTCGTCCAGTACGTCTTTGCCTCTGTCTATCTTTCCGTCCTTATTCAGATCTTTGTACATTACGTCGCCCCCAGTCCAGCCTATGTTTCCAATTGCCGATTGTCCTCCATTAGGCAGAGACGCAAGGTGTCGTTGCATTTCTTCATCTGTTTTGGCCAGTCCATGCGTTTCGTATCCCCATATTTCACCTATTTTCATTCCTTTGTAATAAGTGTTTGTTATGCTTTTGGTAGGGTTAGGATATTCAAGCACTTCGGTTTGAGCATCGGACAACACCAGTGTAGCGCCGTAGCTTAAACCGTTTTTAAGCGCATCCCTCCACGACAGGCTCAAATCCCATCCGGTAGTTATCAGATTGGCATTATTTATTTTGGCGGCACTACTGGTGCCGGAAGTACTGTTGTAGTTATACCCGAGTGTGTTGGGCAATTCTTCACCGTTTGCTATCATGCCTTTGGTTGTACGCCAAAAATAATCGAAACTTCCATTCAGCCTGTTATTGAACATGCCTATATCGAGACCGACATCGATGGATTCCACTTTTTCCCATCCAAGCAATGGGTTTACAACCGTTTCAGGCCTTGCTGTATTTGGCTTTACGCCACCTACAAGCCAGCTGCCGTCTGCCGTGCCTATCGGTATATTGGTATAGAAAGGATAGACATTACTTGCAGAACTTGCCGACTGATTACCCAGGCTGCCGTACGAAGCTCTTACTTTCAGATTGCCTAACAGGTTCTGATAACTGTCCATAAATGATTCGCGTGCAATGTTCCAAGCTCCGGAAATCGATGGAAAGCTGTTCCATCTTTTTTCTCCTGTAAAGCGTGATGCACCATCGTACCTGTAGTTGAACTCAAGAAGATAACGGCTCTTGTAATCATAGTTCACCCTGCCGAAGAAGCCAGCGGTAGCCCAGTCATATTGGGTGTTGCTGATCGCAAAGTCGGTAGACGACGTCGTATTGTTCAGCGTAGGCACATCCTGCGAGATAAGATTGTCTCTTCGCACCCCTATCATCTTGTACCTGTTCAATTCGGACTGAAAACCTGCCGTTACAATGAAATTATGTCTGTCATTGAGGCTAAAGTTATATTTTCCGTATATGTTAGGATTGTAGTAATTCGTTTTGTACATATTTTCGTCTACAAACGAACGCCCGCCATACTTGTCGTCGCGCGCCATGAAAAAATAGGATCCGTCTTCTTTTCGTTCAGGCAACAAAAGTACTTCCGCGTGGGTATCTGTACGATCTAACCGGAAGTTGCCTTCGGCAACTATCTCCAGGTTGGGCAACGGTTTTATCACAAATTGCATCTGTTGGTACAGAAGGTCGGAATCGTCCGTATAGTCACCTCCGCGCACCAATTCGTTCAACTGGGATTCTTTGGCCAGTATTCCGTCAGGAGTATATATGGGTACGGATGGTTTCCGGCGCGGCATACTATGGTAGTAGACTCCGTTTGTCTGATAATACGGGGCGTTGTAATCTTTTCTCGAAAACTTTGTATTCAGGTTTATATCCAACCATGAATATGCCTTAATATTGATATTTGAATTTAAGGTATATCTTTTATAACTCTCATTTCCGTAATTCTGATCGGAACCCATGTTCAGGAAGCTTCCCGAAATGTAATAAGTCGTATTTTCGGTGCCTCCGGTTAAACTTAAATTGTGTTCCTGCGAAAATGTCCAGTCTTTATAGTATACATCAAACCATTCGGTATTTCCCCACGACTCCATATTTGTTTTCCACACACCATTGGAGTCATACTCGGTTGCATGCGCCAGTTTTCCTTCCATGAACAGTTTTGTATTCTCAAGCATGGTGTCTGAATACACGTTTCCAAGCCCTCCGTTTGCCGATGCCTCGTTAAAATATTTGGCAAATGAATATCCGTCTGTAAACGAAGGCAGGTTGGTAGGAGCAGACCAGCGGAAGTTATTGTTATAATTTATCGTAGCTTTCCCCGATTTTCCTTTTTTGGTAGTTATCAATACAACCCCAAATGCGGCGCGCGACCCATAAATAGCCGATGATCCCGCATCTTTCAATATAGAGATATTCTCAATGTCCTGCGGATTTATCAGGTTCATGTCACCCTCTATCCCGTCTATAAGAATTAGAGGCGAAGAGCTTGAACCTTGGCCGATGGTACCGGTGCCGCGGATGTTTATAGTAGGTGTAGAGTTAAGAGCACCTCCCATATTTGCTGCTGCAACATTCAATCCCGGAGATATACCTTGAAGAGCTTGCGTAACATTTTGTACGGGACGGTTTGCCAGTTGTTTTTTATCAACGGTAGCTACGGCAGCTGTGAGGTTTGCTCTTTTCTGGGTACCGAAGGCTACCACTACGACTTCATCCAAAGTTTGAGTGTTTTCTTGCATGGTAAAATTGAACACTGTTTTATTACCCACTTTCATTTCCTGTGGTAAAAAGCCAAGATACTATACCGTCAGTATGGCATTTTGTGGAACATCCAAAGAAAACGCACCATCGATATCGCTAACCGTGCCTGTGGATGTACCTTTTACCGCGATTGAAGCTCCGATAACAGGTTCGCCATTTTCATCCCTGACCACTCCTGTTATCTTCTTCCGGGATTCAGCGAGAGCCTTTTTATCATCCTCTTTACGGTCTGTCAGTGTGATTTGCTTGTTTTCACCGATGACATAGTTTATATTCGTCCCTTTAAACATTCGGTCCATAACAGACTCTATGCTTCCATTTTTTATGTCTATACTGATCGTCTTATCCAGATCAATAAAATCATCACTGTAGAAAAAACTGTATCCGTTATTTTTCTCTATTTGCTGTATAATTTGTTTTATCCTGGTGTCTTTTACCGTAATCGTAACCTGTGCAAAGAGAAAACTCTGGAAAACAGATACGAAAAGAAACAGTAACAGACAACCAAAGGTTCTTTTTATGTTCTTCATTTTATTAACTGTTTGATATTCTTAATAATATTTTTCTATCTTTGTCGTGCAGACAGGACATAAAACAACCTTTTGAAGAATATTTCTTCAATATTGTTTATGTATCAAGAGACTGATTATCTGCAATAGACGGAATAATGTTGGCGCATTATTCCGTTTTTCGTGGCAGGCTGTTATGATGTGTCCATGGGCAGATTATTACAGGTTACTTACTGTGGATAATTACAGTCGCGTTATCTTTCCGGAAATACTTAACCGGAGAAGCAAATGCAATTAATTGTAATACATTATCCAGATTATTATTTTTAATCACTCCCGAAAAGCGGATATTTCTCAATTCTTCCGAAGCGAATACAATCCGGATGTTGTACATTCGCTCCAGGATTTTAGCTATATTTTTCAGAGGTTCCTGATCAAATGCAAGCTGATTATCGATCCATAGAATATTTTTCCGGGCATCCGATAATAGATATTTGGTGAATATCCCGTCACTTTTAGAAAAAACCAATTTCTCATTGGGAATCAAAATTTCCGACCGGTATGGAGATTTCATCTGAATACTCCCTTCCATCAACGTTGTCGTAATACAATTGTCATCGGGATAAGCCTTTACATCGAAGCTGGTGCCCAATGCCTCGACGGAAATATCATTCGCTTTGACAATAAAAGACCGCGCCTCATCTTTATTTACTTCGAAATAAGCCTCTCCCTGCAAATAAACAATACGTTCCTTTTTGTTGAAAGAATCATCGTAGGTTATTGAACTTGAGGAATTTAAATAAACGTAAGAGCCATCAGGCAATTGTATATTCGCTTTCTGACCTATTTCCACCGAAACGGTTATTTTATCATTCCCTTGTGTACTTGTATTTTCCGATGCGAAATATCCCAGCCCAAGGCAGAATAACGGGATTAATATCGAAGCGGCCACACGTAATAGAAACCGCAGCCGGGTGTTTTTCGCCGGTGCCGGCAAAACATCGGAAGTTTCTGATTGTATCAGTGTCTGCAATCTTGACCAGATTCGACCTTCCACCTCTTTTTCAGGAGCAAAGGTTGCCTCTTCCCATTTTTTAGCATAAAAACCGGAAAGCATATCTTTTACTTCCGCTTGCATAAACAATTCTTTCAAGCGAAGAATATCTCCGGTTTTCATTTGCTTGTGGAGAAATTTTTCAATCAATAAGACTAATTCTACTTTAACACATTTCATAATATTGTTTATCAAACGCCCTGTTAATGTCTTCTTGTCTTCGGCAATGTCGCTCGAACATTTGTTCAATCATTTCATCATCAGTCATTTGTCGATA
>JAITVG010000171.1 GCA_031285925.1 Tannerellaceae bacterium
CGGCTTTCCGTTGTTGGGAGGATAGATTATTGTGGTATCTCCCTTGTCATTCGTAAAAATGCGGAAATCCTCATCCGCTTGTTCATCTGCATTTGTATCCTCCTCCGGCGGCCTGTCCAAGCCTTCCATCATCTCCCTGACTGTCGGATAGCGGTCGGTGGGTACAATCGCCATCGCTTTCATGATCACGCTTTCGGTTTTGGGAGATATATTCGGGTTCAATACCGAAGGTTCGGGCAACGGGCGGGTAGCTCTGAGTATCGACTCCACGGGGATTCTTCCGGTAAGCAGGTTGTACATGCTTGCCCCCAGCGAATACACGTCGGGATAGGGTGAGAAACTTAGCGTTCCCTCGTTATCGTACTGCTCGATCGAAGCAAAACCTTTGGAAAGCGTAAGCATGGCGGTACTCGTTTCCTGCTGCTTCGCATCGTAGCGTTTGCTTACGCCGAAATCAATCAGGCGGGCATTATCTCTCCGGTCTATCAGTATGTTGCTGGGCTTTACGTCGAGGTGGAGGATATTGTTGTCGTGTACAAATTGTAAAGCTTCTCCTATTTGATGCGCGTATTTCAATAATTTCGCTTCGGGTAAGATTCCTTCCCTTTCCATTTTCTCTTTCAGCGACATACCGGAAATATATTCCATGGCAATATAGGCCGTGTTATTTTCTTCAAACACTTCCAGCACATTGACGATATGGGGATGATGCACATCGGAAAGGATTCTGGCTTCGCGGATCAGCTTTTCCTTGAATTTGTCGAAGATGTTTTTACCGGTTTCGGAATGTACCCTGACCGCATACGAACTTTCTTCCCGATAACAGTAATCCTTAAAGAAATACTCTTTAATTGCTATCGGAACCTCTGCCTTTACAGTTCCCAAAGCCCCCTTGACTTCAGTGAACCATACTCCTTTATAGGTTATTCCAAAACCACCCTGGCCTACAAAATGTGTAAGACGGTATTTACCATTTTGAAGAAGATGTCCGCTCGGTAGATTCATAATTCAACCGTAAATCCTTTTGATCGGTCAAAAATACACTAATTATATAAAAGAATAAAATAAAGAGAGGATATTTTGCTTTATTCCTTTGTGGTCGTACACCTGATGAACAGGGATGATGTAAAAAGAGAAGTTATCGCGTGTCCGCCCGTTGCAACATTCCATCAGCATATCTTTGATGATGTCGGCCGGCCGATTGGGAACAAACAGGGAAGATAGCTCCCCATTCGTAAGCGTTTCCAGTACACCGTCCGTACACAGAAAGAAAGTGTCGCCGGCCTGAATATCCTTTAACAGGACAACTTCGGGTTCCACCGGGCGTTCTTTTCCCATGATTGCTTTCAGTATTATATTTTTCTGCGGATGGTTTACCGCTTCGGCCGGGGTGATCTTTCCTGATTTAATCAGTGAATTGACGTATGAATGGTCTTCTGTTTGGTGCAGTATTTCATTTTCTCTGAACTGATAGATCCGGCTATCGCCCACATGCGCCAGCGTAATGCCCGATTCTCCGACGTAAACAAGCGTCAATGTGGTGGCCATTCCTTTTGCTTCGGGATTCCGTTCGATATAGTCGTCGAAACGGGCTTCGGCGTATTGCACGGCTTTGCGGATAAACTCTTTTGTAGGTTCACCCTCAAGGAATGTGGAAAAATAGGATTGGATCGACTCGCAGGCCAAACTGCTTGCCACTTCTCCCTTGTCGGCGCCCCCTACTCCATCGCAAACAATAAACAGGCGCTGGCCGGTCGCAACCGTTTCCGGTTGAGGATATATGGAGTCCTCATTATTTAGTCTGCCGCCTTTTTCGCTAATAGCACACGGCTTACCGATAGTTATGTTCATAACAGGCACGATTTTATTCGTTGAAGCGAATAACCGTACGACCGATAACGATTTCGTCATTATTGTTCAGTACGACTACTTCACCTTTTTCTAAGAAACTGCTATTATATAACGTATGGTTTCTGCTATTATTATCCGAAAGGTAATGTTTATACCCTCCTTTTGAATCTTTTTTTACTTCAATGCGTATATGCTCGCGGCTCATGGACCGGTCGTTGGTTTCAATCCCGATCACCGCATTCGAGGCGGGAGATCTTCGCCCCACTACGCAGGTTCCTTCATACAGGGGAAACATCTGTTCTTCGGTTTCGCCGTCGGCAAGTACGGTCAGCCGCCCTATGCCTGTTTTCAGTGGCTGCACCAGCGTTGTATCCGAGTCGGACTGAAAGTTGTTTTTTCCCCGAAGGATGGATATGGGGATAGGCGATTTGCATTTCGGGCATTTGAATGAAGATATGCCGGGGGGTAGTTTCCCCTCGTCTACCTTCAATCCTACATGGCAATGTGGACACCGGACAGAGATCATAAAACGATGATGTCGGAACAGTCAATATTCAAGTCTGAAGACATGTCCAGCATATCCGTATCGGACAACATAACGGTGTCATCGGAAAGGATAATGAAATCGTCGCCGTCAAATCCTTCGTCAATAGTTACGGCATCCGATAACATGTCATCATCCATATCTATAACTACCGCATCCGACCAGTCGGTCTGATCACTGTCGATTGTTACGAATGTGTATTCCTCTTCGTACATAGTTCTGCTTGTATTATTATTTTCCCACAAAAGTACGAAAAGCGATACACTCGCTAACGAGGGTATTCTCTCTTATAATCAAATAGTTGAATTTACTGTACAAAAGATATGGTTTAGGTTACGAAACTATGAAGCTTCTTCGTCTGTCCATTTTGCCTTGCAGGAAGAGAGCGGACAATATTTACGATTTATGAGGGATTCCCAGGGTATTTCGCCCAGAAAGGTTCCGCATTTCGGGCAAACATAATCTATTTTAAACTGATTTACAAGGTCTTGAAGCAGTTGCGGCACTTTCGCTGATTGTTTGGCTGCCATGTAAATCCCGACTGTGGGTATGCAGATCGCAATCAGAAGAAACCCGGCGGTAAAAAAGAGCGAAAGCCCTTTTACCAAACCGAAAATCATTCCTGCAACAGGTATGACTGCAAAAGCAAAAGTTTGCATTAGCCTTATTTTGAACTGGTTAGACGACTGTATCTTAACCTTCGCTTGAACATAGCGATCGTACACATTCCGTAATGCGGCAAACTCTTCGCTGTAATCGTTCTTGCTTTTCAGGATTTCCGGAAGGGACGTATAATAACTGCCGCCCAAGCGGATACGGTCTGTCGATACTATTCGCTTTTTGCTGATCTGCAATTCATTCACGTAAGTACCGTTGGTAGACGAAAGGTCTTCCAGTAGCCATGCACCCTCCTGCCTTATCAGGTGTGCATGATAGCGGCTGACGTGAGGATCGTCCAAAACAACATCGTTATCGTCTGCTTTTCCTATACGGATCATAAAAGTGCTTCTGCTTTATCTTCATTTTTGCCTATTTCCTTTTCCAGCGAATCCTTCAACGCTTTTAAGGGTTCTTTCGAAATGATCAGGTCGCGAGGTTTTCCTTCGCCCGACAATAACAAAAGCCGCTGTTTGGGTATATTGATCTGCAATATGTGATTCTTATTGATGATATGGCTCTTCCCTACGCGCATCAGGATGGTATTGCATCCGGCAATCTGACGCTCCAGCATTTCTTCTATTTTTCCGATATTGATCGCAAACGTAAACTGGATGCCTGCCGACAAAAGCAATTTGGTGTAGTTCCTGTCCGCTTCAAAATACAGGATTTGCCCGATCTTTATGCGCAGCAGTTCGTCCCTCGTCTTGATAATTAAGTATCGTTCCATACTGTTTGTATATCCGTTTTTTCTTCAATAAACGACAAAAATATGTTTTTTTACCGACACGGCAAAAAAAAAGGCGAAATTTAAAGGAACTGTTTTTGAATGGGACAAAAAATCATCTAATCCCCTCTCCGAAGTGATCTAAACGATTTTTTTAAGCGATTAGATGGTTTGCGAAAAGGAATTAGATAATTTTTTCAAACGATTTTCCCCCTCTTTTTTTTTCTTTTCTTTTTCTTTTCTTTTCTTTATTTTTCTTTATTTTACTTTCCTTTTTCTTTACTTTCCTTTTCTTTATTGATATTCCAAATACGCGCTATGCGCGCGTATACGCGTGTGAGAGGGGTGCCGGAAAGATAGAGGCTTCGCCTCTACCGCTGTGGGTTTCAACCCCTTTATCTTTATAAATACGGATTATTTTACCCTGTCAGCCGTTTTTTCTACTTTTGCAACATAATTATAAACCTGTATTATTCATACTAACCGAAAGCAAGCTTTCGCGAGGCTCTCCTCCTTGGATAAGGAGGAGTACCCGAACAGAGTGAGGGGGAGGTGGTTGGAGATATAATTGTTAATTATAA
>JAITVG010000175.1 GCA_031285925.1 Tannerellaceae bacterium
TTGCCATCGACCAGCATTTTCTGCACGCTTTTCCCGTTTACCGTCACGTTTCCCTCGTCGTCTATTTCAACGCCGGGCATCTTCTTCAGAAGGTCTTCCAACATGGAGCCTTCCGTCACTTTGTATGAATCGGCATTGTATTCGATCGTATCGTTACGCACGATTACTTCGGGAGCTTTCCCCATTACGACGGCATCGTCGAGGAGCATGGCGCCGTCGTTCAATTTCAATGTGCCCAGATCGACGGGATCGGTGGCGCCGGTGATTTGAAGCGGTTGATAAAGAGGTTCAAAACCGATAAAGGAAACATGCAGCAGGTAGTTGCCGGCCGGCATGTTCTTCAATGAAAAATTTCCGTTTCTCCCGCTTGCCACCCCGCCTACAAGCGTGCTGTCCTTCAGGCTTAGCAAACGTACGGTTGCCTGCTCCACAGGAACGCCTGTTCCTTCTTCAACAATCGTTCCCTTTACTTCTACCCTTCTTTGCCTTTGATTTTGCGCTGATACAGAAACAAATGAAAAAATCAACATCACTAACAGTATAAGTCTTCCACCTTTCATAAACATGACTTTATTATATTTTGTATGTTGAATAGACAGCGGATGCAGAGGTTCGTTTAACAGCGGAAGATGAAATACATATTTCTTAACAAACCAATGGAATTAAGGGCGCATAAATGTAAAAATAATTAAATACGGCAGGACGTATGTAATATATGCTTACCTTTAAGACGTTCATTTAAACAGTCTAAAGTGACCTAACAAAATGTATAACTAAAAATCAAAAATCATGGGAAAAAGATTAATTCACAGCAACGAGATCCATTTGTTAAGCGAAGCCGAAATTAAAGCGGCTGTCAGGAAAATGGTAGAAGAATTAGGACTGGCAGCCGGTTCTATGGAAGGTTTTGATATTTATAAAGTCGTACAGGCTTATTTCCGAAATTTGGAAAAGAGGCACGCAATCAATCGGGCGCTTCATATAGAAGAAGACCCTGCCTATTACGGAGAAGAAGAACAAATAAAAGAAGTAGCTGAAGTAGAAGAATAGATTACATCACATCCGAGAATAACAAAAGAGACATCCGATAATCGAATGTCTCTTTTTTCATATTCCAAGCGATTTCAAGCGAAGTGCTTTACTTGCCTGCCGAAAGTTTTTCTTTCAAAGCTGCAAGTTCTTCAATGTCGCCCAAAGTCGTTTTCTCCATCGGGGTGGTCATCACGGTTTCTTCCTTTGCTTTTCTGGAAGATTTCTTTTCTCCTGCCGGTTCTTTCCTTGCTGCCTTTTGTTCATCTTCATGAATACGGCTGTGAGAAAGGATGATGCGTTTTGCTTCCTTGTTGAACTCGATTACTTTAAACTGCAATTTTTCATCAACCATAGCTTGAGAACCGTCTTCCTTTACCAAATGTTTCGGAGTGGCGAAACCTTCCACGCCATAAGGCAAAGAGATTACCGCACCCTTGTCCAGCACTTCGATAATTGTTCCTTCGTGGATAGAACCCACATTGAATATGGTTTCGAACACATCCCACGGGTTTTCTTCCAGTTGTTTGTGTCCCAAGCTCAGGCGACGGTTTTCCTTGTCGATTTCCAGTACCTGCACTTCGATCTCGGTACCGATCTGAGTAAATTCAGACGGATGTTTGATCTTTTTAGTCCAGGAAAGATCGGAGATATGGATCAAACCATCTACACCTTCTTCGATTTCAACAAACACACCGAAGTTGGTAAAGTTACGCACTTTCGCTGTGTGTTGAGATGCTACCGGGAAACGGGTTTCGATGTTTTCCCACGGATCGGCTTTAAGCTGCTTGATACCTAAAGACATCTTGCGCTCGTCGCGATCCAGAGTAAGCACTACGGCTTCTACATCGTCGCCTACTTTCATAAAGTCCTGTGCCGAGCGCAGGTGTTGCGTCCACGACATTTCCGACACGTGTATAAGCCCTTCCACGCCCGAAGCTATTTCGATAAATGCACCGTAGTCGGCCATAACAACAACTTTACCCTTCACTATATCACCAACTTTAAGCTCTGCGCTCAAAGCATCCCACGGATGCGGAGTGAGTTGCTTCAATCCGAGTGCGATACGTTTCTTTTCGTCGTCGAAATCCAAGATAACCACGTTGATCTTCTGATCGAGCTGAACGATTTCTTCCGGATGCGAAACACGTCCCCACGAAAGGTCTGTGATGTGGATCAAACCGTCTACGCCGCCCAAATCGATGAATACGCCGTAAGAAGTAATGTTCTTGACGGCACCTTCCAATACCTGGCCTTTTTCCAGTTTCGAGATAATATCTTTCTTCTGCTGTTCAAGCTCTGCTTCGATAAGCGCTTTGTGCGAAACGACCACATTTTTGAATTCCTGATTGATCTTTACGATCTTGAACTCCATAGTCTTTCCGACAAACACATCGTAGTCGCGGATTGGTTTCACGTCGATCTGCGAACCCGGCAGGAATGCTTCGATACCGAATACGTCTACAATCATACCGCCTTTCGTGCGACACTTGATGTAACCCTTGATGATTTCGTCTTTTTCCAAAGCTTCGTTCACACGTTCCCATGAACGGGATGCGCGAGCTTTCTTGTGAGAGAGGATCAATTGTCCTTTTTTGTCTTCCTGGCTTTCGATGTATACTTCTACATCGTCGCCTGTTTTCAGTTCCGGATTGTAACGAAATTCAGACATCGGAACCACGCCGTCTGATTTGAAGCCGATATTGACTACCACTTCCCGTTTGTTCATTGACGTAACTTTACCGATAACGACTTCTTTGTCGTTTACCTTGTTGAGAGTTTCGTCGTAGGTTTTTACAAGATCCTCCTTGCTTACTTCACCGTAAGATTCGCCCTGTTCGTAGGCGTTCCAGTTGAAATCGTCAACCGGCTGAATGTTTTTTAGATTTTCCATTCTTTAAATTGTTAATACTCGTTTTAATTAATTGATTAGACATTATATCGTTGTCTCTCGAAAATTGGACGCAAAGGTAATGCTTTTTTTGTCGCACAAAAAGTTTTCCTTGGCAATTCAGTGATTTTAAAAACTATATCCGTGAATGTAGGTGCGTATTCTCGGGTCGGAAGAGCAATATATACCGGGCTAAAACTAAAATAAACGTTGTGTAAAGCTATGTAAAAGCTTTTGTTACAACGTTTATCTTAATTACTAATCTTTCTCGTCGGGGTACCAGGATTCGAACCTGGGACCCCCTGCTCCCAAAGCAGGTGCGCTAACCGGACTGCGCTACACCCCGAAGTTTTCCAACATGTTAGAATTGCATTTTATATGGCTTACCTAAATGCGGTGCAAAGATAGAAATATATTTTAAAATGTAGCAAAAGCATCCTATAATAAATTTTCTGTAGAAAATATAAACAGTTTCTGAGGTGCCTCAAACTATTTTGCCAATTCAAATTATGACAATTAGTGGCTCACACAGCTACCTTTAGTGCTTTGTTCAGCGACTTTTAGCACTTTCTATATATACTTTTTATCTTTTCACAGCTGTGAAACTTTCTTTTCACAACTGTGAAACTTTCTCTTCACAGCTGTGAAGTTTTCGTTTCACAGCTGTGAAGAGATTAAAAGTATATATAGAAAGCAACAAAACATATAGGACTTCCTATTAGTTGACGGGCATATCTCTCTCATAAATTCATTGTTTTCGCGAGAGCGGGCTGCGCTTCCTTTGCAAATGAGAAAATAGTTTGCTTAGCATCTCTGAATAAGATTTAGCCCCCTGTTTTGAATTTATTTGTAACTATTCATATCTTTCCGTATATTTGCGGTCGGCCTGCCGCACTGCGGCATAGCGTAAAAAGAAATTAGTATTAATCCTAAAAAATAAAATCATGGAAAAAACCTTTGTGATAGGTATAGATATTGGTGGTACCAATACAGTGTATGGAGTAGTAGATGCAAGAGGAACGATCTTGTACAGCGGGTCTATTAAAACCGGAAAACATGCCGACATAAAAGATTATATAACGGAACTGGGCAAAGGCCTGGAGATCGTTATCGATCAGGTAGGCGGACACGAAAAAATCAAAGGTATAGGCGTTGGCGCTCCGAACGGGAATTATTTCAACGGCTGTATCGAATTTGCCCCGAATCTACCTTGGAAAGGAAGAATACCGTTAGCGCAACTGATCAGTGAATCCGTAGGATGTATTCCGGTGACATTGACCAACGATGCGAATGCAGCCGCCATCGGAGAAATGACTTATGGAGCTGCACGCGGGATGAAAGACTTTATCGTGATCACGCTGGGTACCGGAGTAGGCAGCGGTATCGTTATCGGAGGTAATTTAGTGTACGGGAACGACGGTTTTGCCGGCGAACTGGGACACACGATTATCCGCCGTAAAAACGGGCGTAACTGCGGCTGCGGCCGGCAAGGTTGCCTGGAAGCCTACACTTCCGCCACAGGCGTAGCCCGCACGGCACGCGAAATACTGGAACTGCGCACCGATGAAAGTGTCCTCAGAGATATCGATCCGGACGAGATCACATCCAAAGATGTGTATGACGCCGCAATGAAAGGCGACAGAGTAGCCCTTGAAATTTTTGAATTTACAGGACACATGCTGGGCGAAGCCTTTGCCGATTTTATCGCTTTCTCAAGTCCGGAGGCCATTATACTCTTCGGTGGACTGACTAAAGCCGGCGATCTGATCATGAATCCGATCCGGGAATCGATGGATAAGAATGTGCTTAAAGTGTTTGCAGGAAAAACGAAACTGATCTTCTCCCAACTCAAGGAAAGCGATGCCGCCGTGTTGGGGGCAAGCGCTTTAGGTTGGGAAGCGAAAGAAATAGACTAACTTTCCAATATGCCTCATCCTTTAGATTTATTTGAATATTGCCCCGTATGTGGGCAAAAGACATTCATGGCCGCAAACGACAAAGCGAATCGCTGTGCCGCTTGCGGCTTTGTCTATTACTTCAACCCTTCGGCTGCGGTTGCCTGTTTTATTAAAAATGCGAACGGCGAATTGCTGACGGTGCGCCGGGGGAAAGCGCCTGCAGAGAACACGCTGGATCTTCCGGGCGGTTTTGTCGATATGTACGAAACAGGAGAAGATGCCGCCCGCAGGGAAGTGAAGGAAGAAACCGGCCTGGATGTAAAAGAATGCCGCTATCTTTTTTCCATTCCTAATATTTACCCGTATTCCGGTTTTAAAGTACACACCCTCGACATGTTCTATGAATGTGAAGTGGACTCCTTCGACACTGCTGTGCCCGATGACGATGCGGAGGAAATCATTGTTTCCACTCCCGGAGAAATCGATCCGGAAGAATTTGG
>JAITVG010000226.1 GCA_031285925.1 Tannerellaceae bacterium
AACCGTTTGATCGAATCGTTGAAAGATGAAGCCAAAACGGATGCGGTTTCCTACGTAAATGAGATCATTGAAGAAGCCAAGATGACGGCGAACAAGGAAGCGAAGAAGATCATCATCCAGTCTATTCAGCGGGTAGCTACGGAAACGGCGATAGAAAACTCCGTCACCGTGTTCCATATCGACTCCGACGAGATCAAGGGGCGCATCATCGGTCGTGAAGGGCGCAACATCCGTGCGTTGGAAGCGGCTACCGGTATAGAGATCGTCGTGGACGATACACCGGAAGCGATCGTCCTTTCCGGTTTTGATCCCGTCCGTCGGGAGATTGCACGGTTGGCTTTGCATCAACTGGTACAGGACGGGCGCATCCATCCGGCACGTATCGAGGAAGTGGTGAACAAAGTGCGCAAACAAGTGGAGGAAGAGATTATCGAAACAGGCAAGCGGACTACCATCGACATGGGCGTACACGGCCTGCATCCCGAGCTAATCCGTATGATCGGTAAGATGAAATACCGTTCGTCTTACGGACAGAACCTGTTGCAACACGCACGCGAAACAGCAAATCTTTGCGCCGTGATGGCATCCGAGCTGGGACTTAACCCGAAGAAAGCCAAAAGAGCCGGCTTGCTGCACGACATCGGTAAGGTGCCCGATGACGAACCGGAATTGCCGCACGCCGTTCTGGGTATGAAGCTATGTGAGAAATACAAGGAAAAGGCGGACATCTGCAATGCCGTCGGCGCTCACCACGACGAAATGGAAATGCAAACCCTTCTGGCGCCGATCGTACAGGTATGCGATGCCATCTCCGGAGCACGTCCGGGCGCCCGCCGCGAAATAGTAGAGGCTTATATCAAACGATTGAACGACCTGGAACAGCTTGCACTGGCCTATCCGGGAGTGGTGAAGACCTACGCGATACAGGCCGGGCGCGAATTGCGCGTCATCGTCGGTGCGGACAAGATTGACGATAAGGACACGGAAAACCTCTCGAATGAGATCGCCAAGAAGATCCAAGATGAAATGACCTATCCGGGACAGGTAAAGATCACCGTGATACGTGAAACCCGCGCCGTAAGCTACGCGAAGTAAACCGCAATCATGCAGACGATACCCATCCCGATCTCCAGTACGAAGAATCCCCTGATCAAGGATATTTCTCTTATGCAAGCTAAAGCAAAGGAGCGGAAGAAGGCCGGAGTGATCATTATTGAAGGGAAGAAAGAAATAAGCCTGGCCGTAAGTGCCGGGCTTTTTTTTCGGAAGATTCTCTATTGTCCGGATATAATTTCCGTACAGGAAGTGCGGGAACTGACCGGAACCTGCTACGATCCCGCCGAAGTGTATGCCCTCTCCGCGGAAGCTTTCTCCAGAATCTCCTACCGGGAAACGACGGGCGGAATAGTAGTCGTTGCCGACGAACCGCACAAGGAACTGTCGTGCCTGAAGATAAGTGAGCAGTCCGTTTTCATCATTCTCGAAGCCGTGGAGAAGCCCGGTAATCTGGGAGCAATATGCCGGGTTGCGGATGCCGCGAAGGTTTCCGGCCTGATCATCTGCGACCCTCATACGGACATCTACAACCCGAACGCGATCCGCTCCGCTTTGGGCTGCGTCTTCACGGTCGATGTCGTGCAGGCTTCTTTCGAGGAAACCCGTTCGTGGCTGAAACGGAACGGCATCCGCAGTTTCGCCGCCGAGTTGAATGCATCGGAATTCTATCACGAAACGGATCTTTCCGGTAAGATCGCCCTGGTATTCGGCACGGAAGCCACGGGGCTAACCGCCAAATGGATCGACGAAGCCGATCGGCGAATCAAAATACCCATGGGCGGAGTGATCGATTCCCTGAACGTCACCACCTCCGTAGCCATCCTCACCTTTGAAGCCATGCGAAGGCGGAATTTCAATCCGGACTGAGCAGGTTAGTGTTGTTTCAGAATCAAAACCGTCGCGTAGGCGGCGATCCCTTCTTCGCGGCCGGTAAAGCCGAGTTTTTCCGTAGTGGTTGCTTTTATGGAGATGTCTGCTGCGGGTACGCCCATTACTTCCGCCAGTGTTTGCTGCATGGACGGGATATGAGGATTAAGTTTCGGACGTTCGGCTGCGATGGTAGCGTCCATGTTTCCAAGTTCATAACCGGCGTTGCGAAGCATGGACATGGTTTCTCTCAATAAAATCTTGCTGTCGATATCTTTATATTCACCCGCTGTGTCGGGAAAGTGGAAGCCGATGTCGCGCATATTGGCGGCGCCGAGCAAGGCATCGCATATCGCATGGATCAGCACGTCGGCATCGCTGTGCCCCTGAAGCCCCAGCGTATGTTCTATCTTTATGCCGCCCAACCACAATTCGCGATTGGGAACCAGGGCGTGTACGTCATAACCGAAACCGATGCGGAAACACATTAGCGAAAAAGGCTTTTCAGACCGTCCATATCGAAAGAGAGAGAGAAGCGCAGGGTTTGATCGAGCGGATTGCTGGGGACGGTGCTTACCAGATAAGCGGCGTCCAATTGGAATACATTCATCCGGAAGCCGGCTCCGAAAGAGAAATAGTTACGGTTGCCCATATTCTCGTTCTCGTAGTAATAACCGCCGCGGAGGAAGAACTGATCGTTGTAGCTGTATTCCGCACCTAACGACAACATTATTTCTTGGGCTTCACCGCTGAAACCTCCCGGCGAGTCGGTAAAAGATTTAAAGACCCCTTTGACGGAACTCATTTCATTATACTCGACCAGTGCGTCCTCGTATGCCTGTTGATCTTCGGGAGAAGTACCTACCCGTACAGGTGTGCTGGGCACCAAATATTTACCTGCACTCAGGTAAATACCTAAGCGGTTGTATTCATCCAAAGGATAAAGCAAACCGGTTCCGAGTTGCAGTTTGGCCGGAAGGAAATAGTTCGTATTTCCGCCGTCGTAAGAAACCTTGTTGCCTATATTCGACACGTTGTAGCCAAAGCTCCACAGACTTTCGCTGCTTCCCAGTATCACGTATTTCTCCATATATCCGGAAACGTCAGCGGCAAAGGCATTGTCAGGCATCAGATCCGATGAGTTTTGTGCATTCATGTCCGAACGTATATAGCGCAAAGAAACCGCCATACTGTAACTTTCCGACAACTTGCGGCTATAACTCACATCGAATGCCATGTCGTAGGGAAAGATGGTATAGTTTACTCCGTTTTCGCCGGAGCCTTCGGTTACTTCTCCCAGCGAGAAATAGCGGAGAGATGCGCTTATCGCCTGCATATCGCTGTCGCCGATCTTGTAATATCCGGCAAGATAAGCCAAAGCCACGTCATTGACTAATTTGCGCAACCACGGCGTATAGGAAAGCGAAACGCCGGCCTTGCTGAACTGAAAAGCATGTTTGGCCGGGTTCCAGTATTGTGCGTTCACGTCGGGAGTCGTCGCTACCCCGTTATCACCCATCGCTCCACCGCGGGCGTCCGGGGCAATGCTCAGGGAAGGTATCGCCGTTTCCATCGGGGCAAAATCTTTTTTCTCCACCTGCGCATGAAGAGAGATAAAGGAAGCCATCAAACCTGTTATCAGCAGACACACAGTTAATCGAAGTATTTTCATCGCAAATTCCTTTTTGAAGTCGGAAGCCAAAAGCTTCTTTCTGTTTTTCGTAAACATATAAACTGATTAATCAGGACTTTATTGTGCCAGAATTATTAATTTATTCCCTTTGGAAGCCTCTTTGGAGTATTTCGTTTTGATGGCCGCACGATACACGTAAATGCCCGGACGCAAACGTGTTCCCGTATTATCCGTCAAGTCCCAAGTCAGGATGAAATCCTTGAACAGTTCCGACGAACCTTGTTGCTCTCCTGTCCAGAGAAGCCTGCCCGTCATGTCGAACACGCGTATTTCTACATGCATAAGTGATTCGGGAAGATTGTGAACCAGACGGAAATCCACCTGCTCCCGTGCGGGATTGGGCGTAGCATACACTTCCGTCAGTTGAGGCTTCAAGCCGGGAGCGACCACAAAGCTAAAGGTCTCCCGGGAAGAATTGTTGTGTACATCCCAGACGATAAGTTCCGCCGAATGTAGCCCCTCCGCAAGTTCCGGTACGGGGAATATCACTCTTCCCGATCCTTCGCTGTCGGGGATCGTTTCGAAATAACTGTTCAGGTTGTAGCTCAATGCCGAATTACCGTCGATGATCAGCATTACATCGTGGCCGATACTGCTTCCGGTGATATTCACTCCGCTTTGATCCCAAAGACCGGCCACAAAAAGAGGCGTAGAATTTACCACATCGCCGGAAACAAATACGGAATCATTCAGATAAAGGCTACGTATCTCCGGCCCTTCATTATCCGGATCCGGATTTGAAACCGACCCGCCTACCCGGTAGTTGCTAAAGGCTCCCTGCGCCTCGATCCCCTGCGTTTCATCATACGCATAGAAATTCATCTTGCCCGTATTGCCGGAATAGGAAATATCTTTGGGAACCGTAAAGGAAAAGCTGAACTTTCCATTCTCCACCCTGTCATTGCCCACAAACAAGGTACCGGGATAGTTGGCGAAAGAAAGTACTCTGCCTGTGTTATTGTTGTCCAGCGTATTTATCGTATCCTTGCTGTCGAGCACTGTGGGATAAAGCATTCCGTTGTAATCGGACGCCGGATTGCCTGAATAATCCCTGACCTCTCCTTCCACGGTTACCTTTTCAAGCGCCCGGAATGTAGCCGTTTCCGTGACGGGCTGTCCGTTGATCGACGTAACCGCTATTTTGTAATCCGGGTAAGCCAGGCACAAAGCCGGATCGCCTATCATGATAAAGCACAGTTTGTTATGATTGCCGGGCAAAGCCGTTTTTGTTCGCTGCATGATCTCTCCCATAGTCAAACGTTTCCCGTTCGCTTTTTCAAAAAGATGATTGTTCAACTCCCTGTTCAAACGGAAATTATCGGTTGAAAAAACCACCCGGGTGGTCGTAAACAAGGCTATCCCGCCACTGGATTTATTCAGAAAAACCTGTTCGCCCGCCGAAACGGCAAGCGCATCGAAGCGGGTAAAGTCGCACGTGGCCGTCACCCATAAGGGAAGATTCGCATAACTCGCCGTGGCGATATCCGTTTGCGTCAAAACCTTTTCGTCGCTCCACGATTGCGTATCGCCGTGGCCGGTATAGTTAATAAGCAGCAATCCGCTTTTCAGAAGTTGTTGAATACGATTGCGCACATCCGGATAGGTAGCCTGCCCGGAAAAGTTTTTCTTGTAAGCGTCGAAATATATTTTATTGATCAGAAATTCCGGATGAACGGACTCGATCTCATCCGCCAGCGCATTCGCCTGCTCCGTATGAATGAGCTTATTGCTTTCCGAATTGTTCCCGTCGTCCGCTACAAAAGCAAGCGTGTTTTTCCAAGCCCCCGTCTGTTTGTTGTCCATATAGCCGATAATCTTGTCTACTGCCTGCCGGGCTTCCGCTTCCGTCCGCAGGGGAAGGCGGCCGATAGCAATGTCCATCGGTGAGTTTGCGATTGTTTCGGCCGTATAGTTATTGTAATCCCGCAGGAGGCCGAAGTAGTCATCCGTCACGTAAGTGCGGATGTTCAGCGACTCCTCCGACTGATACGTCAATAATAACTGCTGATGAATAGTAGATGCCGGATAGGTATTACTGATCTTGGAGCAAAGCCCCCGGTTATCGTACAACCCGTCTCCGAAGAGAAGAAGGAAACGCGGCTTCTCATCCGAGGCAATTCCCTTGTCGTAAAGCATTTTCATAAAACGGCGATAGGCAGAAGCATCCGGAGTTCCGCTTGAATATTCATTATATATGGTATGCGGATCGACTACCTCAACCGTCAGTCCGTCCCTTCCCCTGTGTGCTTCCGCCAGGCGTTCCGCCTGCGCCTGCAAAAACGGCAGGGCGATGATCACCATATCCGTTCGCCCCATTCCATGCAGGTTCTGATTGGATACATCTCCGGTTTTGACCGGAACGCCGAAGCCCGTACTTTCCGTTTGCACCAGTGCAAATTCGCGCAAGCCGCCTGCGTCGATGCTGAAAGAAAGTACCGTGCCGTTCAGGGTAGTTTCCATTACTTTTGCATTCTGCGGATCGGTCACGTCCCACACTTCGGTTTGCGTATCGGCTCCCTGAATAATAAAGCGGGAAGCGTTCCCTACTGAATTTACGCTCCGGAAAAGCGTATACGCCCCGTAAGGTTTCAGTTCGCGTTTCATCTGCAAACGCACATAGTCCAGATGAACATTTGCATGGGAGGTATTACTGTAAGACACTTTCATGTCGATAGCTTCACTCTTTTCTCCGACCCATTCCGCGCGGCTCGTTCCCGCCCTGGCGACGGTATAGCTGTCGGTATCCGTGTTTCCGACGGTTTCGATATTTACATTCAGGAAATCCATGCCGTTCAGCAGCAAGGTTGCAGTGCCCCGGCTGCCGGTAGCGCGGGCAACAAACCGCATCCTCACGTATGCGTCTTCGTTCGTGATGCCCGGAACGTTCGGAAAGTTCAAGGATAAAAGCGATGAAGAACGGGCAAGTGACTCGCCGAACAGCTCCCGCCCCGAATTGTTCAGGGATATCTGTTCGCGCTCATGCAATACATAATCGTCGAAACTTGTCACCTGCAAGCCCGAACCGTTTCCCGCGGAAGCTTCGCCGGCCATTTCTTTCGGCACTTCATCCCTGTCTGTCAGAAAATAATATCCTTTGGTTGAGTAGGGGTTGTTGGTATGGACAAACTCCCCGGAACTACTGTATTCCCACCGGATTACGCCTCTGCCGTAGAACAACAGATAGTCGCTCCCTTTCCGCACGGCTACGGCAGGCAGGTCGTCGATATATTCTTTCGCGAAATCTTCATTAAGCGGCCAGCCTCCATAACCATATACCCCGACCTTCTCCGGGTTCTCGAACCCCATCTGGCGCAAGTCGGAATAAGAAAGTTTATAAATGCCCGTTTCGGAAATCTCTATTTTCACCCATTTCCCTTCGTTCAACACCGAGTTAGCGGCGTAACGATCTGCGGACGAAATGCCCGCAACAAGGCCAAAGAAGAAAATAAACGCATAAACAAGTTTAGCCATATTCTCAATTCATGTTCTTTATCACACCTCTACCTTATATAGAAATCCAGCAGTTTTTCATTGCCCAGATAACCCGTCAGGTGGTCGTCAATCTTTACCGGCCCGATGCCGGCCGGTGTTCCGGTATAGATCAGGTCGCCTATTTTCAGCGTACAGAAACGACTCACGTAAGCGATGATCCGATCGACCGGATGCAGCATGTCCGCCGTATTCCCCTGCTGCACGGTTTCCCCGTTTATTTCCAAACGGAAAGAAAGGTTTCCGATCTCTCCGGCTTCGCTCAGCGGAACAAACCTGCCGACGGCAGCCGAATGGTCGAAAGCCTTGCAGAGTTCCCAGGGCAAACCCTTCTTTCGGAAATCGTTTTGCAGGTCGCGTGCAGTAAAATCTATACCGACGGTAACTTCTTCGTAGTAACGATGTGCAAACTGTTCGGCAATGTTTTTACCCAGGCGGCTGATCTTTACGACAAGCTCGGTTTCATACTCTATCTGTGCGGAGAAATCCGGAATAAAAAAAGGTTTCCCGGCTTTCAGCAGAGAAGAATCGGCTTTCATAAAGATTACCGGCTCTGCTAATTCTAACGAATGACACATCTCTTTATTGTGAGAAGCATAATTCATTCCAACAGCAATGATTTTCATTATTTTATGAGTTGAGTGAGTTCAGTCGGTTAAACATGACGGCCAGATGCGCGTACATGGAAGTATTCTGCACCACGATATGATCCGGAACGCGAATACGGAAGGGGGTGAAATTCCAAAGCGCCTTGATCCCGCCGGCAATTACGCGGTCGGTCACCTCCTGTGCGTTCTCCACAGGAACGGTTATTATACATATCGTAGCCCCGTATTCTTTTTGTTTCGCCGGGAATTGGTCGATATGGAAGATCGGTATACCGTTAATCACGGTTCCCGCCAACTCATTTCGGATGTCGAACCCGGCCACAATGTCCACACCATACTGCTTCAATCCCGAGTCCTGCAAGAGGGAGCCGCCCAGGCTGCCTACTCCAAAAATAAACGCCCTGTGTTGCGACTTAAAGCCGAGGAAATCCTCCAGCACTTCGATAAGCGCGTCTATTTCGTATCCCACGCGTGTTTTCCCCGACACCTTCACGAACGATAAATCTTTCGCCACCTGGCTCGGAACCACATTAATTTCCTTTGCAATTTGAGTAGAGGAGATAAAGATTTCTCCCTTTCGTTTCGATAGTTTGATAAAGGCAAGATACCAAGGCAAGCGCCTGAGTGTCGGCTCGGGCACTTTCCATACCTGTTTCATTGTATCGTCGTTTGCCATTGTATGCTTTCTGCTTTTCTCAATTATATATTGCAAAGGTAGTTATTTTAGCTTGAAGGCGAAATATTCATTTGAAGTTCCTGAAATCCTGTTAAACAGCGTAAATCCGTTGTTTAACGCACACCCTCTCGCTGTTAAACAGCAAGGGGTATCGGAGTGCACACGGGGCGCAGCCGTGTTAAACAACTTTTTCGGCTGTGTTTCGTGTTTAACACGCAGGTTTTTTTGTCTGCATCAGAGAGAAAAATGTTGCTTCCTCAAAGGGGCGACCGCGAGGGTTGGGCACACACACAGGTGCGCCCCTGCTTTTGCCCAAAGAACATCTCTATTTGGCCGACTTTATTGGGAAATTAACCCTACTTTTGTGCACAAGCGACATATACCATAATATGATATTTATGAATATGAAAAAGAGCATAACCCTTATATTCGTTTTACTGACTGTCGGCTTTTCCCTTTCCGCTCAAAAGGTGGGGCTTGTGCTGAGCGGCGGAGGAGCCAAGGGCGCGGCTCATATCGGAGTGATCAAAGCGCTGGAAGAAAACGGTATACCGATCGACTATGTAACGGGAACTTCTATCGGATCGATCATCGGCAGCCTTTATGCCATGGGGTATACGCCGGATGAAATGCTCGAACTCTTGCTTTCAAAAGAATTTGGCTACTGGCAAACGGGAGCTGTGGGAGAAGAATACGGTTATTACTTCCGCGATCCTTATCCTACTCCGGCGTTCGGCCAACTTGCTATCGACTTTACGGATTCCCTGCATCTGAAAGCCGGCTTCATGTCGCAAAGTCTTATTAATCCAAGGCAGATGAACCAGGCTTTTATGGGGTTGTTTGCCCGGGCGACGGCCAAGGCGGGGTGGAATTTCGACAATCTTTTTGTGCCTTTCCGCTGTGTAGCTTCCGATATTTACGGAAAAAAGGCGATTATCTTCCGAAATGGAGATCTGGGCGATGCCGTTCGCGCGTCGATGAGCTTCCCTTTTGTGTTCCAACCGATATGGCGCGACAGCGTACCTCTTTACGACGGAGGGATATATGATAATTTCCCCGTCAAGCCGATGCGCGATGCTTTCCGCCCGGATTTCATCTTCGGCTCGGCCGTGGCGGGGGCGGATCAGGGTAAAGTATCCGAAAGCCTCTACAATCAGCTGGAAACAATGATCATGCAAACGACCGATTATAATCTGCCGGAAGAAGACGGGATGATGATCCGCTTCAAGTTTCCGGATGTTTCCCTGCTCGATTTCCACAAGGCACGCGAATTGATGGACATCGGGTATGAGCGCACAACGCTACTGATCGACTCTCTCCGTTCGCGCGTTCAGCGGAGAGTTCCTCTTGAGCAGGTGAACCAACGGAGGAAGGAATACCGGGAAAGCCTTCCGCCATTGACTTTCAGGAATATTTATATCGCCGGCGTGACGGATGCGCAACGGGCGTATATAGAAGCGCAGTTGCATCGCGACATCAACGATGAGTTTTCGATGGATGAGTTTAAAAGGGCTTATTTCAAGATGCTGACTTATTCAAAGATCAAGGAGATTATTCCGCACGCCGTTTATAATCGCAAGGAAGGGAAATTCGATCTTTATCTGGATGTGAAGATCAAGGAGGAAGTGGATATAGGTTTCGGGGGGAATGTGTCTTCGCATCAGGCCAATCAACTGTTTATGGGGCTGGGGTATCAGTTTCTGGGGCAGGTGGCGTCGGAGGTACGGGGAAATTTCCATGTGGGGAACTCGTTCAGCGGGATCATGCTCGACGGGAAAATGTATCTGCAAACGCGTGTTCCCTCGTATCTGAACCTTTGGGCTGTCTTTTCGCGCAAGAGTTTTTCGGAAAGCCAGTCGCTGTTTTATGAAGATGTTGTGCCTGCCATTATGCGACAAACGGAGAACTATGCCAGGTTCTCTTTGGGATTTCCGCTGCGCAACAAGGCTAAAGCCGAGGTAAGCGCCTCTTACGGCTGGCTCTACGATCGCTATCTTCAAAGCAGCAGCATACACTTTCCCGACGCTTCTTTTGACCGGAGCAAATACAAGCTGTTCAGTCTTTCGCTTAACATTGCTCAAAACTCCCTGAACGCCAAGCAGTATCCTACGGAAGGAAGTCGGCGTTTCCTCACTGCTCACTACGTTGCCGGGACGGAAGCATTCACGCCGTCGGCCTATTCCGTGCAGCCGGGAGTAAGTCCGCCGAAGGTAAGTTTGCCGGCGGAAAATGCCGATCATCGCTGGCTGCAAATGAAAGGACGCTGGGAAAGTTACCGGGTGATCAACGAGCGTTTCAACATGGGGTACGCAGGCGAAGCCGTCCTCTCAAGCAAAAAACTGATGAACAATTATACCGCATCGGTGTTGCAGGCGCCTGCATTCACTCCGACGCCCCACAGCAAGATCGTTTTCAACGAAGCCTTCCGGGCGAATCAGTATCTGGCCGGCGGAATAACTCCGATCTTTAAGCTCAGCCGTATGGTTCATTTGCGCATGGATATGTTTGCCTTTGCCCCGTTGAAGGCAATAAAAAGGGATGCGGAGCAAAAGCCATACTATGGCGGACTGCTTCAATCTTTTGAATACATGGGCGAAGTGTCCGCCGTCCTACAATTGCCCTTCATCTCCATAAGCCTGTATTCCAACGGATATAGCTATCCGAAGAAGAATTTTAATTTCGGGCTTAATATCGGCTTCCTTATCTTTAATCCGAAGATGCTCGATTGAAGTAATTTGATAATTTCCACACTTTTTGTTTGGTTATTATAAAGAAACGGTTACCTTTGCCGTCGAAATTATAAAAAACACCGGCCGCGTAGCTCAACTGAATAGAGCATCTGACTACGGATCAGAAGGTTACAGGTTTGAATCCTGTCGCGGTCACGGAATAAAAAAGAACAATCCCGGCTAATTCATTGAGTTAGTCGGGATTGTTCTTTTATTTGATGACAGTTCCAGCAAAAAGAGGGTATCCGCTTTTGGGACACCCTCTTTCTTATTCGTAAAAACACATGGATTATTCCGCTGCTTTTTCTTCTTCTATTACTTCAACAGCGACTTCTTCTGCCTCGGGCACTTCAGCAAGTGTTGCTGCTACCGGAGCAGATTCTTCACCTGTCGCCTTCTTGCGAGAACGACGGGTTTTTGTTTTCTTCACTGTTTGCTCCTTCAACATGTTTTCGTTGTAGTCCACCAGCTCTATGAAGCACATGGCCGCGTTGTCACCCAAACGGTTTCCGGTCTTGATGATACGGGTATATCCACCCGGACGATCGGCTATTTTCTGCGCAATTTCCTGAAAGAGTTCAGTTACCGCATATTTGTTTTGCAAAGAACTGAATACAATACGCCGAGAGTGGGTTGTATCTGTCTTAGACTTATTAATAATGGGTTCGACATACTTCCGCAACGCTTTCGCCTTGACTGTAGTTGTAAAGATCCTTTTGTGTTTGATCAAAGAACAAGCCATATTTGCAAGCATCGCTGCACGGTGAGAGGCCGTACGGCCCAAATGATTGATTTTTTTATTATGTCTCATCGTTTAATTACTCTTTATCTAATTTATACTTTGTAATATCCATACCGAATGAAAGATTCAAGCTTTCAAGCAATTCATCCAGCTCAGTGAGTGATTTCTTTCCAAAGTTACGGAACTTTAGTAAATCATTCTTATTGAATTTGACTAATTCACCAAGCGTTTCTACATCAGCAGCTTTCAAGCAGTTCAATGCGCGTACGGACAAATCCATCTCTACCAATTTACCCTTCAGCAATTGACGCATGTGCAATACTTCTTCATCAAACTCCTCGTTGCCATCTACATCAGCCGTTTCTATAGCGATCTTTTCATCCGAAAATAGCATGAAGTGATATATCAAAATTTTAGCAGCTTCTTTCAATGCTTCTTTCGGGTGGATAGAGCCGTCTGTTTCAATGTCGACAAGTAATTTTTCGTAGTCGGTCTTCTGTTCTACACGGAAGTTTTCCACCACATACTTCACATTGCGGATCGGCGTATAGATTGAGTCGATCGCGATTACACGGGGATCAGTAAAAAGTTCACGGTTTTCATCAGCAGGCACATAACCACGCCCCTGGTTGATAGTAAGCTCTATTTGGAAACTTGCTTTCAACGCCATGCGACAAATAACCATATCCGGGTTCAAAACTTCGAAACCTGTCAGTTGCTTGCCGATTTCACCGGCCTTGAACACTTCGGATCCCGAAACCGTAATACTAACTTTTTCATTCTCAACATCTTCAACGATATGTTTGAAACGAACTTGTTTCAGGTTCAAGATAATGTTAGTTACATCCTCTATCACGCCCGGAATGGTTCCAAATTCATGTTCCACACCTTCGATCTTAATGGATGTAATAGCAAAACCTTCGAGTGATGACAGGAGAATACGGCGTAAGGCATTACCTATAGTAATACCGTAGCCCGGTTCTAACGGACGAAATTCAAACTTACCGTGAAAGTTGTCCGCTTCCAACATCAATACTTTATCGGGTTTTTGAAATGCTAATATCGCCATGGAAATCAATTATTATTTAGAATACAATTCTACGATCAACTGCTCTTTTATGTTTTCAGGAATATCAGCTCTTTCGGGCAAGTGCAGCAATTTCCCGCTCATTGAAGCCTGATCCCACTCCATCCAAGGATACTTGCTGTGATTAAATCCGGACAGTGCGTCGGCCACAACTTCCAAAGATTTCGATTTTTCACGTACCCCCACAAGTTGTCCTGATTTCAAGGAGTAAGAAGGTATATTTACCACTTTCCCATCCACCGTAATATGTCTATGAGAAACTAACTGACGAGCAGCTGCACGTGTAGGAGCAATACCTAAACGAAAGACAACATTATCCAAGCGTGCTTCCAACAACTGCAAAAGAACTTCCCCGGTAATACCTTTCGAACGGGATGCTTTTTCAAACATGTTGCGGAATTGTTTTTCCAATACACCGTAAGTGTATTTAGCCTTTTGCTTTTCTTTCAATTGCGTACCATATTCCGATGTTTTTCTCTTGCGAGAGTTACCATGCTGACCCGGAGGATAGTTCTTTTTAGAAAGTATTTTATCCGGCCCGAAGATGGGTTCACCGAATTTACGGGCAATTTTTGTTTTTGGTCCAGTATATCTTGCCATTTTTTAATTGTTTTAATGTTCCCCGGAAATCAAGAACCGTGCAGCCGCGATTACAGAGAGGGTAAGGTTTATATGCAATCTGTTCACAATTCGAGATACCTTATGATGAAACTTGTTATTAAATTATACTCTTCTCTTTTTAGGAGGACGACAACCGTTATGTGGCAATGGAGTAACATCCACTATTTCCGTTACTTCAATTCCTGCACCATGAATTGTTCGAATAGCGGACTCACGCCCGTTACCCGGCCCCTTTACATACACTTTTACTTTTCTCAAGCCGAGGTCGTACGCTACTTTCGCACAATCCTGAGCAGCCATTTGAGCAGCATACGGAGTATTTTTCTTTGAGCTGCGGAAGCCCATTTTACCGGCAGAAGACCAGCTAATTACTTGTCCTTCGCTATTGGCAAGCGTTACAATGATGTTATTAAAAGAAGAATGAATATGAGCCTGACCATAAGCATCAACCTTTACATTTCTCTTCTTCGCTGCGACTGTTTTTTTTGCCATATCAACTATTATTATTTAGTAGCTTTTTTCTTGTTTGCAACTGTCTTCTTTTTACCTTTACGTGTACGGGCATTATTTTTAGTGCTCTGTCCTCTCAAAGGCAAACCGATACGATGACGAACACCCCGATAGCAACCGATATCCATCAATCGTTTAATATTCAATTGAACTTCCGAGCGAAGATCACCTTCAACCTTATACTCCGCACCAATTACTTCACGTATTTTAGCTGCCTGGTCGTCTGTCCAGTCTTTCACCTTGATATCGCGATCAATACCGGCCTTTGCTAAAATAGAGTTTGAAGCACTACGACCGATACCATAGATATAAGTCAAGGCAATCTCTCCCCTTTTATTTTGTGGTAAGTCTACACCAACTATTCTTATAGCCATATACTTTTAATTAATTTGTAAAATTAATACATTATCCCTGACGTTGTTTAAACTTAGGGTTTTTCTTGTTAATCACGTACAAGCGGCCTTTTCTTTTAACGATTTTACAATCATCACTCCGCTTCTTTAAAGATGCTCTTACTTTCATATCTTGTTTATTTTTATTTGTATCTAAAAGCAATTCTCCCTTTCGTCAAATCGTATGGAGACATTTCTACTCTCACTTTATCACCCGGCAGTATCTTGATATAATGCATTCGCATCTTTCCAGATATATGGGCAGTAATTTCATGTCCGTTCTCCAATTCTACACGAAACATAGCGTTAGATAACGCTTCTACAATTACTCCGTCCTGTTCTATTGCTGCTTGTTTAGCCATATTTTAAATTGCATTATCTCCTAAAACTTCTTCTAAAAAACCGAATGAAGAAAGAATTTGCGGCCCGGACGGACGGATAGCGATGCAATGTTCGAAATGCGCCGAACATTTATTATCTCTTGTCCGTACAGTCCATCCATCTTTTTCAATGATCACATTTCTACGTCCCATATTAATCATCGGTTCGATACAAATACACATACCACTTCGCAATAATGTACCGTATCCTCGACGTCCATAATTCGGAACTTCCGGCTCTTCATGCATATTCCGTCCGATACCATGTCCTACCAGTTCCCTGACAACAGAGTAACCTTTAGCTTCACAATACATCTGAATCGCATGCCCTATATTTCCAATACGTGCTCCTTCAACCGCTTCTTTAATTCCGACATAAAGAGACTCTTTCGTCGTTTTCAACAACTCTTTTACTTCGGAAACAACCTCGCCTACGCAAAATGTATATGCCGAATCTCCTGTAAAACCATTTAATGTTGAACCGATATCGACAGATATAATATCACCTTCTTTCAAAATTTGTTTTGCCGAAGGTATTCCGTGAACGACGACATCATTTACTGAAGCACAAATAGAGTTAGGGAAACCTCCATATCCTAAAAATGCCGGAGTCGCTCCATGGTCACGAATAAATTCTTCCGCAATTTTATCTAATTGAAGCGTAGAAACACCTGGTACAATATGCTTGGCTAATTCGCCTTGCGTCTTGCTAACCAGTTGATTTGCCTCACGCATCAATTCGATTTCTTCATCAGTTTTTAGATAAACCATTCTATTTAATAAGCAGTAGCAGAACCTGCACGGCCTTTAATTCTACCGGATTTCAACAATCCATCATAATGACGCATCAACAAATGACTTTCTACTTGTTGCAATGTGTCTAATACTACCCCTACAAGGATCAACAAGGATGTCCCACCAAAAAACTGGGAAAATTCCATACTGACACCAAACAAACGGGCAAATGCCGGCATAACAGCCACCAATGCCAGGAAGAAAGCGCCGGGTAAGGTAATACGATCCATGATCGCATCCAGATAATCCTTTGTAGATTTACCCGGTTTTACTCCGGGAATAAAACCGTTATTGCGCTTCAAATCATCCGCCATCTGTGTCGGATTAATTGTAATCGCCGTATAAAAATAGGTAAACAGGATTATAAGCAAGGCAAACACGAAGTTGTACCAAAAGCCTGTATTATCCATGAATGCAGTCCAAAAAGGACTCACCTCTCCTGTATTTGAGAAACCTATAATTGAGATCGGAATAAACATTATTGCCTGAGCAAAAATGATCGGCATTACGTTCGCTGCATTCACTTTTAAAGGGATATACTGACGAGCGCCGCCATATTGTTTATTTCCTACAATCCGCTTAGCATATTGTACGGGCACTTTACGTACGCCTTGTACCAATAAGATCGCACCTGCTATTACAAATAACAAGAACACTATTTCAGCAAGAAACATGACTAATCCACCGGTCTTTTCACTTGTACGGGAAATAAATTCCTGAAACAAAGAATGCGGCAAACGAGCAATAATACCTACCAAAATAATAAAAGAGATACCATTCCCTATACCTTTATCTGTAATTCTTTCACCTAACCAAAGGACAAACATACTACCGGCAGCTAAGATGATAGTTGCATAGATCGTAAAGAATATTCCACTGGGCAAGGATGCACCTACGGATCGAAGTTGAACACTAAGATTCACCAAGTAAGTCGAGCCTTGCAATATAAGAATGATAATTGTCAGATAACGTGTGTATTGGTTAATCTTTCTCCGTCCGCTTTCACCTTCGCGTTGCATTTTTTGCATGGCAGGCACCGCAATAGCCAACAACTGCATAACAATAGATGCAGAAATGTAAGGCATGATACCTAAAGCAAAAATAGACGCATTGGCAAACGCACCTCCGGAGAACATATCCAATAAGGCTAACAAGCCTCCTCGGGTTTGTTCTTGAAGAGCGGTCAATGATTGAGGATCCACACCCGGAATTACCACGTATGTTCCGAAACGATAAACCGCAACGAACAAAAGAGTGGTAAGAATCCGGTTTCTCAGATCCTCTATTTTCCAAATATTTTTAATTGTTTCAACTGCTCTCATACCTTAGAGTTTAACTACTGTCCCACCTGCGGCTTGAATGGCAGCTTCTGCACTTTTAGAGAAAGCGTGTGCTTCTACTTCCAATTTTGTGCTAAGGCTACCCTTGCCAAGAATTTTAACTAACTGAGCTGAAGAAATAAATCCTGCACTAATCAAATCTGCAACACCTATCTTTGTCAGTTGTTGAGCATCTGCCATTTGTTGCAATGTGGAAATATTGATCGCTTTATACTCTACTCTGTTAATATTCTTGAAACCAAACTTCGGTAAACGTCTTTGGATAGGCATCTGTCCTCCTTCAAAACCAATTTTTCTGGAATA
>JAITVG010000207.1 GCA_031285925.1 Tannerellaceae bacterium
ATCGTAACCGGAACCATAAAGGCGGATGGGGCGTATTTACACAGTATCTTCAAGCCGTTTTCGGCAAAGGGACGTGGTTCTCCGGTCTTGCTGCGTGTCCCTTCGGGGAATATCACGGCTGCTCTTTTGTTTTTCTCGATATATTTCCCCAACCCGGCTATGGCGGCAAGCGCCTGCTTGGGGTCTTTTCGCTTAATCACGACGGATCCTCCGTGATTCAGGTTGTAGGAGATGCTCGGAATACCTTTTGCCAGTTCAATCTTGCTGACATACTTGGGATGTGCTTTCCGCAAAAACCATCCGATGGTTGAAATATCATACAGGCTCTGGTGGTTGGCGGCGATGATGACGGGAACACCTTCCGGCAAAAGCTCCGGATTTTCGATTTTATACCGCGTGCCCAGCACGTAAGTATTGAGTACGAGAAAGAAATTGAGCATATCTACACTTTTCTTGTGCATTCTGTACCCGAAACAATTTAAACACACCCACTGAACAGGGTGAAAGAGCAGCAAAGTGCAGAAAAAGAGAAAATAATAGACCACCGAAAGAGGTATTGATAGTATCTTTTGCATAATTTTTTCTGAAAGGGTTTATTGCGTGATGTTTTGTTTCTTCCGTGTCGATAAACTTACCGCCACAATCGCCAGAACGGATAGCGGCAGAGCAAACACGAGGGGGTCGATGGCGTACCAGGGGTAGATGTCGATCAGTACGTCGCGCCCGAAGAGCATTTTGCAAAGGCCTATCGGTGCTGCTTCCGCCTTGTGCAGGAAGATCATGCAGAACAGGCTTGCCAAACCACCTGTCCACAGGCTTGCCAGGGCGCCCCGACGGGTTGCTCCTTGCCAGAAAATGGCACAGAAATAGGTCGGAAGGAATGTCGCGGCGCAAACACCCATAAACAAGGCCGTTCCGCGGGCAATAATGCCGGCGCTCAACACGTAGCAGATGATGTAGCTGACTACGATCGCGCACAAAACGCCGAAACGGACACCCAGCGAGGAGTTTTCGTCCTTTCTTCTTCCCAGCCGGGGAAAAATGTCGGCGCCGAAAGCGGCTCCCATCGTGTGGAACTGGGCGCTGAGCGTAGACATGCTGGCCGAAAGGATGCAGAGCATGAACAGCGCACCGAACCATCCGGGCATGGCAAGGTCGATAAACAGCGGAATGATCTTGTCCATGTCGGGTGTCATATCGGCGGCTACCTTTCCGTATTCGCTCATGAAGTAGAGGTTCGACAGCGGGCCGATATGATATATGCTTCCCACAACGAAGAAGATAAAAAGGCAGCCGATCATCACGCCGCGGTTGAGTTGCTTCGTGCTTTCAACCGTCATAAAGCGTACCACCAACTGCGGCTGTGCAAGGCAACCGATACCTACGCCGAGGATCAGCGACGTGACTAGGGAATACCATTGCGGCGAACCGGCTACGGGCATGGCCGTCCATCCCTGATGCCCGAGCGCACGGAAACGTTCCGGCACGTGAGGCGCCAAGGCGGTCAGTTCCCGGTTGGCTTCCGAAAAGTCCATCCCGATAAACCGGTAAAACCAAACCAGCATAAAGGCCATGCAGGCAAACATGATCGTGGCCTGCATCGCATCGGTATACATCACGCCCTTTAGCCCTCCGGTAATGACATACGCGGCAACGATCAGCGTAAATACCAGCAGCGCCAAATCCAGATCGATCCCGAACATCTGTTCGATAAACACTGCCCCGCCTTTCATCACCACGGCGGCATACAGCGGCATCCCGATAAAGATAACCGCGGCGATAAACACCTGAATGCCTCTCGACTTGTAGTGCAGTCCCAGCAGTTGGGAGAACGTGCGGGCGTTGTATTTCACTCCGAGCTTGCGCGTCCTTCGTCCGAAGAAGATAAAGGCTACGATCACGCCCATCAGCATGTTCAACATGCAAAGCCACTGGATGCCCATCCCGAACGTAGCCGAATAGCCGCCGAAGCCGACTATGGCCGAAGCCGAAATAAAGGTAGCCCCGTAGGACAGCGCCATGATGACCGGGTTGGTTTTCCGTCCGCCCAGCAGGAAGTCGCCGGCGTCTTTTGTGCGTTTGTATCCCAGATAACCCAGAACGGCAATCAGAAACATGTACACAAGAACAACTACACCTAAAATCAGATTATTCATCGCTCCTCTCCTCCCCTTTTAAGATTGTCACTGCCGTTATCGTTATCGTTATCTTTCTCTTCCCTGTTCCAACGGGTGATGCCGAACCAAACCGAAAAGACGATGCAGCCGACGGCAATCAGGTAGGCGAGGAAAATCCCCGGATCTTCTATTCCAAACATATTCTTTAATTATAAATTAATCAAATCGTTTTCGCTGATGTAGGAAAAATTTTTCCGGCGGACTACTTCGCGGGCGCTTTCCCGGTTGCCGGTGCGAACTACAAGTATGGATTTCTCCTTGACGGAGAAGCAATACATGTACTCGATATTCAATCCGGCCTTCGTGAACTCTTTCAGCACATTGGCCAAACTGTCGGCAGATGCGTCTGTAACAATGGCCATGACATCGGAAAGGTAGGCGCTCACGTTGTTTTCCTTCAATATGGTGCAGGCTTTCTGCGGATCGCTCACGATCATGCGCATGATTCCAAATTCGGCGGTGTCGGCAACGGTAGCGGCAATGATCCGGATGTCGGCATCGGCCAGCAGCGAAAGTATCTCATTTAATGTCCCGTACTTGTTTTCCAGGAAAATAGAAATCTGATGTATTGTCATGGGAACAATGATTAATTGTGATTGTAAATTATAAACTCTCTATTCTCTACTCTAAACTATAAGCTGCGCAGGTCTTTCACCCTCACGGCCTTTCCTTCCTGCACGGGCAGTGAACCTTTGGCTGCGAGTTTCAGCCGTGGCGTGAGCAGCAGTTCGTCTTTAAGCCGGCGCGTGATGTCCTTTGTCAGTCGCTGAAGCACGGCGTAATCGTCGGTGTAGAGGTCGTTCAGCTCCACTTCGATCAGCATCTCGTCGCTGTTGTTGATAGTTTCCAGCGTAATCAGGTAGTTCCCTCCCAGTTCGGGGAATTGCATCAGTATCTTTTCGATCTGTATCGGGAACAGGTTTACTCCCTTGAGGATGATCATGTCGTCGCTGCGTCCCTTGAAACGGTCGATGCGCTTGTGTGTACGTCCGCAGGCGCAGTCACCCGGCAGGAGGCGGGTAAGGTCGCGCGTACGGTAGCGTATCAGCGGCATGGCTTCGCGGTTGATCGTGGTCAATACCAGCTCGCCCGTTTCTCCGTCGGCAACCGGCTCCAGGGTATCGGGATCGACAATCTCTACGATCACGTAATCTTCCCAGATATGCAGCCCGTTCTGTTCCGTACATTCAAAAGCCACTCCGGGGCCGTTCATCTCCGACATTCCGAAGCAGTTATAGGCTTTTACCCCCAGCAACTGCTCGATGCGGCGGCGCTGTTCTTCCGAATGAGGCTCCGCCCCGATGCAGATTGTTTTCAGTCGGGTATCCTTTTTCGGCTCCATACCGATCTCGTACATCACTTCCGCCAGACGGGTGGCATAACTCGGAATGATATGAAGACAGGTGGTACCGAAGTCGGTAATGAACTTAATCTGCCTTCTGGTATTTCCCGCTGCCGCGGGCACGGTCAGCGCACCGAGTTTCTCCGCGCCGTACTGGAAGCCAAGCCCTCCGGTAAACATCCCGTATCCGGAAGTGTTCTGGAAAATATCCGTATCGCGCAATCCCACCATATACATGCAGCGGGCAACCTGGTTCGCCCATTCATCCAGATCTTTGGCCGAATGGAGCACAACGGTGGGATTCCCCGTCGTTCCGCTTGAAGAATGCAGGCGTACACACTTTTGCAACGGGATGGCGGCCAGCCCGAAAGGATAATTGTTGCGCAAGTCCTCTTTTGTGGTAAACGGCAGCTTCTTCAAGTCGTCCAACGAGCGGACGCTATCAGCCGTGATCGCGTTCTTCCGGAATATATTATTGTAGAAAGGGGCATTGTTAGCCAGTGTGATCGTTTCCCTTAACCGTTTGATTTGTAATTTCTCCAGGCTGTCGCGACTCATGGTCTCGATCTCTTTTTGCCAGTATGTCATCGTGTTTGTGTATTAATATCTTCGCAAAACTACAAAAAATCTCACAGGTAGTACGAAAAAAATAGATATACTCCGGCTTACAATTTTTCACCTGTCCGGACAATTTACCGGTTCCGGCCGGAAATTTTAACTAAAACAACAGCATGAATGACGGCCTCTTTCCCGCTTTTTCCCTGCCTGCTTACAATTTGTAACTTAGAGGCACAGAGCCACGGAGTTTTTATCATGTTGATAATAAGGAAAGTAAAAAAACTCCGTGCCTCCGTGCCTCTGTGTTGAATCTCTTTTTCACGGAGTAAAAAATGAAAAGCCGGCGAAAAAAGAGCGAAAAAGAAGCATTTTCACTCTGTTTTCTACATTTTTTGCGCTTAAAAAAAACGAAAAGCGGGAAAAAGCACAACTTCGGATGTTGCGAGGCTGTTAAACAGCATGAATCCGTTGTTTAACGCACATACTCCCACTGTTAAACAGCAAAGGGTATCGGAGTGCACACGGATCGCAGCCGTGTTAAACAACTTTTCGGCCGTGTTTAACACAGAGTCTTTCTTGCCTGCATCAGAGAAAAAAATATCGGCCGATCCGGTTGGATTTCCCATTCTACGCTTCCTTTTTTTTCTAAAACGCGGAATTTTCCGAACGTAAATTTCCTCATTAATAACTTGTATCTGATTGCGTTACGCCGTTTTTGACTGCTTTAGAATGGCCTCCGCGCAATTTTTTTTTCTTTCGGACGAAAATACGGCCGTATTTTAGGGATAAAAAACAAAGGTAGTGGTTACAAATTGTAACTAAAGCCCCCTAAATCCCCCGAAGGAGGACGTTAAGAACACCTCAATTTAATATTTCGCCGGTTTATTGTATATCTTTGCCGGAGAATAAAAAAACGCATACAGCCATGCCATTAAACGTACAGGAAAATCTGCCGGCAATCGAATTACTGAAAGAGGAACATATATTCGTGATCGACTCGCTCAGGGCTGCCACGCAGGATATTCGTCCGCTTAGAATTGTTGTACTCAATCTTATGCCGCTGAAGATAACGACAGAAAC
>JAITVG010000235.1 GCA_031285925.1 Tannerellaceae bacterium
GTCGCTAAAACTGACTTTCAATGAGTTACTGACATGCTGCCTGATAAAGCTGCGCTTCTCTATTTCCAATATCGCAATCATTACCGGCATAGCGGCAGCATCTGTTAGCATACGCAAGCACCGCATCTGGGAAAAAATAGAGACCGAACAGCCCGGTATATGGGAAAAATACCCCTCTTTGAATGCCTGGATTTATATGCTTGAATGAAATGTAGTGATATTTTTTCTTTGCATTTTCCTCAATTATCTAATTTTCAGTCAGTTTTTATCCATATTCATGTCCATACAATGTAGTTGTAATTTTTGCACTACCAAAGAATTTTGTATATAATTTTACCGCAGCTAAAAACAATGAGCGCTCGTGTTGTTGGCTGACAGGTACTTGTGAGAATAAAATACACAAGTCCGATAGATTTTTCGGAGGGCTACCGGGCTTCAGTTCTTTTGTAAAAATCAATAATGTAAAAATTAATCTCAGAAGTCCATTAAAAACATCATTCACCATGAAACTAAAAACATTTTTTTCATTCATTTTACTCATTTGTGTCAATCTGTCTATGAACGCCCAGTTGAAAGTTTTACAAAACGGCCGTGTACAGGTAGGCTCGGTGGTAACCGGAGATGATCCATACAATGCCACATCCATGCAAATCTATGGAAATACCGGTACGATGCGTACGGGATCCAAATTGTCATTCGGTGATTTTGGCCGTTATGACCATTTGGGTTGGAATGTCTTTGCCGGCGAATACGGAACTACCGATACCGATCAGTTATGGCTGCACGGAAAACTGGGAATTTATCTGACCTCAACCGGCAATGCCACGAACGTGGTAGCCTACTATAACCCTTCGGTCAACAGCAATTTCGTGTTCAACACCAATCTGCGTGTAAACGGAATAAATATATCTTCGGATGCCCGTCTGAAAGAAAATATAAAACCGCTTCAGAATCCTTTGAATATGCTCAGCCTGGTAAACGGGGTATCCTACACTTACAGCCTGTCCGCAATCAAAGAAGCACGCAAGCAGGATGAATCGAAATTCGTTTCCGATGCAACGGTTGCCACCTCGCAAGCCGGCATTGACAATACGGTAAATACAGCAGCTTCCGATTTTGCCTCAAGTGCCGAAACCGCCGGAAAGATGAGCCGCGACAAACAGCTTCAGGCTGAAATCGACAGTAAAGAAGCGGCGGAAGCTAACAGGAAACGTATCGGATTCCTGGCACAGGATATACAGATAAAGTATTGCCCGAACTGGTTCAGACGGATGAAAACGGCGTGATGTCTATCGACTACATCGGCTTTATCCCCCTTATTGTGGAAAGTCTCAAAGAGATGCAAAATACGATCGCGGAACAGGACGAGCAAATCAAATACCTGTCGGATAAATTGGGAGTAGAAACGAAAGGCCTGCGTTCTTCAGTTACTTCCAACGAGGAAATTAATATCGACGGCAGCGGCAAATTGTTCAATGCCGACGGTGCATCAGTCAAATACAGTTTACCTGCCGATTGCACACAAGCCGGTCTGCATATTTTCGATATTACGGGGAAAATAGTAAAAGAAATCAAACTGGATACCGCCGCTGATGTTGCGAATATCCACAACTCTGAAACCGGTTTTGGCACCTTTATATATACATTAATCGTAGATGGCCGGAAAGCGGATACGCTCAAGAAGTATGTTACTCGGTAATTTACTTATCCATAAGAGATAATAATTGATTTTAACGAATTAGGAGGAAGAAGATATGAAAGAAAGTATCAGACTGTGCCTTTTGTTTTCCGTTGCCCTTTTATTTTGTGGCTGCGAAAAAACAAAGGAAGAAAAAGACATCAAACTTGAAACATTGAAAGGTACCAAATGGAAACTGGAAGGTATTGCAGATGATAGGACAGGCACCCTGAAAGTGCTTGAGCCGAAAGACTGCGAGGAATGTTTTACGCTTACGTTTGACACGAACAGCACTTTTTCAGGTTTTTCAACTACTCGAAACCTTTCCGGAGAATGTAATATTGACTATGCAACAAACGCTATCAATATTTCCATGTACTTTTTACCTGCATTAGATGAACTGGATTTTGATGCGGAGTTATATGTAAGAGACCTTGAGAATGTATTTAGTTTTTCCTTGCAGGAAAATAATACAAAACTGATACTCTATTTTAATGATAAATCTTATTTTCTCTACAATAAATTATAACGACCATGAAAATAATTAAATTATTTTTGATTGCAACGCAAATTCTGGTGTCCGCAAATTTATTTTCCCAGAATTATTATTTTTATGTTTCTCCTTCAAGTGAGAGAACAATGCCTAATCAGCAGGTAAATGGAATGTCGAACGATGAAATTTTAAACCAAATATTCAAGGAATTTAAAGTGGAAAGTTACCGGCTTGCAATAATCCTGTGGGGATAAATGACACATGGATTGTGAATAATCAAATAAACAATGATGCTCTTAATTTACTTAATGCTCAATGTGCGTGGACAATAACTACCGGAAGTCCGGATATTATTGTTGGTGTAATTGATACAGAATTTGAAACTACTCACGAAGATTTGCAAAACACATTTGCCGGCACAGTCGGTACTCGGAGTGATCCTCTAGATCATGGCACTTCTGTATCGAGTTGCGTAGCCACAGGAACTAATAATAATAAAGGTATTGCAGGAATAGGCTACAACACGAGAGTGAAAGGTTATTATACGAATGGAAGTGGAAGCACTTTGTGGAATACTATATGGCAGGCTTATCAAGATGATATCAAGATTATAAATGTGAGTTGGACAGGAATAGGTTCATTCCCAAATACGTTGGCTGTACGGGAAATGACTAATAATGGAGTTGTCCTTATTGTTGCAGCAGGGAATGATCCTAATTCAACAAGCCATCGTAGATATGCCGACTTTCCGGGAGTAATAAATGTTAGTGGAGTTTGGGCAAATAATCAACATGCAGGAACAAATCATGCTCAAAACCAATGGGTTGATGTGTGCGCATTGTCTAAAAATGTTGCAGCTTGTGTAGCAGGAGATACATACAGCACAGTGAATGGAACATCTTTTGCTGCACCTCAGGTTGCCGGAGTTGTAGCATTACTACGTTCTATGGATAGTAATCTTTCGCCTGCAGAAATTGAAAATATTATTAAATCAACAACAGACCCTATTGCCGATGCACATTTATTTCCGGGATTACTTGGAACAGGTCGTGTCAATGCCTACGCTGCAGTTTTGGCGGTATGTGCAGCAACAACGCCACCTGTCAACTTCCTTAACCGCACTGTAACCTCCCACACTACTGTTACAACTTGCAGCGATATAAATGTACAGAATGTAACAGTACAAAACGGCGCAGCCTTGACGCTGAGTGCTTCCGGCCACGTTTCAGTCAATGGCACGTTTGATGTTCGTTTAGGATCTACTCTGAATGTTCAATAGAAACGTTTATGAATCCAACTCCGGAACAACAGTAACAATACAATAAATAACGAAGAGCCTGTTTAATACAAGAAAATTAAACAGGCTCTTAACTTGAATTATTCATACTAAATTAGTGAGAAGCCCGGAGGGCATAATTTTCATAACCGCAGGCGAGCGAAGCGTTGCCTGCGGTGGTTACCAAACACCGATTCGCTGCCTGCAAAGGCAGAACTTTTATTCTATTTTGTTCTGCCCGCTTCGGGGCAGAGGTTTTGTGCTTCGTACCACCGCAGGCAACGCTGCGCTCGCCTGCGGTTATGAAAATCCGGCTTTTCAAGCTACTCGCTACGCTCGCTTTATTGTCGGAATCGGGATTGTCACCTCAAATTCATATTTCGGCGGATAAAGTCAAAACAATTTCTTACATTTGGCCGGTATAATTGTAAAAAAGCGATGTTATGAGTGGGATTCCCGATTTCAAGAGCCTTGTGTTTCGCGACACGTCTTTTGCCAATCTGATGAATAAGCGTATATATAATATATTGCTTATCGCGACAAAGTATGATGCCTTTATGCTGGAAGACGACGGGCGGGTAGACGAACAGATATTCAATGAATATACTTCCTTGAGTTTGCGCTATCCCCCCCGGTTTACGCAGGTAACCACGGAAGAGGAGGCCTTAAAGGAACTGGAAAGCCGTAATTTCGAGCTGATCATCTGTATGCCCAATATGGACGACAGGGATATATTTGCCGCGGCGAAAGAGATCAAACACCGCTATCCTTCCATTCCCATCGTTGTGCTTACTCCTTTTTCAAAGGAAGTGACCAAACGTATTGCCGGCGAAGACATGGAGGCGATCGACTATATCTTCAGCTGGCTTGGAAACGCTGAATTGCTGATGGCCATTGTCAAACTGATAGAAGACAAAATGAATGCACCGGATGATACGGAAAGTGTCGGCGTTCAGATCATTCTTCTGGTGGAGGATTCCGTCCGTTTTTATTCTTCCGCACTTCCCCACCTTTATCGGTTTGTTTTGAAGCAAAGCCAGGAGTTTTCCAAAGAGGCGTTGAATGATCATCAAAGAACACTCCGTATGCGGGGGCGTCCGAAGATCAAACTTGCCCGTACCTACGAAGAAGCTGTACGCATCTTCGACCGGTATCGCGATTACATGCTCGGGATCATTTCCGATATGACTTTTTACAATAACGGAGTGAACGATCAGTATGCGGGATATAAATTCGGGCAATACGTGCGAAAGTCGGGACTGATCATTCCGTTTATCCTTGAATCCTCCGAATCGTCCAATTGGGTATACGCACAGGAGTTGCACAGTTCCTTTATCGATAAAAACTCGAAAAGCTATCCGCAGGACTTGCGCAAAACAATCATGAGGCATTTCGGTTTCGGCGATTTTGTGATCCTTAATCCGCAGACGAAAGAAGAAATCATGCGGATCAAAAACCTGAAAGACCTGCAAAGGAAGATATTCGATATCCCCGAGGATTCGCTGATCTATCATCTTTCGCGCAATCATTTTTCCCGTTTCTTTTATTCCCGCGCCATGTTCCCGCCGGCGGAAGTTTTGCGCAACGTGGACGTGAGCGATTATAAGGATATGAATGAAGCCCGGCAGTTGATATTCGACCTGATCGTGCAATACCGACGAATGAAAAACTCCGGCGTAGTGGCCGTGTATCAAAAGGAACGCTTCGACGAATACAGCAACTTCGCCCGCATAGGTAACGGTTCGCTGGGAGGAAAAGGGAGAGGATTGGCTTTTACCGGAGCGATGGTGAAGCGTTATCCCGATCTGGAAACGGATAATTTTGCGGTAACCATTCCGAAGACGGTAGTGATATGTACCGACATCTTCGACGCTTTTATGGATGCAAACGACCTCTACCCGCTGGCTTTGTCGGACGAAGAAGATGAAGTGATCCTGAAATACTTCCTGCGCGCCGATATGCCTGTGGAACTGATAGGGGATTTGGCGGCTTTCTTCGATGTGGTGAAAGGGCCTGTTGCCGTACGCTCTTCCAGTTTGCTGGAAGATTCGCACTATCAGCCGTTTGCCGGTATCTATTCCACTTATATGGTGCCCAAAATCAAAGACAAACACGAGATGCTCCGCATCGTTAGCGACGCGATCAAAGCAGTATATGCTTCCGTATTCTACAAGGACAGCAAGGCGTATATGACGGCCACGTCCAACCTGATTGATCAAGAGAAAATGGCAATCGTTCTGCAAGAAGTGGTAGGGTCGCAATATAACAATCATTTTTATCCTACCATATCCGGCGTCGGGCGATCGCTTAATTTTTATCCGATCGGTAATGAAAAAGCAGAGGATGGAACAGTGAGCATCGCTTTGGGCTTGGGAAAATATATTGTAGACGGAGGACAAACGCTGCGTTTCTCTCCCCGCCATCCGCATAATATTTTGCAGATGAGCAGCATGGAGTATGCTCTCCGCGAAACGCAAACGCGCTTTTATGCACTCGATCTTCAAAACATGGCCGAAACATTTGCCGTAGACGATGCCTTCAACCTTTTGCGCCTCTCTTTAAAGGATGCCGACAACGACGGCGCTCTTCGATACATCGTGTCCACTTACGATCCGTCCGACCAGATCATACGTGACGGATATTACCCCGGAGGACGGAAGATTCTTTCTTTTGTGAACATCCTCCAACACGATGTTTTTCCTCTGGCGGAGATGCTGGATAAAATACTTCACATAGGGCAGGCGGAGATGGGACGCCCGATCGAAATAGAATTTGCCGTGAATATCCATCCCGACGATCATACGAAGGCGACGTTCTATCTGTTGCAGATCCGTCCGATCGTGGATAATAAGGAAGTTATGGAGGAAGACCTCGTTCAGGTGACGGAAGAAGAAGCGGTTATTACATCAACCAGCGTGCTTGGGCATGGCATTGTTTCCGACCTGTACGATATTATATATGTAAAGACAAGCGCTTTCAATTCTTCCAACAACCAATTGATCGCGTATGAAATAGAGAAGGTAAACCGGCAATTTACGGACGAAGGGAAAGGTTATGTCCTCGTAGGCCCCGGACGATGGGGGAGCAGCGACCATTGGTTGGGCATACCGGTCAAGTGGCCGCATATAAGCAATGCCCGCGTGATCGTGGAATGCGGACTGGAAAACTACCGGATCGACCCGAGCCAGGGAACGCATTTCTTCCAGAACCTGACTTCTTTCGGTATAGGTTACTTCACGATCAATCCCTTTAAGCACGACGGATGGTTTGACGAAGCCTTCCTCAACGAACAACCTGCCGTGTTTGAATCGGACTATCTGCGTCATGTCCGTTTTGAAAAGCCGCTAATCACCAAGATGGACGGCAAAAGAAGTATGGGAGTGGTATTAAAGCCGAAAAGCGGCCTCAATCACTGAGGTCGCTTTCCTTTGTTACTCATAAAGTTGTTAATCTTAGCCTTAAAAACTTTTCTCAACTTGCATTATGAAATGCTTACAACACTAAGACATGCATTTGAGGAAAAGGTTTAAAATGTATGGCATTTTTTTTTTAGACGCTGTTTGCGGAACGTATTTCGGTCGGCGTCTTGCCGAACATCTTTTTTGTAAATGCCGCCAAATGCTGGAATGTTCTGAAGCCATTCTCCGTAGCGATCTGTTTCAACGACTTGTTCGTCGTCGTTAATTCGCCGAAAATAATTTGCGCACGATTGTTTGCCATCCATTGATGGGGCAGTTGGCCGAAGTATAGCTTAAATTTCCGGGTAAAATATTTCGGTGTCAGGTGCATAGACCAGGCCAGCTCGCTCACCGTGTGATAGTTCTTCCACCGCAACCGTACGTATTCGCTGAAAAGCATATTCCCCGTTATGATGAAGTGCAGGAATCGATATATATCCTCCCTGCAATAATACAGGCGGATCATAAGGAACAACTCCTCTACTTCCATTTCAAAATACTTTTTGCACCTCACGCCGTCGGCAATCGTGTCGCGCGTACATTCCAGCCGTTGCCACAGACGGGGATGAATATCCAATGTGCTGAAACAGTCTTCCGGTATTCCGCCTTCGAGTTGTATTTGTTCGTCATCCGGATGATCCGAATCATTGAAATATAGCCTTTCGACAGGGAAATTGTCGCACAACTTGTGCGACGGGTTCAACAGGCGGTATACCAAAAGTTGGGTATCTTCCAGCGTTGTCCAGGAGAATATACTTCCCGTCGGCACAAAAATCATTTTCCCCTCGTACAGTTTATATGTGGATCCGTTGGGAAAAACCATGCGGATAGAACCTTTCATAAAGACACAAATGACGTGGCTTTTTAAATTTTCTCGGTTTGTTTTCCCCTTAATTTCATTGCGTATCTGGACTTGACGTGTCAATGAATGGTCGTATCGCAGACATTCGGGGAATTCATGTAGTTTATATTGTTCCATACTGATTAAAGCGCTGTTATATACAAACTGTTAATGTAACCTGTTTCCTGTGCCGTTTGCCGATCTTCCGCAACCGTGGCTTGCAGACAGCGGGCAGGGCACCCTGTTTCGGAAATCAAAAGTAGTCAATAAAAATATGCAAAATCTTAAAAGTGGCTTAATTTATATGATAAAGCGTATTATTGACACCTTTTTAACAAATCCCCCCCCTGTACATTTAATGTACGCGTGCGCGAGACATTCATGTTTCGCATGAAAAATTCATATATATTTGCATTGAACTTTTATTTATTTCCGCATGAAGGATTTTGCTGCCATTGATTTTGAAACGGCAAACGGGGAACGCTCCAGTATTTGCAGCGTTGGGCTTGTGATTGTTCGCGAAGGTGACATTTCCGGTACATATTATAGTCTGATCAAACCCGAACCCGATTATTACCATTACCGGAATATCATGGTGCACGGCATACGGCCGGAAGATACGGAGAATGCTTCTGTTTTTCCTTTTGTGTGGGAGGAAGTGGAGCCGCTTATCGAGGGTTTACCTTTGGTGGCACATAATAAAGCCTTCGATGAAGGTTGCCTGAAAGCCGTGTTTCGAACTTACCGGATGGACTATCCCGACTACCTGTTTCATTGCACCCTGCAGGCGGCAAGAAAACAACTGAAACAACTGCCCAATCACAAACTGCCGACGGTTGCCGCTCATTGCGGCTACGACCTGTCGAGACGTCATCATCACGCGCTGGCCGATGCGGAAGCATGTGCCCGGATTGCTTTGAAACTCTTTATGTAGAAGATGAAATTACTACACCTCAAGCACTCGAAAATATTCACCGATAGTGTAAAAATTAGTATCGGTAGTATTTCTTCATACTACCTATAGTACGGCGCCGTTGTATAGGTACTACGAGTGCGTACTATATATAGAAACACTTTTTAACAACCGGTTAATACGTTGTGCGCGTGCGTATTGGGTATTTTTCATCCGTTTGGGGCAAACTCTCCCCATTTTCCCGTCGCGAGAGAATAAAATAACAACCGCATGAGAAGAAATAATCCTGATTTTTTTGCATATTTAACCTGTATTATTCATACTGATCAAATCAGCTCGCTGCGCTCGCTTTGCTTACGCTTAGCACCTCAAAATAAAATTTCGCCGGTCGAAAGGAATATTAAATTGAGGCGACAAGTAAAATAAGTGAAATATTTTCCATATCAATAGTTACCTTTGTAGTACCCTATACAAAATTGAGAAATATTATGACAAACTATCATTATGCCGAATTGATCCATCGCCAGGCAGACAAGTATGGTTCGCGCACGGCGCTCAAGTATCGTAACGATGCAACCGGGAAGTGGCTGAAGATTTCCTGGAAAGAATTTTCAGACCTGATCATGCAAACGGCCAAGGCCATGGCCGCATTCGGGATAGAAGAACACCACACGATAGGTATCTATTCCCAGAATATGCCTCAATGCCTGTACGCGGATTTCGCAGGATACGCCAACCGGGCGGTATCCGTTCCCATGTATGCCACAAGTTCGCCGGCGCAGATTGATTACATTATCAATGATGCCTCGGTTGAAACGCTGTTCGTGGGCGAACAGTTGCAGTACAACAATGCTTTCATTGTGCAGAAAGAGTCCGCGGTACTTAAACGGATCATCGTGTTCGATTCGAATGTCATATTAAACCCGGAAGACAAAACATCCATGCTCTTCGATGATTTCCTGAAGTTGGGCGACAACGCGCTTGCGGAATCCACCGTAAAGATCCGCCGTAACAAGGCGGCGGCGGAAGACCTTGCGCTCATTATATATACGTCGGGCACGACAGGAGAACCTAAAGGGGTGATACTGCGCCATTCCAATTTTCAGGAAGCCATGCGTATTCACAGTATCCGCCTGCCGATGGTGACGGACAGGGATGTTTCGATGTGCTTTCTGCCTCTTACCCATATTTTTGAAAAGGCGTGGACTTACTTTTGCCTCTCGAAAGGGGCGACGGTGGCGATAAACCGCGATCCGAAAATGATCCAACAAACATTGCCTGAGGTACGCCCCACGATGATGTGCAATGTTCCGCGTTTTTGGGAGAAAGTATATGTCGGCGTACATGAAAAGATTTCCAATTTCCCGGGCATTTTGCGGAAGATGGCTATGAATGCGGCAGATGTGGGATACAGCTACAACCTGGAATACAGGAATAAAGGGAAGAATCCGCCTTTGGGCCTTCGCCTGAAGTTCCTGTTTTATGATAAGACCATATTCCATCTGCTGAAAAAAGTATTGGGAGTAGACAGAGGCAGGCTTTTCCCTACCGCAGGAGCGCCTTTGGCTGATTTTATAAACGTTTTTCTGAACTCGGTCAATATACCTATCGTGTATGGGTACGGGTTGAGTGAAACGACGGCTACGGTTTCCTTCTGCCCGGTGCAGGGGTTTGTGGTAGGCTCCATCGGCGAAGTAATGCCCGGAGTGAGTGTTCGCATAGATGAATCCAACGACGAGATACTTGTCAAAGGCATCACGGTGACCGAAGGTTATTACAAGAAGCCGGAGGAAAACCGGAAGTCCTTCACCGAAGACGGGTATTTCCGAACAGGGGATGCCGGGCGTTTGGAAGGGAATGTCCTCTACTTTAAGGAAAGGATCAAAGACCTCTACAAAACGTCGAACGGTAAATACATCGCTCCGCAGGCAATCGAAGGGGTGGTCGGCAGCGACAAATATATCGCTCAGGTTGCAGTTATCGGCGATCGGCGAAAGTTTGTAGGCGCCTTGATTGTTCCCGACTTTGCCGCGCTCGAAGAATTTGCCCGCACAAAAGGTATTTCTTTCGACATACACGAAGATCTGGTGAAACATCCGGAAGTTCTCCGCCTCTACGAATCCCGTTTGGAAGGGCATCAAAAAGACCTAGCGTCCTTTGAAAAGATCAAGAAATTCATACTCCTCACCCAACCTTTCACTATGGAAACCCGTGAACTGACCGATACCTTAAAGCTCCGCCGTCCGGTTATTCTGGAGAAATATGCAGAGCAGATCGAGGAAATGTATGCGGAGTAGATTATTACCGAATGTAGATTTATACCGAAATAACAGAACAAGCGAATAAGAGAGATGGATAAATTATCGACATATCTGAAAGACGAAAAGCAGGCAAAGCGCAAAGGTGGTTTATATCACAAAACGCAGGTCAATCTTGCCTACAATTCCAATCGAATGGAAGGCAGTAGATTGACAGAGGAGCAAACTCGTTACATTTTTGAAACTCGTACAATCGGTTTCAAGGAAGAGGAAGCCGTGCCTGTGGATGATATAATCGAAACATCCAATCACTTTGTGGCTTTCGATTTCCTGCTTGATACACTCGACTCTCCGTTTTCAAATGAGATAGTCAAAGAATTTCACCGTATTTTAAAAACAGGCACATCCGATGCTCAAAACTCATGGTTTGCTGTTGGCGATTGGAAACGACTTGCCAATGAAGTTGGCGGTATGCAAACCGTTTTGCCGCAAAATGTAGAAATCGAAATGAATAAACTCAACGAGCGGTATGATTCAATACATGAAATTGCATTTGAAAATATCGTTGAATATCATTACCGTTTCGAGAAAATACATCCTTTCCAGGATGGCAACGGCAGGGTCGGACGCCTCATTATGTTCCGCGAATGTTTGCGAAACGACATTATTCCGTTTATTATAGACAATGACCACAAGCAGTTTTACATACGCGGTTTGCGCGAATTTGGAAACACAAGAGGTTATTTGCTCGATACTTGCCTTTCGGCACAGGATACTTACACGGCATGGGTAAAGTATTTTTACACAAAATAACCTGCCGCCACTGAGTTTTCGTTGGGACAGGTGTATTATATGCGTATGGACTATGAAAAACATACGTAATATAATATCAAGTGAAATGAGTAAACGTATTATTTTTATTTTGTGTATCGCTTTTATGGGATGCACACACAGGGCTTCGGCGCAGGATAAACGCATCGACATCGGAGCCGGAGAGATAACCGTTGCGGATGCTTTCAGGAAGATTGAAAGCCTGGCCGGATACAGCATTGCTTACAGCCAATCGGATATCGACACAGGGAAAACAATCCACTTGCCGCCCGGCGGAGTGACACTCGATCAGGTAATGAACGAGATTTTGAAGCCAACGAATCTGACATGGAAGCTCAACGGCTACCATATTGTACTGCAACTCAAAGACCAACAGCGCGGGCAGGCAACATCCGAAAGGCAGAGCTTTACGGTCAGCGGGCGCATTACGGACGCAACGACAGGCGAGGTACTGATAGGGGCAACGGTAGCCGAGCGTCGGCAAAACAGGGGAACTTCGGCCAACACCTACGGCTTTTACAGTTTGACCCTGCCGAAGGGGGAGGTGTTGCTGAACTGGTCGTATCTTGGGTATGACGCGGCAGAGGCGGCATTTGAACACATGCGCGACACCGTTATTAATATAGCATTGGATCCTTTCGTTTCGGAGTTGGCGGAAGTCGTGGTATCCGCCGGCGACAACAACATAAAAAGCGCTAGGCCGGGACAGATATTCGTACCGGTCAGTACCATACGCAACAAACCTGCCTTGATGGGTGAGAACGATCTGATGAAATCGTTGCAGTACATTCCGGGCGTGCAAAGCAGCACCGAAGGAAAAGCCGACCTCTCCGTGCGGGGCGGAACTCCCGATCAGAACCTCATACTGTTGGATGGCAATCCCATCTATAACGCCAACCACCTGTTTGGCTTTATGTCGGTGTTCAATACCGATGCCCTGAAGAACGTTACCCTCTACAAATCGGGCTTTCCTGCACGGTTCGGCGGCAGGCTGTCGTCGGTGATCGACGCCAACACCAAAGACGGCAACAAGGAACGCTTCGGCGGTTCGGCCACGTTGGGGCTGCTTGCTGCGAAATTCAATATCGAAGGGCCGATACTAAAAGACCGTACCTCGTTCACACTGTCGGGGCGCCGTTCGTGGGCCGATACTTTCATGAGCAGCCTGCAAAAGTCGGAAAGCACGGTAACGACCGTCTATTTCTACGATATTAACGCCAAACTACACCACAAAATCAGCGACCGCACGTCGCTCTACCTCACGGCGTACAACGGACACGACAAGTTGAAGAATACCGAACAGAACATTACCGTCTATCCCGGACAGGTGGCCGAGCACAACTCCACTTCGGAACAAAGCTGGCGGTGGGGCAACACGATAGTCGCGGCACGCCTCAACAGCTCGCTCTCCGGCAACCTGTTCATGAATGCCAACCTCTCCTACAACGGTTATCGCTACAACACATCCATCGAAAATTCCTACACCGCGCCGAACGACGAAGGGAAGCAGGAACAGGTCAGCAACCGCATAGGCTACGATTCGGGTATCAGCGACTACACCGGTACGCTCGAATTTGAATATATCCCGGCTCCGGCGCATTACGTGCGTTCCGGTGTGCAGTATGTCTACCACAATTTCCGCCCCGAAGTGCAGAGCCTGTCCGGCAGCGGTGCGGTGAATATTAATAACGGCAAGGTGCCGGCCGGTGAATTATCCGCCTACGTGGAAGACGAGTGGGAGGTCGTGCGGCAACTGAAAGTGAATGGCGGCGTGCGGTTCTCGATGTTCAGCGTGCGCGGCAAAACCTATGCGGGCGTCGATCCGCGCCTGTCGGCGAGGTACATGTTCTCCGACCGCGTATCGGTAAAGGCGGGATATACGCAGATGCAGCAATACATCCATCTGTTGTCGAACAACTCACTGCTGTTTCAGACCGACCTGTGGGTGCCTGCCACCGACAGGATCGCGCCGATGAACTCGACACAGTATTCGCTCGGCCTCTACGTCGCCTTTCCGAAACTGTTCGACCTCTCGATAGATGGCTACTATAAGGATATGAACAACCTTATCGAATACACGGACGGAGCCTCCTTCGCCGGTTCGTCGAGCGGATGGGAAGATAAGGTGGAAGCGGGGATCGGCCGCTCATACGGAGTGGAGATAGCGCTGGAAAGACACGTGGGGGCGACCACCGGAACACTGTCGTACGCCTGGTCGAAAAGCGAACGGCGATTCGCGGAGATCAACTACGGCGAGTGGTTTCCTGCGAAATTCGACCGTCGCCACAGCGTAAACGCCACGGTAACACACAAGCCCAACAAAAAGATCGACCTGACGGCAAGCTGGACATTCGCCTCGGGCGACATGATGAGCCTGCCATTGATGAGCATAGACATTGCCAACATAACAACCGGCCGTGGCTACGGTGATTTGTATCAGCTCGACCACCGGAACAACTACCGTATGCCCGCCCATCACAGGCTCGATGTGGGAATGAATTTCTATCCGCGCAAGGAACGCAACCCGCAAAGGTATGGCGTGTGGAACTTCAGTATATATAATGTATACAACCGTATGAATGCCTTCAAACTGTATGTTCAGGGAGAAGCAGACGGCACGGTCAAACTCAAAAAGATGGTGATGTTCCCCATCCTGCCTTCCGTATCATACACCTATAATTTTTAATGCCATGAAACAGATAAAATACCTATTGCTATTTTGCGCAGCCGTTGTGCTGTCGGCCTGCGAAAGGGATGTAGACTTCGACGGAGTCGCTCCGGATCCCAAAATGATTGTAAACTCCATTGTGTGCGCCGGCGACGAAACGCATTACATGGAAGTGACGGAAAGCGTCTTCCTGTTCGGGAATAAAAAACCGGAAAAGGTGGTAGATGCCGCGTTCAGAGCTCATATCAATGGTGTCGAGGCGCCGGTGGAATATGATTCGGATAGCAAAAACCTCTACTGCTATTTCCCCGCCAAACTCTCAGCCGGCGACAAAATTGAACTGTCGGGAGAATCGCCCCTGCACGGAAAGGTGTCCGGTATGGATGTGGTTCCGCATCCCGCCGAGATCAAAGAGCTGAAAACGGAATGGTTTACGGGCGAGAAAGACGGCCGGTCGTATCTGCGTACACTCGTCACGCTTGCCGACAAGCCCGGAGAAAAGAACCGCTACCGCATTGTGATCCGCACCTACACCAAAGTGCACGTCGATGCCGATGAGTGGCACGAAGCTTATGAATACGACTACACGCATACCCACGACGTTTTCATCGATCGGGAAATCCTGTTCAGCAATCTCGGCGGCGGCGTGCTTTCGGGCGACGAAGATGACGCACATACCTTCCGCATCTTTTCGGACGAGCTTTTCGACGGTAAGGAATACACGCTCGATGTCTATGCCCAAATCGACCGGATTATTAATCCCGGCAACGGTTTCGGTGACTATGTTCCGGCAACGGTCGTCGAACGCAACGTGACGGTCGAAATACAAACGCTGTCGGAGAACTACTTCAAATACCTGCGCTCGCTGGAACTGGCGATGGCCGAGAACAATTTCTCGGAGCCTGTCAAGATATACACCAACATCGCCGGCGGCTACGGCATTCTTGGAGTATACAACACGGCCTCGAAAACAGCCGGATTGGAAAAGTAGTTAGAGTAGTCAGAGTAGTTAAAGTAGTCAGAGTAGTTAAAGTAGTCAGAGTAGTCAGAGTAGTCAGAGTAGTTAAAGTAGTCAGAGTAGTTAAAGTAGTCAGAGTAGTCAGAGTAGTCAGAGTAGTCAGAGTAGTCAGAGTAGTTAAAGTAGTCAGAGTAGTTAAAGTAGTCAAAGCAGTAGTGAACGCAGAGGACGCAGAAAACGCAGACCGGCGCAGATTAATAATTATTTCTGCGTTCTTCTGCGCCATCTGCGTCCTCTGCGTTCACTACTACTACTTTGACTCCTCTGACTACTCTGACTACTCTGACTACTTTAACTACTCTGTCTACTCTGACTACTCTGACTACTTTAACTACTCTGACTACTCT
>JAITVG010000020.1 GCA_031285925.1 Tannerellaceae bacterium
TGGAAGTGCATAACTACACCGGGATATGCCCGGCGAATGTATTGGAAATTTCTCCCTCATCCGGTTCCTGTATAGCCGGATGCCAATATTGCTTAGTTACCGACGGCACGCATTTGCGAAACATTCATGTCTACACGAATTATCCCGAAAAGGTGGCGCGCTCCCTTGAACGCAATAAGGACAGAAATCTGTTTTATTATTTTTCTCCCAAGACGGAAGCGTTCTCGGAGACACATCTTTTTAACGGCTTGGCTCACAACATCCTGAAAACCTTCATCGCGCATTATGAAAAATATCCGGATTCGGGCGTCCGCCTCTTTATTGCGACAAAAGCCGGAATGCAGCACTTGAAGGTAAAACACGACGGAACAACGGTATTCGATCTATTGAAAGAGCTGGTTTCCAAAGTACAGATTAACGGAAGTATCGGTATTATGCCTTCCTGCCTCCGGAATATTCTCGAACCGAACGTGGCGGGAATAAAGGAACGGCTTGAAGTGTTGCAGGAGTGCCGCAATGCCGGGATTTGGGCGGAATCCGTACTTTGCCAGCCTCTTCTTATTCCTTATCTGAAAGAAGATGTTATCCGTGATTATATGAAACAACTATCGAATGCAGGCGTAAAGAACATCAAACCGGAATTTTTCACGGCAGAGATTCGCAATTTGGTTCTGGTTGCCCAGTACATTCATTATTATGATCCCGGGATGACAGGCGAATTTTTCCATGCCTACCTGATGGAAAGTAACCAAAAACACATCAAACAACGAAGCCGCCTGGCGCCCGAAAAGAAAATATGCGCGGAGAAACTTTCTCTGATCCGTGATATAGCCGATGAATATAATATTTCGATCAGCCTTTGCAACTGGGTAAAAAAGGAATTGAACGATGAAGCGCCTTTCATCCGGGAAATCGACAAAAAATCACTGGCGCACGGTTATCGCTGTCTGGGCTATCAAACTCGTCTTTTCAATACTTCAAATGAACAGTGAAAATACGGTTAAGGTAAGTGTCTGTTGCGGGACCTTCAATCATAAGCCTTATTTACGGGAATGCCTGGAAAGCCTGCTGATGCAAAAGACTTCTTTCGAGTATGAAATCCTGCTGCACGATGATGCCTCCACCGACGGGACGACCGAAATCGTAAAAGAATATGCGGCCAAATACCCCGAACGAATACGGCCTGTCATACAAACCGTTAATCAATACTCAAGCAATACAAGGGCTATCATCACCACTTTTCTTCTTCCTCTTGCCAGAGGGGAATATATATCCTTATGCGAAGGCGACGATTACTGGACTGACCCTTTCAAACTTCAAAAGCAGGTAGATGTGATGGAGAATGACCCGGATATATCTTTATGCCTGCATCCAGCCGTCAGCCTGAAACCAAACGGCAGGAAAAAGATCCGTTCCCTATACGCTAAAAGCCAACCGGCCTGCATAACGGATATTATACGCTGGAAACAACTCTTTTGGCCGACAGCTTCCCTTTTGTACCGGAAAGAAATGATGACGGATTATCCGGACTTCTGCCTGAAATGCCATATAGGCGACGCCCCGTTAGTGCATTATATGGCCATACGGGGAAAGGTTTATTACCTGAATGAAGCCATGTCGGTTTACCGGAAGAACGTACCCGGATCGCATTCCGATCGTTGCAGGAATATAAGCGATCCGGACAGGCAGGAAATATGCCGGACAGAGTTTGAAATGCTCGACGGTTTTAACCGATTGACAAAGTACATCTATAATTTCCACTTTATAAAAAGGAAGCTGTATGTGCAATCCTGTATACTTTCCAGGCGGAGAAATTATTTCCGGATCAAGGTGTACGATGGCTTTTATGCCGATTTGAAACAAATGCCTGCAAAGGAACGGCTGCGCCTGTGGAAGAAAATATATCTGTCGCCACTGTTTAAACGCCACATTTACAAAACAAATACCTGAATATCGTATGGAAAAAGAACTCATCACGGTTACGTCCCCGCTTATTCCTCCTCTGGATGAATTGATTCCTTATTTGGAGGATATATGGAAAAGCAGGCGCATTACGAACGAAGGCAAATACCATGCGGCATTGGAGGAAGCTTTGCGGGAATATCTGCACGTTCCGTATGTGTCGTTGCTGACCAACGGAACTATAGCCTTGACTTGCGCACTGAAAGCGCTGGATATTACGGGAGAAGTAATCACCACGCCTTACAGTTTCGTGGCGACGGCGCACGCACTGAGTATGAATGGCCTTCGTCCCGTATTTGCGGATATATCTCCTCTCGACCTGAACTTGAACCCGGATAAAATAGAACAAGCCATTACTTCCGAAACGGGCGCCTTACTGCCTGTGCATGTTTATGGGAATCCATGCCAGCTGAATGATATTCGGGAGATAGCGCGGAAACATAATCTCAAACTGATATACGACGCTGCCCACGCTTTCGGCGTAAATTATGAGAACCGCTCCCTATTACTCGCCGGAGATCTTTCGGTGTTGAGCTTTAATGCGACAAAAGTCTATAACACGGTTGAAGGCGGGGCTGTCATCAGCCACGACAGGGAAACAAAAAGACGGATAGACCGGATACGCAGTTTCGGTTTCGCCACGGAAACAGACATAATCTTCCCCGGCACGAACGGAAAGATCGACGAAATCCGTTCCGCTTACGGTTTAGCCGGACTTAGCCACGTGAAGGAAGCGATAGACTTGCGTCGGCAAACAGCCGGATATTACCGGAAAGCACTGGAACACATAGCGGGCATTTCTTTGCCCTGTGAAGAAAAAGAGGTAACGCCCAACTATTCCTATTTCCCCATCTTCATCGACCCGGAAGAATACGGGATAAGCAGGGACGATCTGTACGAAAAGATGAAAAAAGAGAATATATTGTGCCGGCGTTATTTCTATCCGCTGATCAGTTCCTTTTCTCCCTACAAAGATATTCCTTCCGCAAATCCGGAA
>JAITVG010000058.1 GCA_031285925.1 Tannerellaceae bacterium
GCGATGAGCGGCTGGCTTTGGGAGTCGACCGCGTGGTTCTGGCAGACCAACTGGTTGGTTTTCGAGATCTGGCTGTTGGTGTTCATCGTTGTGCTGATGATCGTGGTGTCGCTGTTCACTCCGAAACCGAGCGCCCAGCAGGTCGAGGCGATCACCTTCACGCCGGAGTACAGGAAACAGATCCGCGCGAGCTGGACCAAGTGGGATGTTGTCGCGACGCTCGGCGTGTTTGTACTCTGCGCCCTGTTCTACATCTATTTCTGGTAGGCGAACGATTAAAGATTTGTGTTATTTTCGCAGGCAGCGGTGCAAGATTCGGTGATCTTCGCGATTTGATATACAAAACCAAGCCGCGGCTTGAACATGAAAACTAACTAATTAAAACTTACAGTCATGAAAAAGATTTCGATGTTAATTTGCGCGGGAGTGCTGATGAGCGCTCTCTGCGCCGCGGTTACGGCCTGCAACGAGCCGAAAGAACCGGAACAAGACAAAGAAAAGACGGAGATCCGACCCGTCCCGATAAACGAAGTAAGCAAAGAAGTCTCTGACTTCTTTAGTGCGGTCGATCTAATCAAGATTGCCCCGTCAATTTTTAAGGACGTTGGATTCATTTATGCTACGGACGATTGTGTTATGATCAACAGTATTGATGAACTTCCAAAGGTTGACAACGAAGGTTCTCAATTGGAGTATCCTGCCATTGATTTTGACTCCAATACGCTTATTATCGGGCATTATGCCGCGTCACATGGAGGGTGTAATCTTGTAGATCAAAGTGTGTTTGTCGAGTCGAAAAAGATAATAATGTATATCTCTGTCGACGAATCAAACAGTGGTATCACAATATTCCCCCCAAAGATATTTTATGGATTATACCCCAAATTACCGAAACTACCTATCAATATTATACGTAAATAAGAACATGAAAAAACTACTTACCCTTATTTCCTCGTTCGCTTTTATGCTTTCGGGATGTGTCGAGGATGTTTCTATCTTGGATCATAACAATATGGAAACAGAAATAGCTACCCGCGCTTCCGGGCAAGGTGATGGCCTATTCTACTATAACTTCGATGAGAAGGTATATTTGACACAAAGGACGGATCAGATATTCCTAAAATTTGCGCCGGATGCCACGGAGGAACAATTTCGGGCTATCGCCCAAAGCAATAGAATCTCACAAAAGGTGAATGTGAACAAGGAACCTCAATTTATCAAAGGTAGCGATTTCAACACACTCACCCTTGAAATACCGCAATCCACGGATGCTTTCAGTCCATTCAAAATCAGGAAAGAGATAGTATCAGCAGAATATTTGTTGGAATACGAGGGACAATTATCTGCAATTACTGACGAGTTTCTGGTTAAAATAAAAGAGGGGACATCCCATGCTCAATTGCAAAAATTGGCAGAAAAAAATGGCTGTACAGTGAGTGAACGCGAGTGGTTCGGCGGTGGAGTTGCATTTGTGATCAGCGTTTCCAAATCATCCGATCTGAACGCCATCGGTATGGCTAACCTGTTTTATGAAACTGGATTGTTTGAATCTGCCGCCCCAAATTTTTTTCATTTTAACATACTTTCTTCTAACGATACCCATTATAGTGATCAGTGGAATTTGAAAAGTACCGGACAATATGGGAGTTCAGTCGATATAAATGTCGAGCAGGCTTGGACAATAACTAATGGTAATGCCAATATCAAAATTGCAGTTATAGACTCAGGTGTGGATCTGACACATCCCGATTTACAGGCTAATTTGGTAGCAGGATATGATGCCACCGGAAGAGGTTCGGCAGGAGCGTATGTCTACAACAATGGCTATGGTAGCGATGTCAATAACTCTCACGGAACGGCCGTAGCCGGTATCATAGGAGCTATACAAAATGGAGAAGGTATCAGTGGAGTGGCTCCTAACTGCAAAATTATTCCTATTCGTGCGGGATATGATGGTGGTATTGCAGATGCTTGGGCGATATCTGCGTTAGATTGGGCTCGCACAAGGGCGGATGTGATCAACTGCTCATGGAGTGGTGGCCAAGCAAACCCACTGCTTACCTCTGCAATTAGTAAAGCCGAAACACAAGGCAGAGGAGGGAAAGGGTGTGTTATTGTTTTTTCTTCGGGGAATGATCCCGGGGGTAATGGGAAAAGTACGGTTAACTATCCTGCAAGTTTAAGCAATGTTATTGCTGTCGGAGCGATTTCATATAATGGCATGAGGAAAAGCCTAAGTACGCCCGACAGAGAACAATGGGGAAGCAATTATGGCTATGCATTGGATGTTGTTGCCCCGGGTGTGCTGATACCAACAACGGACATACAGGGTTCGATTGGCATTAATGATGATTGGGCTATTCATACATCTTTCGGAGGCAACAAAAGATCGAACGATTACACAACCGATCCGAATTATACAGCTTGGTTTAGCGGCACTTCCGCCGCCGCCCCCCATGTTTCGGGAGTTGCGGCGTTGGTTCTTTCGAGGAACCCCAATTTGACCTCTCAGGAAGTCACCGCGACTATTTTAGGCTCGGCGAAAAAAATAGGCGGCAGTGGTAATTATCCATACAAAGATTGGTTGGGTTCTCGTTCATACGAACTGGGGTACGGCCTTCTCGATGCCCATGCTGCTGTTTCCAGAGCTCTCCCAAGCAGTGTCCCAACGCCTGTCCTCTCCTACGAACCGGACTACAATCCGCCGATGCACTGGTTCCGGTTCTACATCGCCAACACTTCGAGCTACTTGCCGGGAACGCGCTACGAGTGGAAAGAACAAGGGTTCCATTATGTTTCCTCCGGATGGGCCGACGAAGCGTGGGATTCGGCGTGGAACGGACACCCGAACTATGTGCATACAGGAACATACGGAGTGATCTGCCGTGCGGTTTACAACGGAGTTGCATCGTCTTGGAGTTCTCCGGTTTGGGTAACCTACGACCCGCCTGCCCCTTGATTTACGAAGACGACCCGGATAAAGCCGACCGAGGCAACGACCGAATCACGGGATTCACGACCTGCGCAACCCGCGCAACCATCAAAACGAAAATTTTACCGCTTGCGCAACCCGCGCAACCACCGAATGACAAGTTTTACCGCCTGCGCAACCCGCGCAACCACCAAAACGAAAATTTCACCGCTTGCGCAGCTTGCGCAACCACCGAATGACGAATTTTACCGCTTGCGCAGCTTGCGCAACGACCAAATAACTTAAAGTAAGCAATTCCTAACACACAAAGAGATGAAAATTAGCAGCCTCCACCTAACCCATCTGCACAACGACGAATACTGGCAGTTCATCACGCGGCTGGACGACCACATCAAGACCTCCGGCGCGGCGGCATTGAAGATCGAGGCGCTCTACGCCCGTTTCACGGAGCTCTACGGCCAGTT
>JAITVG010000129.1 GCA_031285925.1 Tannerellaceae bacterium
AAGCGAATCTATGCTAAAACAACAGTTACAACAACAATTACAACAAAGGCTCTCGCCACAGCAGATCCAGTTGATCCGCCTGTTGGAACTTCCCGTTATGGAACTGGAAGAAAAGATAAAACATGAACTGGAAGAAAATCCCGCGCTGGAAGAGGGATATGAACCGGCCGATGATTTTGACGGAGAGGAAGACGGAAGTATGGAAAGTGCAAACGATAGCGCCGAAGATCTTTCGCTGGGCGATTATCTGACCGAAGACGATATTCCGGATTACAAGCTCCGGGAAGCGACCGGCCGGGTAGAGCGCAAGGAAGACGTTCCCTTTTCGGTAAGCCAATCCCTTCATGAGCATCTTATACAGCAACTCGGACTGCGGGATTTGACGGAAACGGAATGTAAAATAGCGGAATATATCATCGGCAATATCGACGACGACGGGTATATGCGCCGCGATCTGAACGCTATCTCAGACGACTTGGTGTTTCAGGCCGGGCAGGATGTGAGTGAAAAGGAAATCGGGCATATACTTGATGTCATTCACGATTTCGAACCGGCGGGAATCGGCGCACGCGATTTGCAGGAATGTCTGCTCCTGCAACTGGAACGGAAAGATAAAACGCCCGCCGTTGCGTATGCGATCCGTGTCATTGCCGAACATTTCGATGATTTCAGCCGCAAGCATTACGATAAAATCCTTCGGGGACTTGGCATGGACGAGAACGCACTGAAGAAGGCCATACAGGAAATAACTTCGCTCGACCCCAAGCCCGGAAGCAGTTGGGGAGGCTCTCTGGAAAGCGCCATGAACTTGGTAATCCCCGACTTTATTGTGGAAGCCAACAACGGAGAGCTGACTTTGAGCATGAACAACCGGGGCATTCCGGAAATGCACATTAACCGCGAATATGCGGATATGTTCCGGGACTACACCGCCAACAAAGCCAACCGGACTTCCGAAATGCGCGACGCCGTACAGTTTGTCAAGCAAAAACTCGATTCCGCCCAATGGTTTATCGACGCCGTCAGGCAGCGACAGGAAACCATGCAGCGAACCATGGAAGTGATCATTCTTTTGCAGCACGACTTTTTCCTTACCGGCGATGAAACCGACCTGCGCCCGATGATCCTCAAGGACGTGGCCGAGCGAACCGGATACGATATTTCAACCGTTTCCCGTGTAAGCAGCAGTAAATATGTGCAAACGAATTTCGGAATCTATCCGCTGAAGTATTTTTTCTCCGAGTCGATGCAAACCGAAAGCGGCGAAGAAATTTCCACGCGGGAAGTCAAACAGATAATGAAGGAACATATTGAGGCCGAAGATAAACGCAAGCCTCTTACCGACGAAGAATTGACAGGCATTTTAAAGCAAAAGGGATACATCATCGCCCGCCGGACAGTGGCCAAATATCGCGAACAAATGAATATCCCGGTTGCCCGCCTGAGAAAAGAAATATAAATTTGCAGTGTAATGAAAGTATTCTCCCAAATAATCTCAGCAGTGTTCCATCCGTTACTTATGATAACTTATGGGATTTTACTTGCATTGACTTATACCTGGCTGGCGGTCTATCCGTTCGCGGTTAAGGCGCTTATCGCTGGCATAACTTTCACGATCACGGCCGTCATCCCCGGATTGCTCATCCTCCTGATGGTTAGGAGCGGAGCGGCAAGCGATACCGAATTGAGCGACCGCAGGGAAAGGGCTGTACCCTATCTTATTTTCATCACATCCCTGCTGGTTTGCCTGTTTTATTTCCATAAAATGAGGCTTCCCTTTTGGCTGTCGGCAGTTATTATCGGTTGTTGCGTGGCGCTTGTAACGGCGCTTTTCATTAATTTCGCATGGAAAATCAGTTCACATACGCTGGGAACCGGAGGATTTCTGGGAGGCGTTATGGGGGGAGCCGATATGCAGATGATAAACCCTTTCTGGTGTTTCATCCTTGTCATTATAATCGGAGGACTGGTCGCCATGTCGCGCATCTATCTGAAACGCCATACGCCCATGCAGGCATACGCCGGTTTCGCATTGGGCTTTCTATCCGTTTTCGGAGTTTTATCCATGAGTTATACTTATTTGTTTAATTAATAAAAACATTCAAATTATGAACTTTCCCGCAGATTTAAAGTACACGAAGGATCACGAATGGATCCGTATCGAAGGCGATCACGCCTATGTAGGCATCACGGACTACGCACAGGGCGAATTGGGCGAAATCGTATTCGTTGATATCCCGACGGAAGGCGAAACGGTAGCCAGAGAAGAAGTATTCGGAACGATCGAAGCCGTTAAAACAGTGTCCGACCTTTTCATGCCTGTAAGCGGCGAGGTGCAGGAAGTGAACGCCGAATTGGAAGACAAGCCCGAACTGGTGAACGAAGACGCCTACGGCAAAGGCTGGCTGATCAAAGTATCCCTTTCCGATCTTTCGGAAGCAGAAGAATTGCTGTCTGCCGACGAATACCGGGAACTTATTGCAAAATAAATGATGTCCCCAATCGTAAGCATAATTATGGGCAGCACTTCGGATCTGCCCGTAATGGAAAAGGCGGCCAAATTCCTCGACGAGATGGAAGTCCCCTTTGAAATGCACGCCCTTTCCGCCCACCGCACTCCCGAAGAAGTGGAGCATTTCGCCAAAGAAGCGAAAGGGCGGGGCATCAAAGTGATCATCGCCGCCGCAGGCATGGCCGCCCATCTTTGCGGAGTAATCGCTTCCATGACTACCCTGCCTGTTATCGGAGTTCCTATCAATGCGTCGCTGGACGGCATGGATGCACTGCTGGCAATCGTACAAATGCCTCCAGGCATTCCGGTTGCCACCGTCGGTATCAACGGAGCGCTGAACGCAGGCATACTGGCAGTGCAAATCCTGTCCGTCGGCGATCCTGCCTTGCAGGACAAGCTTGCCGGATACAAGGAGGCGCTGAAAACAAAGATCGTAAAAGCAAATGCCGAACTGGCAGAAGTGAAGTATAAGCACAAGACGAACTAAACGCCTCTCCCCCGACCCCTCTCAGACCTCTCCCCCGTCCCCTCTCCACAAGAGAGGGGGGAAAGAAAAGAGAGGGGGGAAAGAAAGAAAAGAGGGGGGAAAGAAATATCATCTTAGTATCTAAGCCCTCCCTTGTGGGGAGGGTTTGGGAGAGGTGTAATCAATATCAATTATCATGGATCCATTCAATTACCATCGTCGCAAATCATCCGTCGTCCACATAGGCGCTACTCATGCGGGGGGAGATTACCCTGTACGTATCCAGTCCATGGCGAATGTATCGACAATGGATACGGAAGCGGCCGTGGAGCAGGCGATACGGATGATTGAAGCCGGCGCCGAATATGTCCGCTTTACCGCACAGGGAGAACGGGAAGCCCGCAATCTGGGAGTGATCCGGAAAGCATTGACCGATGCCGGATACGCCACCCCTTTAGTTGCCGATATTCATTTCAACCCCAAAGCAGCCGATGCCGCCGCGCGGGAAGTAGAGAAAGTCCGCATCAATCCCGGCAATTATGTAGACGGGGTAAAAACTTTCGATCGCCTTGAATACACCGACGAAGAGTATGCCTCGGAGATACGGAAAATCCGCGAACGCTTCGTTCCCTTCCTTGAGTTATGCAAAAAACACCGGACTGCGATCCGCATCGGTGTGAACCACGGTTCCCTTTCCGACCGCATCATGAGCCGCTACGGGGATACACCCGAAGGGATGGTCGCCTCCTGCATGGAATTTCTACGGATATGCAGGGAGGAAGATTTCGCCGATGTGGTAATCTCCATTAAGGCATCCAACACGGTTGTGATGGTGCGCACCGTCAGGCTTCTGGTCGATACGATGGAGAAAGAGGACATGCACTACCCCCTGCATCTGGGCGTTACCGAAGCCGGCGACGGAGAAGACGGGCGGATAAAAAGCGCCGTGGGCATCGGAACGCTGCTTGCCGACGGTATCGGGGACACGATCCGCGTTTCGCTGAGCGAAGACCCCGAAGCGGAAATGCCGGTTGCCCGTAAATTAGTCGGCTACATCCGGGAGAGAGAGGAGGATATTCCCCTGGAAGCATCCCCGTTTCCCGGATATGATCCCCTTAATCCTTCGCGCTATCTCACCCGGAAAGTGCGGAACATGGGAAACGGACAAGCGCCCGTCGTTATTTCAGACCGCTCAAACGGTTCCCTTGAAATAGATCCCCGCCAACCCCTGCCCGATTATTTTTATATTGGAAAGGAAAATCCGGCAAACTTTCCCGATGATTTACCGCTGATCGTCGATGTTCGCTTTTGGAACGACAAGCCGAATACCTTTCCCTGCTTTACCGTTTCCGAAATTGAAGAGTTGAAGAACTGCCCTGCGCCGCTTAAATTCATCCGCCTTTCCCATGCCGATCTTTCTCTCCGGACGATAGAGATATTGAAACAGGATGCGAATACGGTTATTCTATTAAGTACACACCGCCTGAACGGGCTTGGTTCCCAACGGGCAGCCATCCATAAGCTGATCACTGAAAATTGCCTGTCGCCTGTTATTCTGCAAAGAGATTACCACGAACCGGACGTTGAGTTTGCGCAGATCAAAGCCGCAGTTGATTTCGGAGCCTTATTGCTGGACGGTTTCGGCGACGGCATCCTGCTGCAAAACGACGCCGTTCCCCCCGCGATTACCGACAGTTGCATGTTCGGCATCCTGCAAGCCACGCGATCAAGGATCAGCAAAACCGAATACATCTCCTGCCCCGGTTGCGGCCGTACCCTGTTTAATTTGCAGGCGACAATCGCCCGCGTAAAGGAAGCTACATCGCATCTGAAAGGATTGAAGATCGGCATCATGGGTTGCATCGTAAACGGGCCGGGCGAAATGGCCGACGCCGACTACGGTTACATTGGCGCCGGAAGAGGCCGGATCAGTCTGTACAAAGGAAAGGAGCGCATCCTCAAAAACATCCCCGAAGAAGAGGCCGTTGAACGGTTGATTGAATTAATAAAAGAAAACGGCGACTGGTAGGGGCGAA
>JAITVG010000130.1 GCA_031285925.1 Tannerellaceae bacterium
ATCTTCGATATTGTCAGTTCGGGAAGTACATTAGCCGGCAACCACTTGAAAGAAGTAGAAACCGTATTGCCCTGCGAAGCCTTGCTGATCGCAAACAATAGCCTGACGGAAGAGAAGCAGGCCATTTTGGATGAATTATTATTCCGTTTTGAAGCGATTCAACTTGCGGAAGGTAAAAAATATGTACTTTTGAATGCTCCGAAAGATAAACTGGAAGACATTATTCAATTATTACCGGGAATGAGAAGCCCCACGGTGACTCCTTTAGTCGACGGAAACTGGATTTCAGTGCAATCGGTCATTTCCGAAAAACATTTCTGGGAAATTATCGGAAAGTTAAAAGCTTTGGGAGCAGAAGGTATACTGGTGTTGCCAATAGAGAAAATGATCGTATAAACTTTATGGAAATCATTAAATATCCATCGGAAGAACAGTGGGCTTCACTGGCCGAAAGGCCGGTATTGGATGTAGCTGGCCTTTTCGATACGGCCAGGCAAATACTGGACGAAGTCCACAGGGAAGGAGATACCGCAGTCAAACGTTACGAAGAAAAGTTTGACAAGGCAATCCTTTCGGATTTGCCGGTTTCCGCCCGGGAATGGGACGAAGCGGAAAAGCTGGTTTCGGAAGAACTGAAACAGGCAATCCGCACGGCGAAAAGAAATATAGAGAAATTCCATACCTGCCAGAAGTTCAAAGGAGAAAAGATTGAAACAAGTTCCGGCGTGACTTGCTGGCAAAAAGCAGTAGCCATAGAGAAAGTAGGGCTTTACGTACCCGGAGGGACAGCTCCCTTATTCTCCACCGTATTGATGTTGGGTGTGCCCGCACGGATTGCCGGATGCCGGGAAATTATCCTTTGTACTCCTCCGGACAGAGAAGGGAAAATACATCCCGCCATCCTGTTCGCCGCAAAAGAAGCCGGCGTAAGCCTTGTCTGTAAAGCCGGAGGCATACAGGCGATAGCGGCAATGGCGTATGGAACGGAGACCATACCCAAGGTATATAAGATATTCGGGCCGGGAAACCAATATGTAACAGCCGCCAAACAACTGGTAAGCCTGAAGGACGTAGCCATAGACATGCCTGCCGGGCCTTCGGAAGTGGAAATTATAGCCGATGAAACGGCCAATCCGGCTTTCATCGCATCCGATTTCCTTTCCCAGGCGGAACATGGCGCCGACAGCCAGGCTATTCTTTTGACCACCGCCGAATCGCTTATCGATCCGGTCGTAAAAGAAATAAGTGAACAGCTAAACCGTTTGCCCCGCAGGGAGATCACGGAAAAGGCATTGCTCAATTGCCGCATTATCCTGTTAAGCAACAGGGAAGAAGTTATTCGCTTCACCAATATGTATGCACCCGAACACCTGATTATTCAAACGACTGATTATATGGAAATCGCCGACCGGATAGAAAATGCGGGAAGTGTATTTCTTGGCGCGTATACACCGGAAAGCGCAGGCGATTACGCTTCGGGGACTAATCATACGCTGCCTACAAACGGATATGCGAAAGCATATAGCGGCGTAAACCTGGACAGCTTTATCAGGAAGATCACATTCCAGGAAATTTCCCGCGACGGCATACTTGGATTGGGCGAAACGATCCGGATAATGGCAGAGAATGAACAACTGGAAGCCCATCGGCATGCAGTGACGTTAAGAATGAATTAAGCATATAAATAATCAAGCTGATACTCAATTATGACATTTAAACTGAAAGATATAATAAGGCCCAGCGTGGCGGCGATGAAACCTTATTCTTCCGCACGCAATGAATTTCAGGGAGAAGCTTCTGTTTTTCTCGACGCGAACGAAAATCCCTGGAACATTCCCTATAACCGTTATCCCGATCCGTTACAGCGAAGATTAAAGGAAAGGATATCCATAATAAAGGATGTAGCTCCCGAACATATATTTATCGGCAACGGAAGCGACGAACCCATTGATCTGATCATCCGTTCGTTTTGCGAACCCGGAAAAGACAACATAGTTACCATAACACCTTCGTATGGAATGTATGAAGTAGCCGCCGAAACCAATAACGTGAAGTGTACTAAAGTGTTGCTTGACAGCAACTTCGACCTGAATGCGAAAGTATTGCTGGATGCAACGGACGAACATACAAAAGTCGTCTATCTCTGTTCTCCGAATAATCCTTCAGGCAATCTGCTGAACAGGGAAGAGGTCTATAAGGTATTGAAATACTTCCGGGGAATCGTGGTGGTGGACGAAGCTTATATTGACTTTTCCTCAACACCTTCGTTCCTGACCCATTTGCTTGGCTTTCCAAACCTGATCGTTCTTCAAACCCTTTCAAAAGCATGGGGTGCGGCGGCTATTCGTTTGGGAATGGCTTTTGCTTCCGTGGAAATTATCGACGTGTTAAATAAAATAAAGTATCCATACAATGTAAATCAACTGACACAGGAATATGCCTTGAAGATCCTTTCCGATGTGGAAAAGATGCAATGCCAGTTGGCTTTGATACTTGAAGAGCGTGAAAGGATGGCGCAACTGTTTCGGCAGCCTCCGTTTTCCTTTAAAGTATATCCTTCGGATGCCAATTTCATATTGGCAGAAGTCGGCGATGCCGATTACATATATAAAGGATTGATAAAGGAAGGAGTCGTAGTGCGCAACCGCAACAGCGTAGCCTTATGCAGCGGTTGCCTGCGGATAACAATAGGAACGCCGGAAGAAAATAATATATTGGTAGCAAAAATGAAAAGCTTGCTCGTATGAAAAAGAAAGTTTTATTTATCGACCGCGACGGAACGATAGTAAAAGAACCTCCGCACGATTATCAACTGGACAGTTTCGATAAACTGGAGTTCTACCCTAAAGTGATACGCAATCTTTACTTTATCGGGAAAAACCTGGACTTTGAACTGGTAATGGTTTCCAATCAGGATGGCCTGGGCACGGACGCTTTCCCTGAACATACGTTTTGGCCGGTGCACGACCTGATAATGAAAACACTTTCCGGAGAAGGAATAGCCTTCAAGGAAGTATTGATAGATCCTTCCCTGCCGGAAGATAAATCTCCAAACCGCAAACCCGGAACCGGGATGTTGAAGAAATATCTCTCGGAAGAATACGACCTGGAAAACAGCTATGTGATCGGAGATCGCCTGACGGATATGGAATTGGCCTTAAACCTTGAAGCCAAGGGAATATGGTTGCGTAGCCCGGAAGATGCAGACAAGGAGATGCTGGCTTATCACTGTAATTTGTGGCCTGTATTGATCACCGACGACTGGGACAAGGTCGCGGAGTTTCTTTTTGCCGGCGAACGTTCGGCTACGGTGCGGAGGAAGACAAGGGAAACGGATGTTGCGATAGACTTGAAACTGGATGGTACGGGACAATCGGACATATCGACCGGCCTAGGTTTCTTCGACCACATGCTGGAACAGATAGGAAAACATTCCGGTATGGATCTGACCGTCAAGGTGACGGGTGACTTGCGCGTGGACGAACATCATACGGTCGAGGATACTGCGATTGCCCTGGGCGAGGCTCTGAGCGAAGCCCTGGGAGATAAAAGAGGCATGGAAAGATATGGCTACTGTTTGCCGATGGATGATTGTGCGGCAAGTGTGCTGTTAGACTTTGGTGGCCGTCCCTGGTTGGTATGGGAGGTGGAGTTTTTTCGCGAACGGATAGGAGATGTTTCTACGGAAATGTTTTTTCATTTCTTTAAAAGCTTGAGCGACTCGGCAAAGATGAATCTGAATATCAAGGCGGGAGGTACGAATGAACACCACAAGATAGAAAGTGTCTTCAAAGCTCTGGCGCGTGCTATTAAAATGGCGATCAAGCGGGATATTTATAAATACGAGTTGCCTTCGACGAAAGGAACGCTTTAGT
>JAITVG010000139.1 GCA_031285925.1 Tannerellaceae bacterium
GTTTCGTATCCGAAAGACATCCAGGGTAAAGTTGTGCGCGACCAGTATTGCAGCGTATCATTGGGGAAACGTATTTTCGATTTTCCCGAACCGGGTATTTCCAGGTTAAGATCGGCAGTCATGCCGATACGGTGCAGTCCTTCGACAAACTTCGTCGGATTGCCGGAGTATCCTTTCATTATCAGCTTGGCTACACCGATGTTTGAGGAATACCATATCGCCTGTTCCGCCGAGATCCGGCCATATCCCCCCCGGTTATAATTATGGTCGGTCATGCGCGAACTGCCCACCATATAAATCCCGTTTCCGGTATCGACAGAATCCGTAGGCCGGCACAGTCCGTCGTCTAATGCAACCATCATGGAGGCTACCTTAAATGTAGAACCCGGTTCCGTTTCGTCGGCCACGGCATGATTCTTCATTTCCACATAATACCCTCCCGACGTCCTGCCCAAATTGGTGATTCCCTTTATTTCTCCCGTCGCCACTTCCATAACGACAGCCGTGCCCGACTCGGCCTCGATCGCCGTCAGCATATCCAGCAGCGCCTTTTCGGTAATGTCCTGTATCCCGATGTCGATAGTCGTGCGTACATCCATACCGTCGATCGGCTCTATTTCGGTAATGTTCGTCCAGCTTCCCCCCACGCGGCGCACGGCGTTCCATCCGGCTTCTCCTCTCAACAGGGAATCGTATTGCAGTTCCAGCCCGTTCTTTCCTTTCGACACGCCGGTGTTTTCCAGTTCTCCGTAAATATCTCCGATCGTACGGGAAGCCAGCGAACCGAACGGTTTGTCGCGTTCCACCATTTCTTTCCAGTAAAACCCGCTGTAATTACGGTGTAAACGAAGAAAGGGGAATTTACGTATATCCTTGAGGTCGGAGTAGGATACCCGCTTCCTGTAAACCGGAAATTGACGGTTTTTTCCTTTAAGCCCACCCATCAGATAAGCTTTGTATGAGGCGGGTGTGCGATCTTTCAATTTCCGGGAAAGATAATGGGCTAAGGAATCTACTCCATTCGTTTTCGAATAAAGGAAAGTATCCAACTTAAACCCTTCGGCTTTAAAGTCGAAATACAGATAATAGGTGGGCACGCTGGTGGCCATCAATTTCCGGTCGGCGGAATAGATATTGCCCCTTCCCGGAAGCACCATCCGATTCGGCCGCTTCTGTCCTTCGGCGATTTTCTCCCATTTCTCTTTTTCCACAAAAGCCGTATTAAGCACCCGTATCACGATCCCTGCGGCTATAACTCCCAGCAGCGCGACGACGACGAAATAACAGGCCAGTATCCTACCGTTACCGGGTGCGTTTTTCTTTATTTCTTTTTCTTCCGTCATCTTCACTTGTATATTTCGTAAGGGGGGCTTTTGGCTCCTTCCAGTTCAATACCCTGTTCTTCCACCAGCGCTTCAATCTGGGATTGCCGGCTTTGTCCGGTCAATTCGGAGGAGATGGATAAGGCTTCAAAACGAATATCCCGCAACTGCTGTTGCAGGCGGTCAATCTCCTTTAGCTTTTGCATGCAGGAATAGCGGTTTCCGATAAAAAAGAATGCGAGGATCACCAGCAACACGATCATCCGGGTATGCTTCACGATGAAATCTTCCTTTAATATCCCGCCTCCGAGGATATACAAAAGAGAAAACCGTTTCTCTTTCTTCCTTGCTTTCGGACTTCTTTCCATTTCAACAACTTTGTTTTCTGTTTCTGTTGTCTACCACCCGTTCGGCAACGCGCAACTTCGCGGAGCGCGACCGTGGATTTCTTTCCGTTTCTTCTTCCGAAGGAATTATAACTCTGTTGTGGAGCAAACGGTATGGACTGTACACGTTTCCGAAAAAGTCCTGTTCGCTTTTCCCTTCAAAATTGCCTGTTTTAAGGAAATTCTTTACCAAACGGTCTTCCAGTGAGTGATACGTGATGACTGCCAAACGCCCTCCCGGCGCCAATACGGACAGGGTTTGTTCCAGCAACGCCCGCAACGCCCGCATCTCATCGTTTACTTCGATTCGCAAGGCCTGAAACACCTGGGCGAGAAACTTCTTTTCCTTATCCTTTCCGGTAAACGGTTTTAGCGCTTCCAGAAGATCGTCTGTTTTTTGAAAAGGCTTTTCGTGACGTTCGCGCACGATGATGGATGCTAATTTCCTTGACATTTTCAACTCTCCATATAATAAAAACATACCGGCCAACCGGTCTTCCGTATAGGTATTCAATACATCCGCCGCGGTTTTTCCCGCCCGGTAATTCATGCGCATATCCAAAAGTCCGTCAAAGCGAAATGAAAACCCTCTTTCTTCGTCGTCGAAATGGTGGGAAGAAACACCCAGATCAGCCAACAGGCCGTTTACTTTTCCGTCGATCGCGTGATAGCGCGCAAAATTAGACAGAAAACGGAAATTACTGCGAACAAATACAAAGCGCGGATCATCAGGCACGTTCTGTTCCGCATCTGCGTCCTGATCAAAGCCATAGAGCCGCCCGTTTGCTCCGAGTCGGTTCAATATCTCCCGCGAATGTCCGCCTCCGCCAAAAGTAACATCAACATACACACCGGCCGGATCAATCGCCAAACCTTCCAGGCTTTCCGTCAGCAAAACCGGTATATGATAACTCAAATGCTTCACTTTTTGCTTCTTTTTCGTTAAACTATTCCTTAAAATAACACCTGCTAAACCGTTAATTAGCAGCGGTATTGCATTGCGATTGTAAAATTAGTGTATTATTATTATACCAACCAAATAATAAAAGCGAAAAAGGGGAAAAAAGTTTTCAACA
>JAITVG010000290.1 GCA_031285925.1 Tannerellaceae bacterium
CTTTCGTGGCGGTAGATTTGGGGGAATGAAGAAATATTTGAAATATCTCCTGAACCGTTTTGCTCAACGAATCAAAACGTGTGCTTTTCCCGTTGAATAAATCTTTAACAAGCTTCATTGGTACACGTATTATTGTTCTTCTACGCAGAATGTTATAATCGGCAAATGTATAAAAAAAATTGGAATATACCTTGGGATTTTTCTATAGGTACTACGAGCGTGTACTACCTATAGTACGTCGCCGTTGTATAGGTACTACGAGCGCGTACTATATATAGAAACACTTTTTAACAACTTGTTAATGCGTTGTGCATTTGTGTGTTAGGCTTATTTCTCCCTTAACCCTGCTTTAGTCGCTTTTTTATCCGATTTTAGCCTGTATTATTCATGCTGTGCTTGCTACATTGAAAGATGTGTATAATCGGTAGGTGCAAGTAGGGAGAGGTGTATAATCTCGCAGTTTTTCAATACATGTTGTCAAACACATACTGTTTTGTTGTTTTTATTGCCGACAATCCATAATTTGCGCCCCGTTAAAAGACATGCGTAATTTTTAATTGTTAAACTCTAATAATACCTGATATCATGAAAGTGTATCAAACGAATGAAATCAAGAACATCGCCTTACTGGGTAGTTCCGGATCCGGGAAAACCACTCTCGCAGAAGCCATGCTTTTCGAGGGTGGAGTTATAAAACGCAGAGGAACTGTGGACGCAGGAAATACGGTGTCCGATTATTTTCCGGTTGAGAAAGAGTATGGCTACTCGGTGTTTTCAACCGTTTTCAGTGTGGAATGGCTGAATAAGAAGCTCAATTTCATCGACTGCCCGGGGTCGGACGACTTTATCGGCGGCGCTGTTTCGGCGCTGAACGTAACCGACACAGCCCTGATGGTGCTCAATGCGCAGTATGGCGTGGAAGTAGGAACGATCAACCAGTTCCGCTACACCGAACAGTTCAAAAAGCCGGTGATCTTCATCATGAACCATCTGGACAACGACAAGGCCGATTACGACAATGCAATCACCCAACTGCGCGAGCGCTGGGGAAGCAAAGTGGTGCAGATTCAGTATCCCATAGCCACAGGGCCGGGCTTCAATGCCGTAGTCGATGTGTTGAAGATGAAAATGTATCAGTGGAAACCCGAAGGAGGCGTTCCCGAAATACTCGACATTCCGGCCGACCAGATGGACAAGGCGATGGAATTGCATCAGGCGCTCATAGAGGCTGCTGCCGAACACGACGATGCCCTGATGGAAAAGTTCTTTGAAGAAGGATCGCTCAGCGAAGACGAAATGCGTGCAGGTATCCGTGCCGGACTGAACAGCCGCGGCATGTTCCCCGTCTTCTGCGTATGCGCCAAGCTGGACATGTGCGTGCGCCGCACGATGGAGTTCCTGGGCAATGTAGTTCCGTCGCCCGATCAAATGCCGGGCTACACGACCGTCGAAGGGGAAGAAATCAATCCCGATTCCGCGAAGCCGACCAGCGTGTTCTTCTACAAAACGACCATCGAACCGCATATCGGACAGGTATCCTACTTCAAGGTAATATCAGGCAAAGTGAAAGAAGGCGACGACATGCTGAATGCCGACCGCGGATCGAAGGAACGTATCGCGCAGCTGTTCGTTACGGCCGGGCAAAACCGTATGCAGGTATCCGAAATAGTAGCCGGAGATATAGGCGCCACGGTGAAACTGAAAGACGTGCGCCGGGGCAACACCTTGAACGCAAAGGGCGTTGATTATAAATTCGACTTTATTAAATACCCAAACCCGAAATTCCGCCGTGCGGTGAAGGCAGTGAACGAATCCGATTCCGAAAAGATGATGGAGATACTGACCCGCATGCACGAAGAAGACCCGACCTGGCTGATCGAACAGTCCAAGGAATTGAAACAGACCATCATCTCCGGGCAGGGCGAGTTCCACTTGCGTACACTCAAATGGCGGATTGAAAACAATGACAAGGTAGCAATTGAATATCTGGAACCGAAGATTCCGTACCGCGAAACCATCACCCGTACTTCCCGTGCGGACTACCGCCACAAGAAACAGTCGGGCGGCGCCGGACAGTTCGGCGAAGTGCACCTGATCGTCGAGCCTTATACGGAAGGCATGCCGACTCCGGAGCTTTATAAATTCAACGGACAGGAATTCAAGATCAGCGTTCGCGACACGCAAACCATCGATCTGGAGTGGGGCGGCAAACTTGTATTCATCAACAGTATCGTTGGCGGATCTATCGACGCCCGCTTCCTCCCGGCTATTCTGAAAGGGATTATGGGACGGATGGAACAGGGGCCGCTGACCGGATCATACGCCCGCGACGTGCGTATCATCGTTTACGATGGAAAGATGCACCCGGTGGACAGTAATGAAATATCCTTTATGCTCGCCGGGCGCAACGCCTTCAGTACGGCATTTAAGAATGCAGGGCCGAAGATTCTTGAGCCTGTATACGATGTGGAAGTAAGTGTTCCGGGAGATTATCTGGGAGATGTAATGAGCGACATGCAGGGACGCCGTGCCATTATCATGGGGATGGACAGTGAAGCCGGCTTTGAAAAGTTGAAAGCCAAAGTTCCCTTAAAGGAAATGTCGAGCTATTCCACTTCGCTCAGTTCCATCACCGGCGGGCGCGGATCATTCGCGATGAAGTTTTCCGCCTACGAACTCGTGCCGAGCGACGTACAGGATAAGCTGTTGAAGGAATACGAAGCTTCTCAAGAAGAAGATTGATCTTCATAACATAATTAATTTAAAGAAGAAAGTGGCCTGTGACAGGTCGCTTTCTTTTATTTCGAACTCACGTTAAATTAGCTTCGTACCAGCGTCCCGATCTTTTCGCCGTTCATCACCTTGCGCAGATTGCCGTTCGTATCCATATCGAAAACGATGACGGGCAGGTTGTTTTCCTTGCACATGGTAGTAGCGGTTAGGTCCATCACTTTCAGTCCGCGGTTATAGATTTCGTCGTAAGTGATCTCGTCGAACTTTGTTGCCGACGGGTCTTTCTCCGGATCGGCCGTGTAGATACCGTCCACGCGGGTGCCTTTCAGCATCACATCCGCTTCGATCTCGATGCCCCGAAGGGACGAACCGGTATCGGTCGTAAAGAAAGGGTTGCCCGTGCCGCCCGACATGATCACAACGTGCCCCTGTTCGAGCAATTCAATGGCGCGCCATTTATTGTAAAACTCCCCGACAGGTTCCATGCGGATTGCCGTCAGCACATTGGCTTTCACGCCGATTGCCGTCAGCGCGGAACTCAACGCTAGGCTGTTGATCACCGTTGCCAGCATACCCATCTGGTCGCCTTTCACCCGGTCGAAGCCTTTGGACGCGCCGCTCAATCCACGGAAGATATTGCCACCGCCGATCACTATCCCGACCTGCACGCCCATTTCCGCTATCTCTTTGATCTGTGCGGCATATTCGCCAAGGCGCGCTTCGTCGATACCGTACTGTTTCCCTCCCATCAGGGACTCTCCGCTCAGTTTCAGGAGAATTCGTTTATATTTTGCCATATTTAATACTGTTTATTGCTGCAAAGATAGTTCTATTTTTGAGGTGGGATGATGAAATTCACTTCCTTAAACGCATACCGTCGCAGGCTATGATCGCGGAGGCGGAGGATGAGATGCCCGGCAGGTTCGATCTCTTCGATTGCGGCGTCGAAGCGGTCTTCGCAGTCTTCGTAAGGATAGAAGCCGTCGCTGCGGTAGAGGGCGGAATGGTAGCGCGCACGTATTTCGTCTTCATCCTCCTGCAATAGCATGAGATAGTAAGCGTGGAAGCGGGAAAGGAACTGATGCAGCATCTCCTCCCGGTCATACGTCAGGCCGGTGATCTGCTTCAGGGATACCGGGTTGGGGGCATCGCTGCGGAAGACCTCTTGATTGAGATTGATCCCGACCCCCTGAATGGAGCAGCGGATCGTGCTCCCGGCTAGGTCGTTTTCGATCAACATGCCGCATATCTTCCGGTCGTGCCGGTAAATATCATTCGGCCATTTGACGGTGATCCCGCCGGTATGCAAGTCTAATGTTTCCTTTACGCTCAAGGCTGTGATCTGCGAGATGAGGAATTGTTTATTCGCCGGTATCACATCCGGATAGAGAACCGTACTGAAAGTAAGGTTCTTCCCGGCTTCCGACTCCCAGCTGTTTCCCGCCTGCCCTCTTCCGGCAGTCTGAGCGTCCGCCCAAAGGACGCTCCCTTCCGGCAACGAACGCTTCCCGTCCAGCCGCTCCCGCAAACTCCGGTTGGTAGAAAGCACCTCATCCAAATGAATAATCGTCATATATATATTCTCTCCTCATTTAACCCCCGGTAAAAACGCATCTTCGTAATGATCGATCCGGTATCCTTCGCTGCTTTTGACAAGGGATATAATATCAAAACGGACAGGCATATCCAAATCGAAATAGCGCACATACGCATCGGCGGCGGATATGGTTCGCCGCATCTTCTTGCGATCGACCGCCTCGTCAGGCGCTACCAGATAATCGTCCGCCCGCGTTTTCACTTCCACTATGACCAGCATATCATCGTCCGAAGCAACAATATCCAGTTCATAATGATGGAAGTGCCAATTGGAATGCAGTATGCGATAGCCTTTCTTTTGCAAAAAGGCGCGGGCAGCCTCTTCGCCATCCCGGCCGATTTTCAAGTGATTGTTCATAGAAGACAACAGTTTAATTCCACAGGTAGTTATCCGGTAAAGATACGGGAAATATTAGAATCTC
>JAITVG010000072.1 GCA_031285925.1 Tannerellaceae bacterium
TATCATCCTTCCGCTTTGGCGGTGATGATGAGTATATCCACTACGCTTTCGGATTTCCGTCTGTAAGCTACACCTTAATAATATGGAGGATCATGAGAAAGATAACGATTGCCGTAGACGGACATTCTTCCGGAGGTAAAAGTACGATGGCAAAAGATCTTGCCCGTGAAATCGGCTATACCTATATAGATACGGGCGCAATGTACCGGGCTGTCACGCTCTATTGCCTGCAAAACGGATTGTTTTCCGCCGACGGCGTATTGGATACCGGACGTTTGGAACGGGAAACAGAAGAAATCCATATTTCTTTTCGTTTCAATCCGCAGACCGGACGCCCGGATACTTTCCTGAACGGCGTGAATATCGAGAAAGAGATTCGGGGAATGGATGTGGCCGGCAAGGTAAGCATTATCGCAACTTTGGGTTTTGTTCGCCGGGCAATGGTTAGGCAGCAGCAGGAAATGGGGCGCAACAAGGGAGTAGTAATGGACGGGCGCGATATAGGAACGGTTGTATTTCCCGATGCCGAATTGAAAATCTTCGTAACCGCTTCGCCGGAAGTACGCGCCAGCCGACGGATGGCGGAACTGCAGGAAAAAGGACAACCGGCTTCCTACGAGGAAGTGCTCGGCAATATCCTAACGCGTGACCGTATCGACTCGACGCGCGAAGAAAGCCCGCTTCGCAAAGCCGACGACGCGTTGCTACTGGATAACTCGAACATGACCGTCGAAGAACAGAAGAAGTGGTTGCTGTCGCGCTTCCATGAAGCAGTTTCCAAATAACTTCTATTCACCCTTAACCCTTCACTTACCCATGCTTGAAGTAGAGATAGATAAAGATTCCGGTTTTTGCTTTGGGGTCGTGACTGCTATCGAAAGCGCCGAACGGGAACTTGGGAAAACGGATACACTCTATTGCCTGGGCGATATTGTGCACAACAGCTTGGAAGTGGAACGGTTGCAATCGCAAGGACTGCGGACGATAGGGCATGAAGAGTTTGCCGCGCTACACGGGAAGACGGTTTTATTGCGTGCCCACGGGGAACCGCCGTCTACTTACGCAACGGCAAAAAGGAACCGGATCAATATCATTGACGCAACCTGCCCGGTGGTTCTGCGCCTGCAACGCAAGATACATAAATGCTATAAAGAAACAAGTTCCCGCAACACCCAACTGGTGATTTACGGCAAGAAGGGACATGCGGAAGTGAATGGTTTGGTAGGGCAAACCGACGGTACGGCTATCGTGATTGAAAAGGTTGGTGATCTGGACAGGCTGGACTTCAACCGCGATATTGTGCTGTTTTCTCAGACAACCAAATCGCTGGACGGCTTCCGCGAAATCGTCGGGGAGATAGAACGGCGCAGATCCGGAGGCATCCGCTTTGACTATTACGATACGATCTGCCGGCAGGTGGCAAACCGTCTGCCCAATATCAAAAAATTCGCATCATCCCACGACTGGATATATTTTGTAGCCGGAGGGAAAAGCTCGAACGGGCGCATGTTGTTCGAGGAATGTCTGAAAGCCAATCCCAATTCCTTTTTTATTTCCGAAGCAAAAGAAATAACTTCTCCCCTGCCTGCCGGAATCCGACGGGTAGGTGTTTGTGGCGCTACCTCTACGCCTAAATGGCTGATGGAGGAAGTGGCTGAACGAATAAGAGCGATAAACAGAAACTTTTATACCATTGATTTATGATAAAATGTATCGGCATCTTAACCTCCGGAGGTGATGCACCCGGAATGAACGCCGCCATTCGTGCGGTAACGCGGACAGCCCTGTACAGGGGAATGACGGTTAAGGGGATTTACCGCGGATACAAGGGACTTGTAACGAACGAAATTGAAGACTTCAACAATCAAAGCGTAAGTAATATCGTACAGAGAGGCGGAACCATCCTGAAAACAGCCCGCTGCAAGGAATTTCAAACGCCGGAAGGCCGGAAGATAGCCTACGACCGCCTGATGGAGCACGGTATCGAAGCCCTTGTTACCATTGGCGGCGACGGAACACTTACCGGCGCCCGCATATTTGCACAGGAATACAACTTCCCGGTGATCGGCCTGCCCGGAACGATCGACAACGACCTCTACGGCACGGATACAACCATCGGTTTCGACACGGCATTGAACACCATCATGGAGTGTGTAGACAAGATTCGCGACACCGCCACTTCTCACGACCGCCTGTTCTTCATCGAAGTGATGGGGCACGAGGCAGGTTTCCTTGCCCTGAACGGGGCGATCGCCTCCGGAGCGGAAGCGGCTATCATCCCCGAAATATCAATTGAAAAAGACCAGTTGGCGGAAATGATCGAAACCGGCTTCCGCAAATCCAAGAACAGCAGCATCGTGCTGGTCGCCGAAGGCGAGATTACCGGCGGAGCGATGGGCATTGCCGAACGCATGAAGAAGGAATATCCGCAGTTCGACGTGCGGGTTTCGATCCTTGGACATCAGCAGCGCGGAGGATCGCCTTCCGCTCAGGATCGCATACTGGCTACCCGCATGGGAGTTGCCGTCATTGATGCGATCCAGGACGACCAGCGCAATGTGATGATCGGCGTACAGAACGACACGATCGTGTACGTACCTTTCTCCAAAGCAATCAAGAACGTAAAGAAAATCAATCCGGATTTGCTGAACACGCTGGAAACGGTATCGCATTAAATTAATAAGTTACAATCCGTTGGAGGAATTAAACAACAAAAACATGAAAAAAATTAAACTAATTATCGTTGCCTGCCTGTTCGCAGGTAGCCTGTGTGCTCAAACGGAAATCATTGCCCACCGCGGTTTCTGGAATTGCGAAGGCTCGGCTCAAAACTCTATCTCGTCGCTGACGAATGCGCAGAGGGAGAAACTCTATGGTTCGGAAGTGGATGTTCATGCCACGCTCGACGGTGTGGTGGTGGCCAATCACGACAATGATATCGACGATCTGATCATCGGGGAGAAAACATTTGAACAGCTGCAAAACATCCGCCTGAAGAACGGAGAGAAACTCCCTACCTTGAAGCAGCATCTGGATGTTCTGTCGAAAAACCCTTCTACGAAGCTTATTATCGAAGTGAAAACCAAGGATACGCCGGAGGAAGAAGCCCGGATTGTCGATCTGGTATTGTGCCTGGTCGCGGAATCGAAGATGGAGAAGCACGTGGAATATATTTCATTCAGTCAATATATCTGCCGACAATTGAAACGGAAGAATCCAGCGGTAACTGTGGCCTACCTTTCCGGCTCGGCCGAAACCGCATTGACCCCGCAGGAGCTAAAGGCGGAAGGATTTGACGGACTGGATTATCACTACAAACTGATTGCCGACCATCCGGACTGGATAAAGGAAGCAAAAGACCTGGGGCTGACCACCAATGTATGGACGGTAAACGATGAAGCGACCATGAAAGAGATACTGCAACTGAAAGCAGATTATATCACGACCG
>JAITVG010000077.1 GCA_031285925.1 Tannerellaceae bacterium
CCGAATGTGGAGAAGATGATCGAAGCCGGAACGGAATACGTCATCGCTTCCCCCTTTCAAAACAGCAGTTACGGGCCTGTGGAGAAGATGGGTATTCCCATCATCGAAGGCGCCGATTATATGGAAGCCCATCCTTTAGGCCGCACGGAATGGATCCGTTTCTACGGACTTCTTTTTGATAAGGAAGAAGTTGCCGATTCCCTCTTTCGGGCAACCGAACGGCGGTATTTGGAATTAAAGGAATTGGCAGCCCGTGTTACCGATCGCCCAACGGTTGTTTCGGAGAAAAGATTCGGTTCAACCTGGTATGTCCCGGCGGGAGAGAGTTATATCGCGCATTTCTTTGCCGACGCCGGAGCCGACTATCAGTTCAGTGACCTGCCCGGAAGCGGCAGCACTCCCATGACTTTTGAAACCGTCCTCGACCGCGCAATCCATGCCGACCTGTGGCTGATCAAATACAACCAGACCGAAGACATGACCTACAACGAACTGCGCCGCGAATACACCCCTTATGAAAACTTCGATGCCTTTAAGAAGCAAAGCATCTTCGGCTGCAACACCGGACGTGTTCCCTACTATGAAGAATTTCCCATACATCCCGATTACCTGCTGAAAGACCTGATCTTCATCTTCCATCCCGAACTCCTTCCGGGCTATACGCCCCGCTACTACCTACCGTTCGGTTTGTAGATCAGTTCGGCCGCATGTTTGGCGGCTCCGGGTTCGCCGAGCAGGCGGATCAGCTCGTCGTAATCTTCCTGCATCTTCTCGCCGTAACCCGGTTCGTAAAGGATACGGTCGATCTCCCGGCGGATATTCGCCGAAGAAAAATATTCGCCGAACAACTCCCTCACCACTTCCTTGTTCATGATCAGGTTTACCAGCGAAATAAAGCGGATATGAAAGAAGCGGCGGAAAACAAAATGGATAACCTTCCCCACCGGCGTGTAATAGCATACCGCCTGCGGCACCCGAAACAGGGCTGTTTCCAGTGTGGCCGTGCCGGAAGTGACCAAAGCCACCCGGCTATGCTGCAAGAGAGAGTAGGTTTTGTTGAACACGATACCGGCGGAATGTTCGCTCATGTATCGGGCGTAGAGGGAAGGCTCTATACCCGGAGCTCCGGCTATCACCGGTTGGAGTCCCGGATAATGCGATGCCACTTCCAGCATCGTCGGCAGATTGTCGGCTATTTCCTGTTTGCGGCTTCCTGCCAGCAGAGCAAGTATGGGCTTTTCCGTCAGTTGTTCCGAGCGACGGAATGTGTCGGCGGTTACGGGGTTGGCAGACAGATAGTCCGATACGGAATCGACCGACGGGTTCCCCACGTAATCCACCGCATAGTTCAGCCCCTTATAATAATCCGTTTCAAAGGGAAGAATACACAACATGCGATCCACATAGCGGCGGATGTCCCTAATCCGGTATTGCTTCCATGCCCATATTTTGGGAGAGATATAATAGTAGACCGGCTTGCCGAGCGCCTCCTTTACATATTTCGCGATCTTCAGATTAAAGCCGGGATAGTCCACAAGTATGACCGCATCCGGTTGGTATTGCCGAATATCTTCCCTGCACATCTTCATGTTCGAAAGAATTGTTCGCGCATGGAGCAGAACCGGCAGGAATCCCATGTAGGCCATTTCGCGGTAGTGCTTCACTAAAGTGCCGCCGACCGCCTGCATAAGGTCGCCGCCCATAAAGCGAAATTCCGCATCAGGATCCCGCTCCTTCAAGGCCGCCATCAGGTTAGACGCGTGCAAGTCGCCTGACGCTTCGCCGGCAATCAGGTAGTATTTCATTCCTGTTCGTAGCTCTTTTTCAGTTGCGCCATATAGGCGTAGTCCGTCACGTCGATCTTGCAGGGAACAAGAGATGCGTATCCGCCGTCGAGCGCCAGCGTATCATTGTCGGGATGTATCGGCAAACGGTTTTCAAACTCCCCTGTCAGCCAGAACGCAGGAGTGCCGTGAGGCGTTTCCGTGCGCATATACTCGTGTTCCCATCTCCCCGCCGCCTGCCGGCACACCTTTATGCCCTTCACCTGCGGAATATCGGGAATATTCAGGTTTAAATAAGTCCCTGTCGGAAGCCCTTCCTCCATCACACGGCCTGCAACCCTGCGCCCCAAGCGACAGGACTCCGTGAAATCGGCATCTGTGGAATGGTTCAGCAGGGAAACGCCAAGCGACGGAACATCAAGGATACACCCTTCGGCCGCCGCCCCCATCGTTCCCGAATAGTTCACCGCGATAGCCATGTTTCCGCCATGATTGATACCCGAAACCAGCAGGTCGGGTTTCCTGTCGAGCACCTCATTGATCGCAAGTTTTACGCAATCGACGGGAGTGCCCGAGCAACTGTAAACTGCTAATCCGGCTTCCTTTCTCTCCAATCTGTACCTCAAAGGCATGGCAGATGTAATTGCGCTGCTCATACCGGAGCGTGCCCCGTCGGGCGCGAAAACAACCAGATCGCCCAGATCGCGCAGAGCTTCAATCAGTTCATTAATCCCCTTTGCCTGTACCCCGTCATCGTTTGTAACCAAAATAAGCCGTCTTTCCTGTGTCATATATAAATGTATTTTGTATATTTTTTTTTAGCGAGCGCAGCGAGTGGCCGCAGGCCTGTCTTTTGCCGTCGGTTTCAACCGACGGTTAATTATTTCCGGCTTCAAGGCCGGTTCCTTTGCGGGTTTCAACCCCTTTCACCTCTGAAACCGGCAAAAGACAGGCCTGCGGCCACTCGCTGCGCTCGCTAATTTGATCAGTATTAATGTTGCTGATGCAAATATACAACTTTTCGGTGGAGAGTTGTACTACCTATATAAATACGCCCCTTTGCCAGATTAAACACAGAGGCACGGAGAGCGCAGATTAATAATTATTTCTGCGTTCTTCTGCGTTCTTTGCGTCGTCTGCGTTCACTAATACGGCTTTAACTACTCTAACTACTTTCAATTTTTCACCTATCCCGGCAATCCATTGATTCCGGCCGGAAATTTTAACTAAAACAACAGCATGGACGCCTGCCTTTTTCCCGCTTTTTTCCTGCCTGCTTACAATTTGAAACACGGAGGCACAGAGTTACGGAATTTTTATTTTGCTCATTATCAGAATGATAAAAAAACTCCGTATCCTCCGTGCCTCTGTGTTTAATCTCTTTTAGAAGCTTTTTTACTCTGTTTTTTGTATTTCTGTGCCTAAAAAAAGGCGAAAAACGGGAAAAAAGCGCAACTTCGGATGCAGTGAGGTTGTTAAACAGCACGAATCCGTTGTTTAACGTACATCCTCCCGCTGTTAAACAACGGGAAGTATCGGAGTGCACACGGGGCGTAGCCGTGTTTAACAACTTTCCGGCTCTGTTTAACGCAGAAGCCTTTTTCTTTAATCAGAGGAAAAAACGCCTGCCATGTCGGCCGGATTTTTCATTCTTCGCTTCCGATTTTTTTCTAAAACGCAGAAAATTCCGAACGTAAATATTGCCGGTAATCTACTGTACCTGATTGCATTACGTCGTTTTTGACCTCTTTGGAACGGCCTCCGCGCGATTTTTTTTTCTTTCGGCCGAAAATATGGCCGTTTTTTGAGATCAAAAAACAGTGGTAGTGGTTACAAATTGTAATTTACAATTAATAAGTACCTTTGCCGTTAATATAAACAGATTAAATAATAACATTGAATTATGCCTACATTATTCCCTACTACATTGCCTTACAAAGTGGCCGATATGAGCCTGGCCGGATTCGGGCGGAAAGAAATCGAAATTGCCGAACACGAAATGCCGGGGCTGATGGCTATCCGCCGGAAATATGCCGGACAAAAGCCTCTGGAGGGTGCGCGGGTGATGGGGTCGCTGCACATGACCATACAAACCGCCGTGCTGATCGAAACATTGACTTCGCTGGGCGCCGACGTGCGCTGGTGCAGTTGTAATATCTTCTCCACGCAGGATCATGCCGCCGCAGCTATTGCCGCAACCGGCGTGCCGGTATTTGCCTGGAAGGGCGAAACGCTGGAGGAATACTGGTGGTGTACCGACATGGCGCTCCGTTTCCCCGACGGACAAGGCCCGAACCTGATCGTAGACGACGGCGGCGACGCTTCCCTGCTTCTGCACTGGGGATATAAAGCGGAGAACGACGCGGAAACAATCAACCGCAAGGGAGGCAACCACGAAGAACAGGTGATCCTTGACACACTGAAACGCATACTGGAAGAAGACAATAGTCGCTGGCACCGCGCGATAGACGGCATGAAAGGCATCTCGGAAGAAACGACCACCGGCGTACACCGCCTCTATCAGATGATGGAAAAGGGTGAGTTGCTTGTGCCCGCCATCAATGTGAACGATTCGGTTACCAAATCCAAATTCGACAATCTGTATGGCTGCCGAGAATCGCTGGCCGACGGCATCAAGCGCGCAACGGATGTGATGATTGCCGGAAAGGTGGTAGTCGTTGCCGGATACGGAGATGTAGGAAAAGGCTGTTCTCACTCCATGCGTTCCTACGGGGCGCGGGTGATAGTGACGGAGATAGACCCGATCTGCGCCCTGCAAGCTGCGATGGAAGGCTTTGAAGTGACCACCATGGAAGAAGCCGTGAAGGAAGGAAACATCTTTGTGACTACTACCGGCAACCGGGATATTATCACAATTGAACATATCGCGCAGATGAAAGATCAGGCGATCGTGTGTAATATCGGCCACTTCGACAACGAAATACAGGTGGACAAGTTAATGAACTACCCGAATATCAGGCATACAAACATAAAGCCTCAGGTGGACAAGTATACTTTCCCGGCCGGGAACTCCATTTTCCTGTTGGCTGAAGGGCGCCTGGTAAACCTCGGCTGTGCTACGGGGCATCCTTCTTTTGTGATGAGCAACTCGTTCACCAATCAGGTGCTGGCGCAGATCGACCTGTGGACTATGCCTTACGAAACAGGTGTCTACCGCTTGCCCAAGCGCCTCGACGAGGAAGTCGCCCGCCTGCATCTGGAACGTATCGGCGTGAAACTGACAAAGCTGACTCCCGAACAGGCCGCCTATATCGGCGTTTCGGAAGACGGCCCCTACAAAGCGGAACATTACAGGTATTAAATATGTTATATCGCAGTAAAGCTCCATTCCGTTTGGGT
>JAITVG010000085.1 GCA_031285925.1 Tannerellaceae bacterium
ACTTTTACTTCTGTCATAACTAACTCTTTTACAGGTTACAAAATTAACTGTTACAGAGCTAATCAATGATATGCAAATAATTGTGATTCAGTGAATAAGAAACCGGATTCGTGCAAAAAGACTGCACATCACCGGCTCTGTCTTCAAAACAGGTGGGAATCTTTCTTTTTTCACGGGAAAAGCGTTATTTTGACGGGGAGCAAACGCCAAAACAGGTAACGCATTCGTAACGGAAAGGATTCCCAAATACACAATTTTCTGCTTTTTTGCTGCTTGCGGCGAAGAGTAAATCGAGGAAGTTATCACCAGTGAATTAGACACTTACACCGTTTTGTCCGTTTTTGCTATTTTGGTGCATAGTTTAGTAACCGTTCTTATTTCCGCTCTTTGCGGGGTTTCGTACGTCAAATAGCTCAATGGTAAAGAGTAATAATTCTTCCGAAATCATCTGCCCATCCCGCTGAATATTTTCCCTTCGCACTTTTTAAGGAGTCTTGACCGGACTGTTATTCCTGACTTTGGAATGACCATCAAAGTCAGGAATAACATGCCCGTCATACAAAAAAGAAAGAATCCTATTGGGACACCTTCTTTTGCAACTGTACGTAATTAGAGAACAAATCCGTTGTCCTCGAAAAGTTTTTTAGCCGAATGGACGTCGAAGTTCAGCCACTTTCCCGGAGTTATTTCCGCGTCCCTCGGGATGGCGCCTGTTTCTACCACCACTACGTTGGCGCCGCTCTGCACCGCAAGTTCGGATGCGGGATGCACGCAGATGTGCCGCACGGTTGTGCCACTTGCCAGGCGAAGTACGGCAATCATTTTGGCAATCTCCCCGTCGCTCAGTTGCGGAATGTTGCCCAGCGGCGTTCCCTTTACGGGAATACGCGCCATGATGCCCGATATGTATGCGCCATACTCCACGGCGCAGAGAAACCTGTCCGCTATTTCTCCGTAACTGTGCTCGGCGCCCACAGGCTCTACCAGATGTATCAGGTTAAGCGACGAATGTTTTGCAGACGATAGCGTTTTCAGACGGTCTTCCACATTAAAGCGCGTATCAATGCCTTCTCGAAGACGCACGGCATGATAAATTCCATTGACGCCGCTCCGGCGAAGGCGGTCGGCGGCCTTGCCGTCAAATTCGCCCGTATTGATGATCAGTTCGTAATTGCCCGGCACTTCGCCGCGTATGGCCTGTGCAAAGTTTATGAGCATTTCGTGCGGGTAGTATTGCGTGGTGCGCAGCACTATAAAATGCACTTGGTTTGCGACATATTCCCTGACCTGTGTAATGATTTCGGGCAGCGTGTAAATCTTTTCCGCTTTCACCAGTCCCCAGTCTGCCCCGAAGGAACAAAAATCGCAGTTGAGCGGACATGCGGCGTAATCCACACCCACGGCCCCCCACAGATACGCCCTGTTTCCGGTGATGATGCGGCCACACTCGTCCGCTTTTTTACGCAGGTAGGTGCACTCGTCCGTATGGCTGTTGATTTGCAGCAGTTCTACGATTTCATTTTTACTTAAAACGCTGCCAGAAAGCAGTTTTTGGGCAGCGTTATCTATCTTTGCATATATCATTACAGCATACCGTCCAGAATTTTACACGCCGAACATACTACCTTTGTGCAGGTGGTGAAGAACAGCCCCTTTTCCATTACTTCGTTCATGTCTTCGGGTTTGCTCAAATCCAGCCCGCCGAGAATATCCTTGCAGACAACGCTGCCATGTTTCTCCGTGAATTTTTGTTCAAACTCGGCTTTTTTGGCCATCATCGCGTTTTTCTGTTCGGGCATGTTCCGTTCGCTGTGCCCATACTTCATGCCGATCGCCATCAGCGCGCCGCTTACGGCTCCGCAGGTGCGTCCGCACCACATTCCTCCTCCGAACGTGGAGGAAACTTTAAGCGCCGTGTCGTTGTCAAGCCCTGTCTTTGGGGCTGCATAGCCCAACACGATTTGAGAACAGTCAATTCCCGTCATGAAACATTCCGATGCAAACTCTTCTGTTACTTTTTTTATTTCCATTTGATTTTTGATTAATGATTCACTGATTAAACTCCTGTTTTTAGTTGAATTTCCGATTCAATTCCACACAAAGATTACTGGAAGGTATATCCCGAATTCTCAAGCATCTTACGAAGTGCAGCCGTATTGAATCCGCGATTGTTTTCGGTATTGTCATCAACATCGCGGGGATTGGCTCCGGCTTCGGCGTAAAGCTGATTAACGCCGGCAAGAAGCGACATTTCCGTTACCTCGTGCACGTTCATCGACCGCGTTGGGCGGACAGCCAGCAGCGTAACCGCGGCAATCTTGCACAATTCCGGCGTAGATATCGCACCATAGGCGCACAGGGGCGTTCCTTCAACAGGCGTACGGCGCATTGCTGCCATCGCCTCGACGCGGTAATCTTTGGCGCGGAATATTTCCTCGGCGATTTCCTCGTAGCTGTGCTCCGGGCCAATGGGTTCCACGCAGTAGTACAGCTCCAGTCCGGCGTCGCGTATCGCATCGAGCGTCCGCACGCGCTGTTCCACCGGCGCTTGGGTATCTACGCTTTCGCGCATCCGAACGATATGGTACGCTCCGGTAAATCCTGCTTCTTTTAGCCGGCGTGCTGTCGGCTGGTCAATATCGCCAATGTTGGATACAAGCCGGATTTCAGCCGGTATGTGCGGGCGGACGGCTTTCCCGATTTCGATAAACTTTTCGACGGGATAATCGGCGGTGGTCATCAGGAATATATCATCGGCGCGGTCGAGCACCAACTGTTTGACACCTTCGATAACTTCGTCCGCGTTTTTCTGCCAACGGTTGGGCAAAACGTAATGCCCTGCCGCCATCGAACAGAACTTGCAGTTCACCGAACACGGCTCGGCATTGATGCCAATCTGGGCAAACACATACCCTCTGTTCGCGAATGTTTCTTCGCTGTACTTTCGTGCAAGATACAGCAACCTGTAAAACTCTGCACTTGTGGTGTCTACGGATAGTAATTTTACAACTTCCTCCTTGCTTAATACTGATTTCTCTTCGATTTTACTAAATATTTGATCCATGCTTTAATTTTTAAATGTTCGCAGTTCGCCGAATAACGAATGTAACTAACTGTAAATCAGCCGTAAATATAAGTCATTGTTTTGTATTTTACAAAATAATGATACTTTCATGCGTAACTCCCGTGAGTACAGAGTTATTTGGATTTTTAAGAAAACAATCGTTATGAGCTTAAGGCAAAACTTCCACAACTTAAAGATGGAATGATAAAATCCATTAACGCAAACACTCCGTTTGGTTGACAAAAATATATTTTTGTTTAACAGCAGCGAGAGTGCTTCTGATACAGTGGGTTTTATGATGATGTAAACCTGTAATCCTAATATGTATGGACATTCAAAATTAGAACGTATCTTTACCGTAAATCAAATCATGCTAATATGTCGGAAGAAAAAAACTTTCCTTTCACCTGCAAGGATCTTACTAAAGATACAGGATTCCTGATGCTTCAGGTATCAAATTTATGGGCTACCAGCCATGACAGGGTCTTGAAAAGGCAATATGATCTTACCCACATGCAATATGCGGTATTGGCCAGTATCTATTGGCTTGTCCTGTATGGCGAAGAGGTCACCCAAGTCAGGCTTGCCCAGCATACTAAAATAAACGCCATGACCATATCCAAAATGCTTAAAGGCTTGGAAATAAAAGGCTACGTGTATCGTACAACACACTCGGTAGATGTCAGGGCAAAATCTGTCCACCTCACCGGTAAGGGTAAGGAAATATTGGACAAAGCAATTAAAACGATTGCTGATGTGGATACCAAATTTTTTAATTCTTTGGGAAAACATATTGATAGTTTTAATGGTCATATGTTCGATTTACTGAAAGAAAATGATTATATCGTTTATGATTAAACATAAACCATCAATCGTTTAGTGCGGATTGATGCCGTTGATAGCAGCTTTTCTTTTGCCCCAAGCTACGGCGTTCAGTTCCAAAGCCGAGTCATATACATACTGATTATTGGAGCCGCTGGGGTCATAAGATTTAGACATAGGCACTTCTGAATCGCTGTAACTTCCAGCGTAAGGTGCTCGCTTATGGCTATGTGTATAAACTATACGAAATCGGCCGTAAATGGGGAATAAAGGACACTGCATTATTTTCTTTCGATCCTGTTAAATTAAATATCCATAAATGTCAATTAATTGAAGAAGATAATAAACACCACTGCATTGGATTCAGGAAACGCCTGCCTTTCCGTATTTCGTAATGCAAATGGCTACCTGTCGCTACGCCGGTGTTGCCTATATACGCAATTTGTCCGGCAACACATACCGAATCTCCTTTATGTACCAGTGTTTTACTCAAATGGGCATAAAATGAACGAAAGCCGCCCGCATGTTCAATCTCGACGAAATTCCCATAGCCGGAATCGTATCCTTTGCGGATGACGATACCGTTTCCGGTGGCGTAGACGGGTGTTCCCTTTCGTTCAGCCAAGTCAATTCCCGAATGGAATTTCTGCACCTTATATACCGGATGCTTACGCATTCCGAAACCGGACGAAACACGCTGTGGTTTCTTGACAGGAAAAATTACAGGGTAGTCGGACAGTTCGTCAACCCTTAGTCGCAATGAATCGGCAATATGCCGGAACTCTTTGGCGGAGAAAACAGGCTTTATACACTGTGCTATTTCCTGTTTTCTATTTGGTGAGCTATTGCCCGGCTGTCCCGATACGGACAAATGAAACAAGACTATGAGTAATATAATTAGGTGTTTCATAATCAATCATAAATTAGTAGAGGCTATCCCGAGAGTAAAAAATGGAACAGCCTCCACTTTATTAAGAAGTATCTAAAAAGTGCTTGGAAATAAGGCAGATGACTGTTTATGGAACATCTTCTTCATCTTCATGCTGCAAACTGAACGTCTTTTGCACCACTTGCCCAAAATCATCTTCGATATATACATCTATCGTTTGCTGTTCCGTACAGCGGGAAGTGTAGTATAACCGGAACTCATTTCTATTATGAAGTGGATAGAGGTCATTCGGCAAAAACAATCTGCCATTATCCATTCGTAATTCGCCTTTGCCATCCGGCTGAAAATAACGAATCGAATAGGACGAAGTATTCCGCTCATCCGCCTTTTTTATCCGGCAGCGAATCTCTACTGTTTCATCCGCCGCTATTTCTTTCGGAACAGGTAGTGTTACCAATTCAAAAGAAATATTCACTTCCGGCTCCTGCTCAATTGGAATATTTTCAAAGTTGAATGAGTTTTCCACGGTTTGCCCTTGTTCATCAATAATATAAATGTCGATAGTTTGGCGTTCTTCGCAATTGGATATGTATTGCAATTTAAAAACTTCACTATCGAGTGTGTACAACTCATTCGGTTGCAAAACAACACCATTTTCCAAAATGAGAGTCCCTTTTCCCGCTGATTGAAAATACCGGATTGAATAGTCCGTATCATTCCGTTCATCCGTTTTTGTTAGTTGGCATTTGATTTCAACCGTGTCATTCAGCAGAATCTGTGAAGGAACAGGGAGTGACGTGAATGAAAAACTGTAATCAACCGGTTCTTCTTCCGGTGCATTTTCATTCTGCCAAGCGAATGTCTT
>JAITVG010000224.1 GCA_031285925.1 Tannerellaceae bacterium
CCGGAATTACCGGTTTCTCCAAGACATGAGGTTAATAACATCAAAGCGGCAGCCATAGCTGCACCTGCGAATTTAATTTGTTTCATCTTCATCTTTATTAAAATTATGTTTGTTAATAATATTTGTACACTAAAATCCTAACCGGAAACCGGCCTGCAACGTAAAGTTCAGCGGTTTTTCGGAATAAATGGTCGGCATTTTGCTCATCTTGTCGAACAGGGCGCCTCCATTGTTGAAATAATAACCCACACCGGCTTCCGCGTAAGCGCTTACGAAACGAAGGAGCGGATAGCTGACACCTGCTTTCGCATTGGCTGAAAAGAGCAGTTTCCTGTCGCGCACGGAGCGTACTTCGCTGTCGATTACATTTGTCTGCAATGCATCCCGTATAAGTTCCCCTTTTTGTTGTCCGCCTACATTTATATCCATCTGGAATCCGGCGGAAGTGTAAAGGTTAAAGCGGCGCCATTCGGCTATCTTATAAGTTAAACCCAAAGGAACACCAATGAAGTGGAGCTTCTGTGTTGTCTTTACCTTATATTCATCGTTTGTTTTCCATTCGGAAGAAAGGTAGGTATATGTCAGTCCGCTGCTTAACGCGAAACGGTCGCTGAGGTAGTAACTGACACCCAGGCCAAACGACAGGGGCTTGTTGTGATGTACGTCGGTTTTCGGAAGCGCTTCCCCTCCCGACGGTGCGTTCATACGCAAAAGGTCTTCCCCTCTTAATCCCATCGTCGAAACCAGATAACCGGGCACCACATTTCCGGTACCGACAGATACTCCGCCTGCACCCATCCCGAAGCCCCATCTACGGCTTTTGGCTTTTTCCTGCCCCTTGCTTTCCTGTGTTTGCCGCTCCAAATCCGGAGCGAATCCCACAGCCGCATCGTCTTTCTGCATTTCATCATCGCTTGCGGCCGGGGAAATCTTCGGTTCATCTCCGGAAGTCCGGGATTGATCAACATCTTCCGATGCACGCTCCATAGCCGGAGGCGTGTCTTCATCCTTGTTCATTAGTGTGGCCTGTAATGCTTTTGCAACAAGCGGGGCTTTTGCAACAAACGGCTTCACGGCCGCCGGCTCAGGCGTAATTCGTTCCTGCTTTTTGAGTGCATCCGTATGTCGCTGTATTTCCTGAACGACGGGATCGCTCTCCACCTGTTTCTCAAAGAGATAAAGGCCGCTCATCGCCACCAGCAGCGAAACTGCCGCCGCCGTCCAAAACATCGCCCGGCGATATAACGGTATTGAGGCGGCACGGGGCAATCGATCCGCGATCTTTTCCCAATCCTGCGGCGCCACATCAACTTCCATATCCCGGAGTTTCGACCGGAACAGATCGTCTGTTATATCTCTATCCTTTTCTTTCATTTGCTTCTTTATTCATACTGATCCTTAATTCTGCGCTGTAACATCTGCCTAGCTCGCGTATATTGCGAGCGGGAAGTGCTTTCGGTGATATGCAACATCTCTCCTATTTCCTTATGCGAATATCCTTCTACGGCAAACAGGTTGAACACGGTACGGAATCCCGCCGGCAGTGCATTTATGATTTGCGTCAATTCGACGGCCGACATTTGGGAAATGACCGAATTGTCGTACCGAACCGGTTCCGCCGTATCGTCCAGATCCATGGCATCCCGCAGCACATCCGATTTGCGGAGATATTCCAACGCAGTATTGACAAAGACCTTTCGCATCCAACCTTCAAACGAACCTGCTTCCGCGTAAGAGTCCAGGCCGACAAATACTTTTACGAAACCATCCTGAAGCAAGTCGCGGGCTGTTTCCCTGTCGCCCGCATAGCGCAGACAAACTCCCATCATTTTGCGGGAATATGTTTCGTACAACTCCTTCTGAGCTTTTCTGTTTCCTCTTATGCAAGCCTCTATAAGCTGTTGTTCGTCCATTCGGTCGTGCTGCAACTGCCCCGTAAAGAGGCTGTACATCTGTATAGATGTTATTATTACTTCAAATGCTGCATTTCGCGAAAAAAATATTTCGACCAAGGCGGATTTCCGCTTTCCGTGCTTTGCGAAATGAAACACAAATATAGCTTGAATTATTCGACACACACTTGTGAATCGCAATTTTTGTGTACGTTTGTTATATTCGTGTTTTGCGGAAATCCTGACACTACATTATAAGTGAAATGGCTTGCAGTTCGTCCGCCATTTTGCTAAATGCCTGTTTTACTTTTATAAATTGTTTTTGCGACATGCTTTTAGAGCCGGCAGCGTAATGCCGAAAGTTAGACGGGCTTATCCCTGCATACTTCGCCACTTTGCTTACATTCAGGAAATCAAAGTGATTAAAAAAACTTGGAAAATCAAATACCCACGACACTTCAAGCTCCGGAAATGCTTTGTCAGGGTATTCCTGTTTCATTTCATCATAAAACGTAAAACAGTCTTTTTTTGCTTCTTCTACTGTTGTCCCGCTTCCACCCAAATCAAAATATTCAAACGGATAATCGCATGTGCAGACATATCCTTCATTTCCGTTTTTTGTAACTGTAATTGTTACTTTTAATGTTTTCATATTTTAATAGTGAAATGTATGCAATAGCTTAGATTGCACTATTCGCTTCTTCCACCAGGGCTGTGACCCTGTCCAGCGAAGGGGCGTACATGTCGTACAGTTTTCTATGGTTTTTCCTTCCCTGGGAGTTCATAAATTCACTGTTCCATATCCGCATCCCACCGGCCATTAAGGAGTCGAAAACGGCATTATACCTTCCAACCTTTAAGCCGGCAAGCCATGCTCTCAGGCACAATTCCGTATCGTCGCACTGGAACGGGGCAAAAGAAAACTCTATATGTTTGAGGTGCTCCATATACAGCGGTTTGTTGATCAGCATGGGGGCGCGGTTTACCGAATGGACAAACCGGAACTCCTTGTCGTAAATATTCCGGTCGGTGTACTCCTTCACGTGCAACCATTTATTTTCTTCGTCCGGATAGATATTCAATCCGTTAAGGCCGCCCAATATTACCATGTCGGGGTACTTGCGAAAGAGGTTTACTGCCCTGGAAACCCACTCCGTTCCCGGAATCCGGTCATCGTCCTGAAGCAGAACAACGTAAGTGCCGTTTGCAAAACGAATCGCCTTGTCGTACATCACATTTTCATAAAGGTCGTTTGCCCGGATCATAAATTCGTTGCCTCCGATGAGGAAAGAGGCCAGATTCCGGGTATGTTCCAATGTCGAACCGTCGTCGATTACTACAATCTCCGCATCGGGGAATTTCCTTAATTCCTTGACAATGTGGATCACGGCATTGCTCTTGTTGTGCGATTGCACGATAAAGCTTACTTCCGGTGTGTTTTTATAGCCTTTGGCCGCCCAGTCTTCGTATGATTTTTGCTTCTTCTGTCCGGTCCTTTTGAAAAACGCCCAGTACAATCGTTCGAAGAATAACTTTATGTTCATATCCGATTCATTTCCTCCCTGAAGTATGCAATCGTTCTCTTTAATCCCTCATCGAGGCCGACGGTTGGTTCCCAGCCGTTCAGTTTCTCCCGGGCAAGCGAGATGTCGGGCTGTCGCTGCTTGGGGTCGTCGGCCGGAAGGGGCAGGTAGGTTATCTTCGACGGTGATCCGGTCAGCTCGATCACCTTTTCGGCCATCTCCAGCATGGAGAATTCAACCGGGTTGCCGATGTTCACAGGGCC
>JAITVG010000204.1 GCA_031285925.1 Tannerellaceae bacterium
TTTCGCAGCTTCGCGAAAGTATTGCGCACGCGTGCACAAGGGTTTCGCCACTCGCGAAAGTATAGTACAGGGAAGCGCAGGAGTTTCCATGTTTTTCCAAATTAGTTATCCGAAAGTAATTGTTGCGCGGCAAGTACGAGGAACATATAATGCGACGAACCGCCGCCCATTACATATTCCACCTGTTGCCAGAGATAGGGGAACACGAGCAGTTCGGGAAAATCGGGACGGATAAGCGCCGTGCCCGACACTACGCCGCCCGGAATATACGACCAGTCGGCACGGTTCAGCCCATAGCCCACCGTAGCCGACACCGTTCCCACGCCCGAAGCAAACGAGGTTGTGTTTGATCCCGGATGACAGCCCAATACAAAGTTGAGCGCATTGTAAATAAACTCCGCGCCGAACAGATCGGGATAGGAGGTATGCAGGAAATAATGCCGGTAGCCGAAAGACTGTATGTCCCAACCGGCTCCCCAGATGTTCGGACGATACGGAACTCCGTAGGGCGTTTCCGCTCCCTGCTTGTCCAGCGTAACGCGATATTCGGCCAGAGCCGCCCGGATGGTTTGCGTAAATGCCGCATCCTTCATCGCCTTGTCGGCACGGCCGATGAACCAGCCTGTGCGACCGATATTTGCGGCAATATATCCGGCTTCGGCCAGAAGATATTCTTTATACGAACTTTCGCCGGTTGTCAAGAATAGTTCGGCGGCAGCATGTATACGCGCCGACTTCGAGCGTTCGTCCGTGCGGGTAACCCGGTACAACTCGCGGGCGGCTTCGAGCGACTGCACACTCAGGGTATCGTTGAAGCCTTTCAACACGCGGGAAACGGCGGCCAACTGTGCGGCAGTAGTAAGCTCGCGCGACGGATTGTCTTCGGTAAACACCCAACGGTCGTCGTCATTGCCCGCTATCCCGTCGGTCATTGCCGAGGCGTCGCCCAGCATGACGTACTGCCGCAGATCGTTGCAGATAATCCCCCGGTAGAGGCGTCCCAAGGCACGATAGGCGCCCACCACGCTCAAGGCGCCGTTCTCCACCTGTTGCAGCATATCCGGTTTGCCGTCGGGCTGATGAATTTCCACCACCCGCGTTTGCCGGTTAATATCCGTCGCGTCATAGTCCACGTTGAATGCTTCGTAAGCCAAAGCCAGAATATACGATTCGCCGGCCTGCGATTCCACACGCAGGTCGAAATCGCCGGCATCATGCCAGCCGCCGATATTCAGTCCGGGCACAAGGTCGCCGGGCTTGTATTTCGTCAGCGTGGTAGCGCCCTGCGAATAACCGTCGATATGGTTGAAATCGACCGGTGCCATGCGGGCATCGTCCGTATGACAGTAGTCGTGCCACACGCGATACTTCTCGTTCACCCTGACATGGCACATCTGAACGGGCAGGAAGTATTCCAGCACCGGCTGCCACACGCCGCGGTCGTACACATCGCGGGCTATGCGGAAAAGGGAGGAAGCCGAATTGCCGTAGCGAACCCGGTAAAGCCCCTCGTCCTTCACTGCCGTGAAATCAAATTTCAGGTAATTGTAGCGCAGAAACTGTCCCCATTCCCGGCCTTCGTCCGCCGCGACCAGCTGCTCGCCGTCTTCCGTAATCCTGTACAACATCGCCTTGTCGCGTTTGGATTCGCGTTTGTCGAGTTCGATAACGGCAACCTTCGTCTGGCCGGGATGGTAGCCCACTTGCGATGTTTGTATAACGGGTGCATACATCCATCCGTCTACCACATTCGGCGTAATGACCCATTGAACAGCTCCCTTTGTGGCTCCGGCAGGTATTTCGCTGCGCACTACGAACCATCCGTTGTTGTGGTTCATCCGGCCGTCGAACAGTTTCAACTCCGCTCCTTTCGATTCTATCGTGAACCTGCCGTATGGATCGTCTGGGCGCACCGTAAACCGCTTGCCGGCGGCATACGGCCTGGCTACAATATCATCGGCCACTATCGGGCTGTATCCGCGCCTGTGCCCTGACAACTGATCCGCGCTTGCTTTCCCGCCGGGATTAAAGTTTCCAGCGTGGGGATAATTAGCCGGCTCTACCTGCGTAGGGCCGTTGGGTTGCTGTGGGAAGATGCCCGTTTGGCCATCCATAATCCAGGGCATTCCGAAGAGCGCTCCGGGGAAAAGTTCAAGATTAAAACCCACCTTTCCGATAAACCTCTCCGGAACAGGGCTGTCAAGATCGACGGTTACTATAACGGATTCTCCCTCTCCTCTGACCGAAACAGTGTAGGCAAACGGCAAATCGGGATAGATCATCGGATTAAAGCCTCCCAGGTGGCGCGACGAATCGGGATAGGCCAAACGTGCCGTTATGCTGTTGCCCTCCGTGTCGAGTTGGCGCGAGAGCTGTTTCGGAACCGGCTGCCACTGTCCCGGTGTAGGTTCAAGACGTATATCCCCGTTGGTCGCAATCCGGTTGCCGTGCATAATAACACTGACGCCCCCCTGATGCCCTTCGGGATAAATATCGTCAAACGCCATTACATCTACCCCCTGCCGGCGGAAATAACCTTGCGGAGTAAGAGAAAACTGCTGCGCGGAAAGCGCATCGGAAAATAGCAAAAGCAGGAGAAACACTCTCCAATACGATTTTTTCATCACTAACATAATTGATCAGGTTCAACTTTCGAGAATACGAATGCAATAATAATCAATCATTCGCAATATTCCGCCGAAAAAGGGGGATGGAAATGATTTAAATTCAAAATAGTTTCCGAATAAAAAGGATATCGCCCGTACCGGGTAAACAAAAGAGACTGTACTTGGCGCAAACCTTAGTACAGTCTATTGCTTTTTCAGTTTGGGAAGTGAAGTCAGATCAGGATATTACGGGAATACTGTACGCAGGTCTTGACCTCCTTCACCGCATCCGACCATGGTGCTATTTCGTATTCCAGTTCAATGTCCAAGTAGATCGGCCAGCCTTCCTGCTTCATCATCAGCAGCAGTTCCTTCAGCGGTGTTTCGCCTTGACCCCATACCTGATTGGTATTTCCGGGTTCGGTAACAGGGGCGGTTTTGTCCTTGATATGGATGCTGTAAATGCGGTCATGATATTTCCTGATGAAGTCGCATGGATTCAATCCTGTCGATCCGAAGTAGTGGCCTGAATCGAAGTTTAGCATCACTGCCGGAGAAACAGCCAGGAACGGATCGGCGCTGAAACCTTCTTCCGCATACTGCATGTGGTTGTGGAAAATGGCGTACATTCCATGCTTTTCGGCAAATGGGGCTAATTTTTTCACGGCGCTTTCGCTGATTTCTTCGCAGACAGCTTTCGCCCCCATCGCTTTGGCGGTAGTGAAAGCATAGTCTATCTCTTCGTCCGACCATTTGGATGGTGAAAACTTCACAATATGCACTTCTATACCGGCATCGTCGAACAGTTTTCTGGCAGCAGCAACTTTTTCGGCCGAAACACCTAAACGGAACTCTTTTATATCTGCGTTGTATTTGTCCATTGCAGCTTGTTCTTCGGGGGACAACTGACGACGATCGGGTCTTGCAGCAGGCGGCGGAGTAGCTGTGCCCGATTGTTGCCCCGCAGCAGTAGGCGGAGGTGTCGGCTGTGGCCGGCGCATATTGCGCATCGGATTTTCAGGCGCACCCAGGAACGTTTCAAGGTCGGTGCTCATCAACTCGATGGAATTGATGCCCGTTTCCTTGCAATATTTAATTATGTTCTCCAAGCCTGCCGACATACTGCGCCAGCTATAAGTAATAGCGCCGATCTGCACGCCGCTGAATTTCGAACCGAAGTCATCTATACCCGGAAACGGCGGAGTAAACGGAGCTATCCGGCATGAAGTTGTCGCCGGAATAAAAGAGGCGGCAGCTAATGCGGCAGCCGAACCGCCTAAGAATTTACGTCTGGATAATCTGTTATTCATTGCTATTAGATCATTTATAAGAAACTGTTATTATACCGATTGAAAATGTAAGGGACGTACCTTACGATACGTCCCTTATTCATTACAAACTCCAACCCTTACGGTATTCGTAGTGAAAGTAATCGTTTGCTTCGGGTAGGTTTGTGATCTTCATATTGACAGCGTCATACTCAAGTGTCGTGTTGATACGTTGAGATACAACGGCAATGTTCGTAAGCAGCATGATCTCGTTAAGTTTGGCGGATATTTCGAAGTCGTTGGCAGCCTTTCGCCCTTCTTTGATAGCTTCGATAAAGTCCACGTAAACGCTCTTCGGACGAGGCAAAGTTTTCGCTACCGAATATTCCCTTTCAGGTATCAGTTGCGGAGTTGCGCCATGCGTACCGTGCATGATCATACCCTTGTCGCCAATGTAGAGGCATTCCCTTAGCTGCCTGTCGGGTTCGAGTTGAGCGGGACGTGCCGGTTTCAAACCGCCATCCTGCCATGTAACCTTAACCGGAGGCATATTGCCGCGTGCAGGAAATTCGTAGGTTACACTCTCGCCATTCGGCATGTATACATCGTTGAATGGGGTCGAGGTTGCCTGTATTTTCGTAGGAAGTCCCAAGTCAAGCGCCCAAATCGGAGCATCGAAAGTGTGTGCTCCCATATCACCCATAGCTCCCGTGCCGTAATCCCACAATCCGCGCCAGTTGAAATGGACTACGTCAGGGTGGTATGGCTTTTCAGGCGCCGGCCCCAGCCACAGGTCGTATTTCAGGTTCCGGGGAACAGCAACTCCATCGGGGCGTGGGAAATAACCTTGTTTCCATGACGGACGGTTTGTCCACATGTGTACTTCGGTTACATTTCCTATAACGCCGGACCGGATCCATTCCACAGTCTGCATCGTACCTTCCACATTGTGCCCCTGGTTTCCCATTTGGGTTACAACACCTGTTTGCCTGGCAAGATCCCTCAGGAAACGTGTCTCATAAACAGTTTTAGCCATTGGCTTTTCCACGAAAACGTGCTTGCCTGCTTTCATTGCATAGGCTGCAATAACTGCATGAGTATGGTCGGGCGTTCCGATAAGAACGGCATCAATCTCTTTTTCCTTGTCGATCATTTCTCGGAAATCGTGATACTTTTTGGCCTTGGGATATCCGCCCATGATGTGCGCCGCATAATCGTGGTCGACATCGCAAAGGGCGTATATATTGGCATGTTTAAACGACTCTCCACCGGCGGCAGCACCCAATTGTACCGGCGAGTCGGCGTTGGCAACGCCTGCCGCTCCTCCGCCCGGCCTTGCCCGTTGCGGCGGCCGGATACCTGCATACGGATAGGAGAATCTTGTATAACCCGGTGTTTGGCTTCTCTGAACAGGCACATCCGGAGTTGCGATATTGCGGATGTCGCCTCCTCCCTGAGCACCTACACCAATGCCGGCAAGATTAACCATGTCACTCGGAGCCGTGTAGCCCGGCCCTCCCAACACGGAGCGGGGTATGATAGTGAAAGCCGTTGCGGCTGCCATGGAACCGAGAAAACGTCTGCGCGTAATGCCGTGCATATTCTTATTTACATGTTTGTCCATACTCGTAACAATTTAATGTTTCGTATTACCGGCAAAGAGGATTAATTATCCTCCCATGCCTTGTTTTGTTTCAGCACCCCTTGCATCAAGTTGATCTGATTCCAAGGTATAGGTAACATAACCCATTCCGGCTGATAATCCTCTGCCTGTGTATATTTACCTATATGCTTCTGTTCAAATTCTATAAACTTATTTATTTCCGTATGGGCGATATTCCAACGCACCAAATCAAACCAACGGTGTCCTTCGGTTGCAAGTTCCATCCTGCGTTCAAAACGTAAAGCTTCAAGTGCTTTTTCCTTGGATACAAACTGTGATTCAGGATATAATCCGAGGCGATAATTACCGGCAGTATTGGCGACGGTCTTATTATTCACTTTATCATCGAACACATAAGAAGATGTTGTTGGTGCCAGTGTGGTTGCATCGGCCGCCAACAGATAACTGTTAACCGCACGTGCACGCACCTCATTGATATATTGGCGTGCTCCCACATGGTTTCCGGTTTCTATCAAGGCTTCTGCATACATCAACAATACATCGGCATAACGGAACAGATGAAAATTCTTTACTGTCGAAGATGCGGATGTAGAAAGGCTCAATGCACCATTATCCGATTTCTTCGGAATAAGTTTTTTATGCACGTAATATCCACCACTGGAAGATTCACGAATCCAACCATCTGTTCTCGTCAAAACACCCCAGTCATAAAAAGGAGTTCCGTAACGGCCTACCGTAAAATCGACACGCGGATCTAAATAAACAGTCAGATCCGTTTCCGGAATATTCGTAATTGCCGGCCTGGGATTTGTGATTGGAGGTTGTTGGCGGAATGATCCATCCATATAAGGCAAGCCGTTATCGTCCACCATGTATGCGTTCACCAAATCATAGGATGGTTGGAAAAATCCCCAACCACTGTTCCCCAAAGCGCCGCTCATACCGACAGCTGAACTACCGGCCACAGAACTATTTCTCGCAGATGAACCCGCAAGTGAATTTTGAATATCGAATATAGACTCTCCCGTCCAGTCACTTTGGCCGGCAATAAACAGTTCTTCGTATGTATTGGCCAAGCGGTATTTTGTCCCTTTCGGATCTACGCCGCTTGCCATCACTGTTTCCAAAAGAGTTTTAACTTCTGCCCATTTATCCGAAGTACCGTTTGTTCCATTATATGGAGAAGACTGGTACATCCTTAACTTTGCCAGATAAGCAAGGGCAGCCCATTTGTTTACACGGCCGAATTCTGCATTATGCTTCCAGTCGTCCGGCAGATTATCGTATGCATATTGGAAATCTGCTGCAACTTTATCCCAGATATAAATATAATTATCACTTTCATCCACATTAGATATCAGCGGATTAGTGGCAGCCGCATACTCTTCCAAACCTACATACGGAACAGCCGCTCCAAAAACCTTAATGGCTTCAAAATGATAGTATGCACGGAAGAAAGCCGCTTGTCCGGTTGCATGTGCAAAGTAAGCAGGGTCCAATTGATCTTTAATTTTAGTACAAATACTTTCTACTGTATTCGCACGAAAAATAGCGTCATAGGAACGCGACCATCTACTATCAAAGTAACTGTTACCCGTAGTAATCTGGTACAATTCAAGACTGGTAAAGTCCGGCTGGTCGGCAAAATTAGATCCCTTATTTGCATCGCCGGCCAATACATCGCCATATACATAATTGGTAGCAATATTGCCAAATTCATCTCCAGTAAAAAACCGGGCATATATTCCTGTCAATACCTGATCAACTCCTTTCTGAGAATAAAAATCCTGCTCCATTTTTTTACCTACCGGCTTTACTTCAAGAAAGTCCGAACAGGCACTCATTGCGAGTCCTGTAATTATTGTTGCGATTAAATATATTTTTTTCATATCTTTTTTTTATATCAGAATGAAACATTAACACCCATAATAAATTGACGCGGCATGCCATAAGAACCGAAATCAAAGCCCATTTGCCTATCATCCGTTCTGTTTTGACGAACTTCAGGGTCCAAACCTGTATAATTCGTTAGTGTAAACACGTTGGATACCTGTCCGTAGATACGTAGTCTTTCTAATCCGATCTTATCCAAAATATTTTTCGAAAACGTATAGCCTAAAGAAAGTGTCTGCATACGCAAATATGAACCATCTTCTATGTAATTAGAGTGAGATTGGTTAGCGGCTTCCGAACCTTCCTGGCTTATCCCTGCCCACAATGGATACTTTCCGTCCGGATTAGTTACCGGATGCCATGAATTATCACGGCGAGTTTTGGATAAATTACTCTGCAATGCACCATAGTGGGTATAGAATTCATACATTTTATAAAGATCGTTTCCAACCGAGAAATATAAATAAGTACTTAAATCCCAGTTCTTGTACTGCAATGAAACATTTAAACCTCCCGTAAAATCCGGATGCGGATTACCGATAATCGTACGGTCATCACTACCAATAAGGTCGTCATCGTCCATATTTGCCATCTTGTAACGGCCAATATATGCCGACGGATTCAAAGTTTCCAAACTGGAAGCTCCGAATGGAAGAATCGTTTGTCCTTTTGAATTCTTATAATTCAACACCTCGTCTTCCGTTTTATAAATGCCGATAACCTTATATCCGAAAAATTGGGACATAGGAAGCCCTTCTCTCATGACTGAGATATTGCTTAGACGCGTTCCCTGAAATATATCTTGTCCTCCCATTTCGGTGATTTTATTCCGGTATGTTGAAAGATTCGCACTCACATTATAACGGAAATCACCTATCTGGTCGCGCCAACCAATCTGGAACTCGACACCTCGGTTTACCATATTGCCAATATTAATCCTTGGCTTATCCGGTGATCCGGCCAAAGCAGACCAGTTGGCATCCACTAACATATCGCTGGTTACTTTGTTAAACCATTCCGCACTTAATGTCATCCTATTACTGAATGCCGTCGCATCAAATCCTATATTTAAAGATTTAACAGTTTCCCATTTTGCATTCATGTATCCCAGATTGGTTAAATGGTATCCGGTATATACACCGGCATCAGATCCATTAATTGAATACCAATATTGGTCTCCCGTCCCATACTGAAAAGCCCAGTTATAAGCCCCGATACTTGAGTTTCCGGTTGTTCCATAACCAACACGGAATTTAAGGTCATCAAGCCATGTGCGGGTAGATTCCATAAAAGCTTCGTCGGAGATGCGCCAACCGAGTGAAACAGAAGGGAATGTACCCCAACGGTTCTGTGCGGAGAATCTTGAAGATGCGTCGTGGCGCACTGATACGGATGCCAGATACTTGCCTTGATAAGAATAATCGGCACGGCCAAAGTATCCGAACATAGTAGAATATCCATTCATTTCACCGGTTGTATTCATATTCGCCGTTCCGCCATTACTTAAAATCCACGTATTCGGGTCATCTTCAAAGTCATAACTTATACGAGTACCGGCAATCCAGCGTCCCAGATTATGCTTCAGTGCTTCCGTACCTGCAACAACATTAATAGAATGGTCGTCATTAATCGTTTTTGAATATGAAACAGTATTAGTCCATTGATAACCGAACCACCATTGCATTCTTTCATCAAAATTATTCGAACCGCGTCCTTCTTTGTTGTGCATGATTGTCACCGGACGGAAGTTACCATAGTTTTCACCACGAAGCGTTGTCGAAAACTGACTCTTGATGGCTAATCCGTCAATAGGTTTTACTTCGGCAAAAACAGAAGCCTGCCCTCTGAAGTTTTTGTTGAAATCGCCTGCCTGTTCAGAGGCCACATATACGGAACTCACATCACGTCCTCCCAAAGGAGACTGTGAACCGGCAAAATCACCGCCTATATTATAAGCAGGCACCCATGATTGCATTGTATACGTTTTAGCATATACGGAACCTTCGCCTCCACCTCCACGGTCGCCACCCATTTCCATAGCACTCAGGTTTACATTTTGTCCGACAGTGATATATTTATTTGGGCTGAACACACTATTGACACGAAGTGAATAGCGGTCAAAGAAAGAAGACTTTAATGTTCCTTCACGAGTTGAATAACCTACCGACATGGAATAAGAGCCTTTGTCGCTTCCGCCTAATACGGAAAGTTGATGGTCTTGAATAAATCCGGTTTGAACCACCAAATCATACCAGTCCGTACCGGCGCGGGCTTCTTCTTCCGAATAACCGTCTTCCAGCATCTGATAGTAGGCAGAACGAGCGAATGATTCTCCTCCATTAGGCTTATAAGCAGCGACCCAACCATCAATACTTCCATACTGATTAATAATTTGCTGTTTGGAATAACCGGCCGGGCTTGTGGCATAAGGCATGGTCAGTTGATCATTGGAATTTAGTGATCCGAATTGCTGATGAGCAGCCGGAATTTCCCCTTTAATATCACGGAGGTTCACCATACCCAATGCCTCAAATTCCATTGCTTCCCAACCATTCAATACATCATAACCTTTGTTCGCCATTTTAGCAAAGCCTACATAACCATTATAAGATACGCTTACACGACCGCCTTTATCCCCCTGCTTGGTGGTTATAATGATTACACCGTTAGCACCTTGAGCACCATAGATAGCTGTCGCAGAAGCATCTTTCAATACTTGCAAAGATTCGATATCATTCGGGTTTATCGATTCCATAGGCACACCGGATACACCGTCTACAACAATCAAAGGATTAGCATCGTTTATAGAACCGATCCCACGAACACGAATAGTAGTCGGAGATCCGGGCGCTCCTGTTGTCTGGATAAACACCCCTGATGCACGGCCTTGCAAAGCTTCGGCAACCGTTGCTACCGGAATTTCCTGTAATTCTTTCGAAGATACTACGGAAACAGAACCGGTAATGTCTTTTCTCTGCTGTATACCGTAGCCTACCACAACCACTTCGTCCAGCGTTTGCGTGTCTTCTCGCAATTGGATATTCAGTACAGTCCTGTTATTGACTGGAATTTGCTGTTCCACATAGCCTATATAAGAAACCGTCAGTGTGGCATTGGGGGCTACACTTAACGTGTATTTACCATCAACATCGGTAACAGCACCGTTGGTAGTGCCCCTCTCTAAAATATTGGCTCCGATAACGGCTCCCATCTGGTCGGTCACTGTCCCTGTGACAGTGATCCGGTTTTGTTGGGTAACACCGGGAGCCGGAACGGAAACAGCAGCCGTAGTTCCCTTTGCGGATAAAATAATGTGTGTGCCTTCCCGTTCGTAATTGATGTTTGTCCCTTCGAATATATCGTTAAGTATATCGGGGATAGTTTTCTCATTCGCATGGATAGATACGCTTCGGTTTACATCCACATTACTGTTATAAAAGAACAGGTAATCAGTCTTGTTCTCAATTTCATTCAGAACCTTTCCTAAGGGAATGACATTGTGATTAATACTGATTTTCTCCTTTTGCGAGTCTGTATTTTCCGCATGTACACAAACCACTAATGTTAATAGCAGAAATGAGGTGATTTTCATGATCCTAAAACAATGATTAAGTCGCAGTTTTTCATGTGGGCAAGCCCACGACAAAGATTTTTTATTCATACCTTTGTAGAATTAAATAGATTAATACAGTTAATTAATTGTGTTGATTTGCTAGCCGGCATGTGTTTCCAGGCGCTTGCCGGCTTTTTCAAAGATTCGATACATAGTCATACCATAGGCAATTGGATTTAAAAGTTAATACTGTTTTATTGTTACTATATAATTTTCTTCATCCCGGATGTAATGCATAGGGATATCCTTCTGTAAGATACGCAATGCATAATCAATACCGTCAGCTTGCCGGAACTTGCCGGAATGCTTGCTCTTTGTTGTCTGTGCATCTTCCAGAATGATCTTTTTGCCGTAACATTTTTCAAATTTTTTCATAATCTGTGCAACATCCAGGTTTTTGAAACTGATCAACCCCTCCTTCCAGCTGAACTGATCATAATCGGTAATCTTCTCTACCTGCAATTTCCCATTAATTAAAGTGGCTTTCATGTTTGGAGTTAATTGCACGGTATGCGCCGAGGAGTTTTTGTCTTTAACGTTCAGTTTACCTTCCATCAAAGAGGTCTCAAACACGTCGCTATCCGAATATGCATCCACGTTGAAACTGGTTCCCAAAACCTCTATCTCGCCTTTGTCTGTTGCAACAATAAATTTTTTCTCCGTGTCTTTATGCACTTCCATGTATGCCTCTCCATCCAGGATAACTTTGCGTTCTTCTCTTCCGAAAGAAGTGGGATATTGAAGTGTTGAGCGCGAATTGAGCCACACATTCGTGCCGTCAGGCAACACTATGTTTGTACGCTGCCCCATCGGCACAGCGATAGTCTGCATTGCAATAACATCCGGCTCCACTTCCGAGTATCTATGGCTAAACAAAAAAACAATAAGTGCTACGGCGGCAATCTTTATTACTTCGAAAGTGATCCTGCGTAGATATACGGATCGTTTCTCCGGCTTTCCCTTTGTCATGTTATTGCCCGCAAGCAAGATCATGGCATCATACAGTTTTCGTTCCTTGAAAAATATGCGCTCGTTTTCCGGAGACATCTCTATCCATTTCTTTATCCGTTCTTCTTCTTTATACGAAGTTGAACCTTCAAAGAATTTATATAATATTGTTCTTTGCATTTGTTTTCGTGTTTATATGAAAACAGCCCAACGAGAAACATCCCTAACGGTGCTGTCGAAAAAATATCAGAAAAGTGAGAAACTGTTTTGAATCAAAAGAAAAAGGGAAGATAGTCTTTGAGGTTTTTCCTCAGAGCTTTCAGCGCTTTTGAAACATGAAATTCAACGCCTTTTGAGCTTATATTGAAGTGGAAAGCGATTTCTTTGTGTGGCTTGTTCTCATACCTGCTCATGAAAAATATTTGTTGCGTTTGCTTTGGCAATGCTGCCAGCGTTCGGTCTACTATGGCTTGTACTTCTCCGGCGAAAAGTTCCTCAGGTTCACATGCTCTGAGAGATGTAATTCTTGTTTGCATTTCCCAATGGGCATGTTTCCGCATTCTTTCGGCTATGTCTTGGCGTATTTCTATATGTTCGAGGTAGTTTAGGCATTTATGCTTGATGATAGTCAGAATATACGACGGGATGTCGGAATCGACACGCAAGGTATGCCTTTTTTCCCAGTATTTCATAAAGGCCTCTATCACAAAATCGTTAGCGACAGCTTCATCCCTAATATATGTATTTGCAAAACGAATAAACCGTCCCTGATAATCGGTAATTAATCTATTCAGGATTAATATATCTTGTTTATCTTCCATAATTATTCAAGTTTCGCAAGTAAAGATATAGCTTTTAGTGCTGATATATCACAGGGAATGGGCGAAATCTTAAATTGAGCATAAAAAACACACACTCCGGGTTGTGCTAAATTAGCGTCATTAGCACCAGCAAATAAAAGGAGATTGCAGTTTCCGAATGATCGGCGTTTACGGGGATAAGAGTTACGGAAGTTCCGGCTGCCTTGAACGATAAATATGCGTTTTCGGCATTTATATAGGGTACGGTATGGTCTTTTGTTCCATGAACCAATAGTACGGATGCTTTGGGATGCCACCGGGTTAAATCATTTCGTTCGAGCGCCGACATTATC
>JAITVG010000286.1 GCA_031285925.1 Tannerellaceae bacterium
TTATCTCCACTCTCGCCTTTAGGTGGAGCACCTGCCAATTATACGGTTTACCTGTATAACGCAGGCGGAGCAGTTGTGAAGCAGGCTGTTTCACCGCAAAGCGGGGAAGTACGGCTCGACGTGTCGGGATTGCTCAATGGAATTTATTATCTGTTGATAGATGCCGGAAACGGAACGAAACCGGAATCGCATAAGATTATTATCAATCATTGATCATCTTTCCCATAAAAACAAGAGGCTGTCCCAAAAACGGGGCAGCCTCTTGTTTTTATCTTCAACGGACAGATTACGCTTTTATCCAAAAAACGGGTAATCCTTCACCTGCTCGAATTCTTTTTTCAACAGGGCTGTTTCACTTTCGCTTACAGGCCGGTTCACAATCTCGTCGATATGATCGACCACAAACGAGAAGCTTCTGAAATCGCCGGGCGGAACCACTACGTCAGGCCCTATTCCGAAAGTATATTTCACGGCGGCAACTCCCAACGACGGATGGGCGACGGCGTCAATCGGCTTACACCATGCTTTCGGGTAAATTGATTGTTCGCGCTCCGGTTGGTCTATCCAACGGCGGTGGATCAGCGGTTTGATGGCGAGGATACCCATTCCGCGCTTTTTAGCGTCTTGACACAAGGCCGTTGACATGCCGCTCTTCATGTTCATCATCCAGTTTACGGGGAACATCACCGTATCGAAGTCGTACAGCGACATCGCCCTGAGCGCCACTTCTTCGGTATGCGCCGTGATTCCCAGCTTACGAACACGGCCGTCTTGCTTGGCCTTTACCATCATTTCGAGCACTCCGCCGGGGCCGAATGCCTGGTCTACATCTTTTTGCGAAGACAGTCCGTGCATCTGATACACGTCAAAATAGTCTGTATGCAACAGTTCAAAAGATTTCTCGAACTCCGGTTCAGCTTCTTTCCTCATGCGGCGCCCGGTTTTGCAGGCCAGATACACATTCTTCCGGTAGGGTTTCAGGGAGTTTCCCAACTTTTCCTGCGCGTCTTCATAACTTGGTGCAACATCGAAATAGTTGATACCGCGGTCGATTGCCCACGACACATACTTGTCGGACGCCGGTTGTCCGTCGCGCATAGAAACAATACCACCATAAGCTACCGGAAATACTTTGTACCCCGTTTTTCCCAGTTCCCGCTTTGCAACGGCTGTTGTCTTCAATGTATTGCCGAACGTATCGCCAATATTTCCCACAGCTCCCAGTGCTGCCAGCGCAGCTGCATTCTGAATAAAATCGCGTCTTTTCATGATTATTATATATTTGATTTATTTAAAAGCCTGTCGAAGTATTCTCCACGGGTAAGTTTGCCGTTTTCCACAACTACAATCTCCACTCTTCCTTTTGCCGCAAGCTGTTTATCCGGTTCACGGTAGATGTATTGATCGAAAACCAACTTAGGGCCTTCCTTTTTCATATTCAGGCAGGAAATGAAATGATCTCCGCTACGGAGTGAATTCCTGAACTGAATATCCACGCGGGAAACCAATGCGTCTACACCTTTATCGTGCATGTCGCCGAAATTTTCGCCTAACGATTCCAAATATTCATGACGGGTATGCTCCATATATCGCTGGTAATTGGAATTATTGACCACTCCCTGCAAGTCGCATTCATAATCGCGCACCTTAAAAGGCAGTATATAAATAAAGTCTTTCATTATTTCCTTATATATTTAACTGTTCAACTCCTTCTCGTCTGTACGAACCATCTTGTACAATCGGTCGGAAGGCCTTACTTTTTCCGTCTTAAACGAAAACCGTTCGCCTTTTACGGTTTCTTCCACCGGTTTTAAATCGACACGGATTTCTTCTATCCTCTGCATCACCGCCCCGGTAGTCGGCCCGGTGATCAGAATTTCATCGCCTGCGCGCAAAGCGCCCGACTCCATTTCAAATTCCGCAACTCCCAATCCGCCGAAATACTTAATCGCTTTCGCGAGATATACCTTTTTCTTTGTCGCACTCGAACCGTACACACTGCTCCATTCGCCCAGTCTTTGCCCCAGATAATAACCGTCCCAGAAGCCGCGATTAAAAACGGAAGACAGTTTTTCGTCCCAACGGACGATCCTCTCTTTTGTAAATGTGCCCTCACAACAGGCATCTACCGCTTCCCTGTAACATTCGGTGACAAGGCGTACATATTCCGGCCCGCGGGCGCGCCCTTCGATTTTGAAAACACGTACGCCGGCATCTATCATCTTGCTCATGAAATGGATGGTTTTCAAATCTTTCGGCGACATAATATACCGGTTTTCAATATCCAGCTCTATATCGCTTTCTTGATCTTTTACCGTATATCCCCTCCGGCATATCTGCATACACGAACCTCTGTTAGCCGAATAATTCATTTCGTGCAAACTCAAATAACACTTTCCCGAAACAGCCATGCACAGGGCACCGTGTGCAAACATTTCGATCCGTATGAGCTCTCCTCCGGGCCCTTTAATCCGTTGTGCATGAATTTGATCATAGATTTCCCGTACCTGTTGCAGGTTCAGTTCGCGGGCAAGCACTACCACATCGGCGAAACGGGCGTAAAACTTCAGCGCCTCTACATTCGATATATTCAATTGTGTAGAGAGATGCACCTCCTGCCCTACCCGACCGGCATAATCCATTGCCGCCACATCGGCCGCAATAATAGCCGAAACACCGGAAGCCTTGGCATGATTGATAATCTCGCGCATCTTCGCTAGGTCTTCTCCATATATAATAGTATTGACGGTAAGATAACTCTTTATCCCGTGTTCCCTGCAAATATCCGTAATCCGGTGAATATCTTCGAGTGTAAAGTTATGGGAAGAGCGCGAACGCATGTTCAACCCTTCTATCCCGAAATAGACCGAATCCGCTCCCCCCTGTATAGCCGCCGTCAACGATTCATACGATCCGGCAGGCGACATGATTTCAAAATCTTTTCTATTCATGTTATTCAATTGAAAGCACAAAGATAAGCTATATTTTCCTACCCCCGGAAATATGCGGAAAAGCTGTACTTTTGTGTTCAGATTGAAATCCAAATAGATATTCAGATGAGAATAGGAAATATAGATTTGGGCGAACGCCCTGTTTTTCTTGCACCGATGGAGGATGTGACCGATATTGCTTTCCGCCTGATGTGCAAAAAATTCGGCGCCGATATGGTGTACACCGAGTTCGTGTCGAGCGATGCCCTGATCCGCAACGTAAACAAAACGACGCAAAAACTGACGGTTTCCGACGAAGAACGCCCCGTGGCGATACAGATATACGGCAAGGAAACAGGCGCAATGATTGAAGCCGCCCGGATCTGCGAGCAGGCAAAACCGGACATACTCGATATAAACTTCGGCTGTCCGGTGAAGAAAGTAGCGGGAAAGGGCGCAGGAGCAGGGATGCTTCGCAATGTTCCGCTGATGCTCGAAATTACGCGCGCAGTGGTTAAGGCCGTCCATATTCCGGTTACGGTAAAAACTCGTTTGGGTTGGGATGCCGATAGCCGAATCATCGCAGACTTGGCGGAACAATTGCAGGATTGCGGTATTGCCGCCCTTTCCATTCATGGCCGTACACGAGCGCAAATGTATACCGGCCAGGCCGACTGGACACTTATCGGGGAAGTTAGGAACAATCCCCGCATACATATCCCCATTATCGGTAATGGCGACATCACCTCGGCCGAGAGAGCCAAAGAGTGTTTCGATAAATACGGTGTAGACGGCGTAATGGTCGGTCGCGGAAGTATCGGCCGTCCCTGGATATTCCGGGAAATAAAGCATTTCCTTACCGAAGGCGAATTACTGCCTCCGGAAGCATTCTCGTGGTATCTCGATATTCTTAAACAGCAGGTAATGCAAAGCGTCGAACGGTTAGACGAGCGAAGAGGCATACTCCATATCCGCCGACATCTGGCGGCTACTCCACTGTTTAAAGGCATTTCCGATTTCAAGCCTGTCCGCGTAGCCATGCTTCGGGCTGCCACCGTGAAAGAGCTGTTCGATATTATGGACAGCATCCCTGTCCGATTCGACATTTCGGTCAGCGCGTAGTTTGCCGGCGGATCAGTTTGGTTTTAATAATTTTACTGACAACTTTACAGTCTTCCCTTTTCCCGTTGATGTGGTCTAAAAGCAAACGCATCGCCATCGCTCCCACTTCATAGCCGTGCTGATCGACCGACGTAAGGGTTGGTTCGCTTAGCTCGCAAATCGAATTATTGGTAAATCCGCAGACGGAAATATCCTCCGGAACGCGATAGCCCAGCGCTTTGGCCTTATTCAGTATCCCGACCGCCGTTTCGTCGTTCACCGCAAAGAAAGCATCCGGCGGATTGGGCAGCGACAGCATTCGCGCGGTCATCTCCAGCGCATCTCCGTAGTTATCGCAAATAATAATAAGTTCAGGGTCTACCGCTATCCTGTTCCTGATCAGGGCATCTTCGTAGCCCATCCGCCGGTTGTTGGAAATGGCCAGTTGAGAAGGGGAACCGAAAAACGCCACCCGCCGACATCCCGTTTCGATCAGGTAATTGACAGCCGAACATACGCCGTTGTAATCGTCAACAACCACTCGGTCGGTCAGTATCCCCCGGCAAATCCGGTCGAAAAATACCAGAGGAATATCATTGTCGATCAGTTCCTGAAAATGATCATACTTCTCCGTCGATTTCGCAACCGACGCCAAAACTCCGCTCACCCGCGCTTCGAGCATCGCCTGTGCGGCGCGAACTTCTTTTTTATACTCTTCACGGGTATGACTTACCAATATCCGGAAACCCTCTTTCTCCGCTTCATCTTCAATACCGGAAAGCACCGTGGAGAAAAAGAAATGTACAACTTCGGGAAGGATCACGCCGATCGTTTTGTTTTGATTCGTGCGCAAACTCGTAGCCAGCGGATTGGGTTTGTATTTATGCTCTTTCGCATAAGCAAGCACCAGGCTTTTTGTTTCCCGGCTTATGTCCGGATGATCCGCCAGCGAGCGGGATACGGTGGAAGGAGATATGGATAATGCTTTCGCTATATCTTTGATTGTGATTTGCCTTTTCGTCATATATATTATTGTGTATATCCGGTATGAAACTCGTTGGTAGAATTAGCCTCGAAATAGTATATATAGTACGAGCGCGTACTATATATAGAAACACTTTTTAACAACTCGTTAATGCGTTGTGCATTTGTGTGTTAGAGTTATTTCTTCCTTAACCCTGCCGCACTTGCTTTTTTATCCGATTTTAATTCCGCCAACGGGTTATAGTCATATTTTGCTCAAATATATGCAATCGTCCGCAGACATGCAAACGATTGCGGAAACGTTTGCGAAA
>JAITVG010000287.1 GCA_031285925.1 Tannerellaceae bacterium
TTTCGCAAACGTTTCCGCAATCGTTTGCATGTCTGCGGACGATTGCATATATTTGAGCAAAATATGACTATAACCCGTTGGCGGAATTAAAATCGGATAAAAAAGCAAGTGCGGCAGGGCTAAGGAAGAAATAACCCTAACACACAAATGCACAACGCATTAACGAGTTGTTAAAAAGTGTTTCTATATATAGTACGCGCTCGTAGTACCTATACAACGGCGCCGTACTATAGGTAGTACGAGCGCGTACTACCTATACCATTTTCGAAGAGATTAAACACACCCTCTTTTTCAACTTCAGTTGCAAAGGGTAAACAATTTATTCCCTTATTATCCGTTTCAATGACAATTGGAGATTTATTTACCTAATGAGAAAGTTTTTTATTCCGGTCATAATACTGCTGATGCTTGCATGTACACAAGGTGTGCGGGCGCAGCACGATGCGCAGTTCAGCCAGTATTTTATGGCAATGGGGTATTATAATCCGGCTTACGCGGGGAATACGGAAGAATTACGTTTTTTCGGACTTCACCGGCAGCAGTGGCTTGGCATCGACAGGGCGCCGAAATCATTCTTTGTCATGGCCGACATGCCTTTTAAGGCCGGAAATACGAACCACGGCGTTGGAGCGGTTATGCTGACCGAAACGATCGGCCTTTTCAATTTCACTCATGTATCCGGGCAGTATGCTTTCAAGAAAAAACTGTTCGGTGGCGAATTGAGCATCGGTATTCAGGCCGGAATGGCCAATATATCTTTTCAGGGCGACAGCGTCAGGCTATTGACCATAGACGGTTTCTCAAGCAGCATGATCGACGGGGCGATTCCCCTGACACAGGTTGACGGGATGGTTATGGACTTGAACGCCGGAGTGTATTACTCGCATCCGAAATTCTACGCAGGCCTTGGCGTTACCCACCTTGCCGAACCGGAATTGCAGTTTGATGAAAATGCTTCATACTACATCGGCAGGGCGTTTAATTTCACCGCAGGATACAATATTAAAACACGCAACCCGTTGTATGAATTGCAGCCTTCCGTTTTTCTGAAGACAGATATGATCAGCTTTCAGGCGGACTTGACCGGCAGGGTGATCTATAACAAAATGTTTAACGGAGGTGTTTCTTGGCGGGTGAATGAATCGGTCGTATTTCTTTTGGGAGCCCAATTCGGACGTTTTCAGTTCGGTTATGCGTACGACTTCCCTTATTCCCCCCTTTTGAAGCGGACAAGCGGAAGCCACGAGCTGATGATCCGGTTCAGCATGAAGCTGAAGAAAACACAGACAGGAAACAACAGGCACAAGAGTGTTAGAATATTATAACAATATGAAGATAGAAGCAAGAAACAAGAAGATAAACCTCTTCTTTGTACTTATGGCAATGGCTCTGCTCGCCACATCCTGCGGCCGCTCGCTCAGAGGAGGCGGAGGAGAAGTGACCGGAGTTCGCCTGGCAGCCGTGAACGAACCGTCGCCCTACGGGATGGTTCTCGTCAAACGGGGCGCTTTCAACATGGGGCCTTCAGATAAAGATTCCCTGTGGAGCATCATGTCCGATACGAAAGGTGTTTCCTTTGATGCGTTCTGGATGGATCAAACCGAGGTTACGAACGCGAAATACCGCCAGTTCCTGCACTACGTGCGCGATTCGATTATCCGTGAACGACTGGCCGATCCCCAATACGGCGGCAACGATCTCTTCAAAATATCGGAAGACCGTTACGGTGACCCCGTTGAACCTTATCTGGACTGGGCGCGCCCCATTCCGTGGAAAAGGGCCAGCGAAGAAGAACAGATGGCTATCGAAAGTGTTTACTATACCCATCCGGTAACCGGTGAAAAAAAACTGGATGCCTCACAAATGTATTACAGGTACGAATGGTACGACCATACTTCCGCCGCGCTGCGTAAAAACCGCCTGAATCCATACGACAGGATCCGCAACACCGACCTGACCGTCGATCCGAATGAAGTGGTAATGATTTCAAAGGATACGGCTTATATTAATGAAGACGGAGAAATAATCAATGAAACGATCACGCGCCCGCTAGCAAGCGAATGGGATTTTCTTCATACACGAATCGTTGCCGTCTATCCCGACGAAACGGTTTGGATAAACGACTTCAATAACGCCTATAATGAACCCTACATGCGGATGTACTTCAACCATCCGGGCTACGACGACTATCCCGTGGTAGGTGTTTCCTGGGAAATGGCTACCGCCTATTGCGTATGGCGCACGAATACGTTCAAGGAATCGTTGAACCTTCCGCCGGGACAGGATATCGAGCCGTTCCGCCTCCCGACCGAAGGCGAATGGGAATACGCGGCGCGTACGGGGAAAAACGAAAATAAATATCCCTGGTCTACCGACGAACTGCAAAACGAAAAAGGTTGCTTCCTGGCTAACTTTAAGCCGGGCGACGGCAATTACACGCAGGACGGACATATCATCACCTCCCGTGTCGGCTCTTTTGCCCCGAATGAATTCGGATTATACGATATGGCGGGAAACGTATCGGAATGGACATCCACCGGTTTTTCGGAATCAGGCCCCGCCCAAATGAACGACATGAACCCGGAACTTCATTACGACGCGGCAAAGAACGATCCGTATGCCATGAAAAAGAAAGTCATACGCGGCGGTTCATGGAAAGATGTCACTCAATTTATCCGTTCGGACATGCGCGCATCCGAGTTTCAGAACGAAACACGTTCATACGTCGGATTCCGTTGCGCACGCACACAGGTAGGATTTGCTAAAAAATAAAATTACAGCTCAATAAAATGGGAAAATACAGAAGATATAAAAACAGGGTGGAGATGTTTCTCTCCAGCGAAAGAGGGAAGCGGATACTGAACTTTACTTACAGTTGGGGCGCTTCGATCGTAATTATCGGAAC